>MENF01000191.1 GCA_001769035.1 Bacteroidetes bacterium GWA2_32_17
CCAAACTTGGAATTTGGGATTTGGAATTTGGAGCTTTATACTATTATTACGATATTATAGACAAACTCTAGATAGTCGTCTTTCAGACTTTAAATAAATAATTAAAAAAATATTTATAAAATATTTCATTTTAAAATAAATTTAATACCTTTGCAGTCCTTATAAAATAAATTTTTACATCATGTATGCTATAGTTGACATTGCAGGACAACAATTTAAGGTAGAAAAAGGCAAGAAATTGTACGTTAATCGCCTTGAAGCCACTGAAGGCAGTTCTTTGGAATTTGAAAAAGTTCTTTTAATAGATAATGAAGGCAAAGTAAAAGTTGGTGCACCTACAGTAAAAGGAGCATCAGTTTCGGCTAAAGTTTTAAGTCATTTAAGAGGAGATACAGTTATTGTGTTTAAAAAGAAAAGACGTAAAGGCTATCAAAAGATGAATGGTCATCGTCAATACCTTTCGCAGGTTGAAATAGAAGATATAAATTTAAAATAATTAAAAATATTCAGATATGGCACATAAAAAAGGTGCGGGTAGTTCGCATAACGGTCGTGAATCGCACAGCAAACGGCTTGGAGTAAAAATTTACGGCGGTCAGCTTGCAGTTTCGGGAAATATAATTGTACGTCAAAGAGGAACAGTACACTTTCCCGGCGAAAACGTTGGAATGGGTCGAGACCATACACTTTTTGCACTTAAAAACGGAAGAGTTGTTTTTAAAAGAAAAAAGAACGACAAATCTTATGTTTCTATAGATACAGTAGAAGCAGTATCGGCAGAATAATTTTTTTTTTTCATATTTTTATCCCGATTTTTGCTTGTCAAAAATCGGGATTTTTTTAAAATATTATGTTAACACTTAAACTTATTCAGGAAAATACAGAGTTTGTTATTGAACGTTTAGCAGTTAAAAATGTTGATGCCCGTAAAACAATCGGAAAAATAATAGAACTCGATAATAAAAGAAAATCTGTTCAAAATCAGTCGGATAATAAACTTGCCGAACTCAATAAAGTATCGCAGCAAATAGGCGGATTAATAAAATCGGGGCAAAAAGAGCAAGCCGAAAAAGCAAAACAAGTTACTGTAAATTTAAAAGAAGAGATTAAACAATTTACACAACAGTTAGCCGATGCCGAAAACGAGCTTAAGGATGTACTAATAACACTTCCAAACCTACCACATTCATCGGTGCCAAAAGGAAAATCAGCCGAAAACAACGAAGTTGTCCGCACAGGAGGACCAGCTATTTTTGAAAATAGTAATCTGTTGCCCCATTGGGAATTAGCAAAAAAATACGATATAATTGATTTCGACCTTGGAAATAAAATTACAGGTGCGGGATTTCCAGTTTATAAAGGTAAAGGAGCAAAATTTCAGCGTTCGTTAATCAGCTTTTTTTTAGACGAAGCTATAAATGCAGGTTTTCGAGAAGTAATTCCACCATTTATGGTAAACGAAGATTCGGGTTATGGAACGGGGCAACTTCCCGATAAAGAAGGACAAATGTATCATGATGCAACTGATAATTTTTATTTAATTCCTACTGCCGAAGTGCCTGTAACAAATATATTTAGAGATGTAGTTGTTAATGAATCAGATTTTCCTGTAAAATATACAGCTTATTCTCCTTGTTTTAGACGTGAAGCCGGTTCGTACGGAAAAGATGTTCGTGGATTAAACAGATTGCACCAGTTCGATAAGGTTGAAATTGTTGTTATTGCAAATCCAAAAGATTCATACTCACAACTCGAATTAATGGTTAAACATGTAGAATCATTAGTTACAAAATTAGGTTTACCATACAGGATATTAAGACTTTGCGGTGGCGACATGGGTTTTACATCGGCTTTAACTTACGATTTTGAGGTTTACAGCGAAGCTCAAAAACGTTGGTTAGAAGTAAGTTCGGTATCAAATTTTGAAACTTTTCAGGCAAATCGCTTAAAATTAAGATATAAAGACGATGCAACAAAAAAGAATCAGCTTGCACACACATTAAATGGTAGTGCATTGGCTTTGCCACGAATAGTAGCTGCTTTGCTCGAAAACAATCAAACTTCAGATGGTATTATAGTACCCGAAGTATTAATTCCTTATACTGGTTTTAAGATAATAAATTAGAGTTGTATTTTTTTTATCTTTGTTAAAAAATTAATCCAATGAAACGAATTACATTTATTTTATTTGTTGTTATTTCTGTTTTTCTAAATTCTTGTCAAAAAGAAGATGACCCCAATTCACAAAACACAAATATAATTGGCTCATGGAAAGTTTCAGAAAACAGCACAACTTATGGTCAACAGAATTATTATGTTGATATTTCGAGTGATACCACAGCTTCAAACAAAATAATAATTGACAATTTTTTTGGTCTGGGTTTAGGTAAAAGTGTACCCGCAACACAAAGTGGACAGACTCTTACAATATCAAATGCAATAATACCAGGATATATTTTTAATGGTACAGGAAGTATATCTTCAAATTATAATTCTATCTCGTGGAACTATAATGTAGATGATGGTAATGGACCTGAAAATGTTACCGCAACTTATACCAGATATTGAAATATATATATTCCTGATATTTAGACAGAATAAATTAAACTGCATATTTTACTTTTGTGGAATCCGATAGCGGATGCCTTGACCATTTATTGCCACGACCTTCAGGTCGTGGGTTGAATTATGAAGAGGAGAAGCGGCTTTAGCCAAAATGTTTTTACTAAATCCGTGTAATTTCAAAATCTCATTATATTCCTCGGTTAACTTTCCGAAAGTTTGCCAAGCCACAAGCCGAGTTAACTTTCGGAAAGTTTGAAAATAATATTATTTTGGCTAAAGCCATGTTATTTATTTTAATATTCCACGACCTATTGGTCGTGGAATATAGATTATTTTCAACCTAAAGGTCGTGGCAATAAACATATTTATTTTGCAACAATTTATTTGGAAAGATGTCTATTATTTTTTGAAGTCTGAAATAAAAATAATTAGCTTTGCATAAAGCAAATATTATTTGTGTACAATAATCAATTTTCTATGTTTAGAGTAATTAAATTTATTTTTATAGTTTCGTTAATGGCATTTATATTAACATCATGCGATAGAAATAGAGTATTCGATGAAAATAAAGAAATTCAAAATACTGTTTGGAATCGTCATAATATTATTTCGTTTAAAGTACCTGTTACCGATACACTTTCGATAAATAAAATTTTTGTAAACATCAGACATGGTGGACAATATGAAAAAAGCAATATTTACATTTTTATTAATATTATTGACCCAAGTGGCAATAAATTACGCGATACGGTTAATTGTATATTAGCCGACGATAAAGGAAAATGGTACGGAAGTGGTTTGGGCGATATTTTTAGTTGTCAGATTCTTTATAAAAACAATATTTCATTTCCACATTCAGGAAATTATACATTTGAATTAGAACAAGCTATGCGCATAGATAATTTAAAAAACGTTGAAGATGTTGGTATTAGAGTAGAGAAAATTAAATAATATTTAGCGGTGGGAAAAAATAAGCTTGCACGTTTTGCCGAAATGGAAACTCTGCCTAATGTTGTTCAGGTTCCTTTTAACGAAGCATTAAATACAAAATTTCAATTTAAAGGAATTTGGAAACAAGGGTTTTTTAAAAAAAATAATCCTTTAGTTCTGGAATTGGGTTGTGGTAAAGGCGAATATACCGTTGGATTGGCAAAACGATTTCCCGAAAAAAATTTTTTAGGAGTAGATATTAAAGGTTCCAGAATGTGGGTTGGTGCTAAAAAAGCTTTTAACGAAAAAATTTCAAATGTTGCTTTTTTAAGAACAAGAATTGAGCTTATTGATTCGTTTTTTGATACTTCAGAAGTTGATGAAATTTGGCTCACATTTCCCGACCCGCAAGTTAAACCCCGAAGAGCAAAAAAAAGATTGACCTCATCAGAGTTTTTAACAAAGTACAGGAAGTTTTTAAAAAATGATGGGTGTATTCATTTAAAAACAGATAGTTTTTTATTATTCGATTACACACGAATGCTTTTGAATTATAATTCGTTGCAAATTGTTTCGGAAACTAATGATTTATATTCTTCAGAGTTTGCAGATGATATTAGAAGTATTCAAACTCATTACGAGTCATTATTTGTTGAGAAAGGTGAAAAAATCACATATTTAAAATTTAATATTTACTCACAAAACAAAATTATAGAATTGCCCAATGAAGAGGAAATTAAGCAATAAATTAGTTGATTCAACTAGATTAAACAACAATTTTTTCGAAAGAGTGTTTGAAGTTGCCTGTAAAATTCCTGAAGGCAGAGTTACTTCTTACGGTGCTATTGCAAAATGTTTAGGTTCGGTACGTTCGGCTCGAATGGTGGGATGGGCAATGAATCAATCACATTTTTGTAAATTTTATGTGCCTGCTCATAGAGTTGTAAACAGAAATGGGCTACTTACCGGTAAACATCATTTTGAAAATGAAAATCAAATGCAGGTGCAATTGTTAAGCGAGGGTATTGAAGTTATTGATGATAAAATAATAAATTTTAACAAATATTTTTGGGACCCTTGTAAAGAATTAATCTAAATAATTCTTTATCTTTGTAAAAAAATAATAAAATGACAAACGAAGATATTTTAGAGGTATTAAAAACTGTTCATCATCCCCAAGAAAAAACAAATATTGTTGAGTCGGAAATGGTTGCAAATATTGCAATAGATGAAAAAAAAGTAAAAATAATTTTACAATTCAAAAAACCAGTTGACGCTTTAGCAAATTCTGTAAAAAGAAATTGCATTCAAGCTTTAGTCGAAAAGTTTGGAAACGAAACAGAATTTGAAATTGAAAATTTGTTTAACGAAAGAAAAATTGATAAAAGACTTCCATTTAATGGCGTAAAAAATATTATTGCAATAGCTTCAGGAAAAGGTGGTGTTGGAAAATCAACTGTAGCAGTTAATTTAGCTGTTGCATTAGCACAACAAAGCTTAAAAGTCGGATTATTAGATGCCGATGTTTTTGGTCCATCAATACCTAAAATGTTTGGAATAGAAGATGCAAAGCCCCCAATGAAAGAGGTTGATGGCGTAAAATATATTTCAACTGTCGAAAAATATGGTGTAAAAACCATGTCGGTTGGCTTTTTTGTAAGTAAAGAACAGGCTCTTGTATGGCGTGGTCCAATGGCTACAAGTGCATTAAAACAACTTATAGAAGAAGGTTACTGGGGTGAACTTGATATTGTTTTAATTGATTTGCCACCTGGCACAAGTGATATTCATCTTACTTTAGTTCAAACAGTTGCAGTTACCGGAGCTGTTGTTGTAACAACACCTCAGGATGTTGCACTTGCCGATGCAATTAAAGGTATTAATATGTTTAGAACTAAAGATATTAATGTTCCTGTGTTAGGATTAGTTGAAAATATGGCTTGGTTTACCCCAGCCGAATTACCCGAAAATAAATATTATATTTTTGGCAACGGTGGTGGTGAGCGTTTGGCAAAAGAATTAAATATTAATTTATTAGGTCAAATTCCTATTATACAAAGTATATGCGAAGGTGGCGATAATGGAACTCCAGTTGCCCTTAACTCGCAAAGAGCTGATGGAAAGGCATTTGCCGAACTTGCCAAAAAAGTATTAGTTGCACTTGAAGAACGTAATAAATTTGAAGATACAAAAAAAGTAGTAATGAATAAATAAATATTTTATGAAAAAAGAAGAAATTTTAACAAAGGTAAATAATGTTCTTGATTCGGTACGTCCTTATTTACAGGATGATGGTGGAGATATTGAATTAATAGAAGTTACTGATGATATGATTGTAAAAGTACGTTTACAAGGTGCATGCGGAACTTGTCCTTACAGTCTTATGACTTTAAAAAATGGAGTAGAAGAAACTCTTCGTCGCGAAATTCCTGAAATAAAAGAAGTTGTTAGCGTGTAAAGAACTTTATTGCAATTCCCTTTTTTTGCGTATTTTTAAAAATATTAAATCAAAATTAATTTACTATTATTTTTGATTTGTATTTGTTTTTTGTAGATGTTTGAATAATAAGAATATAATTTCCTTTTGCAATATTTGAAGTGTTAATTTCAAATTCATTACCTTTTCCTTTGTTTTCAATAACAACTTGATTATTAATTCCATATAATGTATAGGTATAAGTTATACTATTATTTGTTTCGGGTATTTTAATAAAAAATTTATTGTTTGTCGGATTTGGGTAAACGTTACTCTCGGCTAAAAGAATAGTATTTACTTCAACAGGCAGTAAAATTGTTGCTGATAAATATGATACACATCCTGTAATTGAGGTTAAAAGGCAAGTATAAACTGTTCCTGGTACTGGATTATTTATTGTTATTGACATTGTTGTATCGCCAGTATCCCATAAATATTCGAAACCAAAAGGAGCTGTAAGTGTAACCTGATCATAATTTTGTGTATAATTTACATGAATTTTATTTGAATCACAACCACAAGATAAATATGCATAGCCAAAATGCCCTGATTGAGCACAATCATAAGTTGTAAATTCAAATGAAATACTTTGTCCAATAAAAGGAGACAAGTCAATACCTACTAAAGCCCAGTCCTTCCAACGAATGCTTCCAAAGGATTGAAATCCTGGAATAGAACCTCCTGAAACAATATAATATGAACCACATAACCCTACTGATGAGCCACTTGTTTGTAACTCTATATTAAATTTAGGTTGTTCTAATTGAGAATGAGATGGATCTTCCAAAACAACAGCATACCAGTAATAAAAAATTGCATTTGAAGAATCAATTGTAAAAGAATAAACTAATCTTTCGGCTTCGGCACCAACACTCTGGTTCCCCAAACGTGCTCCAACGCTTAATCCGGGAGGTAAAACACTTAACATATTGTCTGTGTTATGGTCAGTTCCCGGAACATTCATAATTGTATGTCTTCCCGGTACTATGCCAGGTGTATAGCAACAACTATCATAAGTACCAGTATATCCTTGCCAATTAGTAAAATCCTGAAACGAAAAATTGGCATTTGGGCAACCATTTTGAGAAAAAACAGAAAAATTAAAAATTAATATTTCTGTAATAAATGTAAGAGAAATAAAGGTTTTCATATTTTTATAGTTTATTGATACTCAATCTTATCTCTCAACCTCAACTCTTAACCTCAACTCTTAACCTCAACCTCAACTCTTAATCCTTACCTCACCACCGTTACGCTTCCCGATTTTTCGTGCATAACCCCTTTAAAATCTCTGAATTTAACGAGCCAAGTGTAAACCCCAACAGGTGCTATTTTTCCACCTTTTACTTTACCATCCCAACCTTGTTCCATGTTAGTAGATTCGAAAATAACTTCGCCCCAGCGGTCAAAAACAAAGAGTTCGAAGGTGTTTAAATTTATTCCGTTGCCAAAAACTAAAAATGTTTCGTTTTTCCCATCTTTATCGGGACTAAAAGCTGTTGGTGCATAAAAGGTTAACACATCCTGTATTTCTATTATGTCGGTTATTGTATCACTGCAATTTTTGTCGGTATAAACAATTAATGTAACGTCATAAGTTCCTGTAGGATAAGCAGGATAACGATGTGATGGAGTGTAAATATTTGATGAGTCGCCATCGCCAAAAAACCATCTTACACTATCGGCTAATTGCGAATAATTATTAAACACAATTATTGGTTTTATTATGGTTGCTACTGGTGGCTCGGGCTCAAACTGTGCTACCGGTAACGGATAAGCCGTGAGCCAATCCTGATAAAAATTAGTGGTTTTGCAGCCAAAAACAGAAGTTACCGTTACTGTTACATCAAAATCGCCGGCTTGATTGAATGTGTGTACCGGATTTTTTGAATACGCCGAACTGCCATCACCAAAATCCCATAAATATGACTGACCTATATCGGGGCTTCCTTCGTTAAATGAAACGGTGAACGGAATACAACCTGCCTGTATATCGTAAGTCGGAAAATTTGTTGGACTTGGATATACATATACATAAATTTCTGATTGTGCCTGATAATCACATCCATCTTTTACCGTTATCTGATATGTGTGTTGTGTGTTAGGAAAAATAGTTATTGGTACAGTAGTTTGTACTCCATCTATATAATATATGTATGGCTCTTTTCCATCATTAGCAACCGCACTAATTACAAAACTTTCGCCCGGACAAATAGAATCTTTATTTTGACTTACACTTAATAAAAGCGGAGGATAAACATATACTTCTACATTGCTTATACTTGTGCATTGATTTGCATCTGTTACCACTATATAATAGTTTGTTGTTACGTGTGGTGCAACTGTTATTGACGAGTTTGGTGAACCTGTATTCCATAATAGTGTGTAAGGGTACATTCCGCCTGTTGCCGATGCTGTAAGTGTTGTATCGTTGCCGTCGCAAATCGAAACATTGTGCAACATATCTATTACAAGTTTTGGCGGTTCTGTTATTATTATGCTGTCTTTTACTGTGCATCCATTAATATCGGTTACTGTAACTTTATATATATTTGGCGAAGCATTTACTATTGTTGAGAATACCAAACCATTAGACCATGAATAATTATAATTTGGAGTACCCCCTGCTACTGATGTAAATACTTGTCCATCGCCAAATCCATTACACGAAACATCTATTTTACTTAGCGACAACGTTAAAAGTGGTGGGTTTAATACTGGTATTGAAGTTATTGGCGAAACGCATCCATGTTCAGTTACGGTAAGTGAAATATTGTTTGTTCCTGCGTTTGAATAATCTATTTCGTAAGGTCCATTATTTGAGCCAGAAATTATATTTGCATTAGAAAAAGTCCAACTAAATTGTGCATTTAATAATTCTGCATTACCTATATAAGTAACAGTAGCATCATCGCCAAAACAGTTAATTTGGTCAACTGTAAATGATGATGTTGGGATATAATTAAATGTTATTAAAACTGTGTCTGCATCGGTACAACCATTGCCATTATCTTCTGCCCATATAAAATTATAATCGCCATAAACAGTTGTTGTAACGCTTGAGCCAGAAAAGTTTTGATTATCAAAACTGCTGGATCCGGGTCCGCTTAATTGGCTCCATGTTCCTGTACCGTAACTTGGGGTAGCAATTAATGTAAATGTTAAGGAACAAACAGAATCACGAACACCAGCATTTGAAACTGGCTGGTTAGTAAGTGTTAAAACCATATTGTCGCTATCAATACAACCGTTGCCGTTATCTTCGGTCCATGTTAAATTATAAACGCCTTGTGTTAATGTGCTTACAGTTGTATTTGAAGAATTTGGTAAATCAATATTTAATATCCCAGGACCAGAAACTGTCCATGTACCTGTTCCCACTGATGGAACTGCTGCTAAATTAGTATCTAACTGGCAAATATTTATATCAGTTCCGGCATTTGCTGTGGGCATCTGAGTAAATGTTATAACAACAGCATCGGAATCAATGCAACCATTAGTATTATCTTCGGTCCATGTAAAAGTATAAACGTCATTACCTGGAACCGTAGCATTAGCATTGGGAACATGTTCGTTAGGAGAAAATGTAGCAGTTGCAGGTACCGATGTCCATGTACCTGTTCCAACTGACGGTATTGCATTTAAGTTATAAGTCAATAAACAAAGTGCAGCATCAGTTCCAGCATTTGCAACAGGAGTTTGGGAAAGTGTAACCTGAACCTGGTCGGAGCTAACGCAATCGTTTCCATTATCCTCAGTCCAGGTTAAAACGTAAACGTCTTGTGTTGTAGTTGTTGATATTCCTGATAAAGCATCGTTTATATCTGTAAAGTTAATTGTTCCGTTACCAGAAGTTTGAGTCCAGGTACCAGTACCAACTGTAGCAACAGCTGCTAAAGTAGTATTTAACTGACAAACATTAATGTCGGTTCCTGCATTAGCAACGGGCATTTGTGTAAATGTAACAGTTACATTATCGGAACTTGTGCAAGCTGAGTTTACTTCGGTCCATGTAAAAATATATTGACCTTCAACAGAAGCTGTAACTGCTGTTGTTGGCAAGTTTACATTGCCAAATATTATTGTTCCTGGTCCTGCAACTGTCCATGTGCCTATACCTACACTCGGAATGGCTGCCATAATAGTGTTTAGCAGACAGAGGGTTTGGTCGGGACCGGCAGAAGCAATCGGGGTTTCATTAAAAGTTATTAAAACAGTATCAGCACTAACGCAACCAGAACCATTATCTTCGGACCAAATGAATGAATACACTCCATCAATATCAACAGTTACATTAGGATTTGGCACATTATCATCACTAATTGTTGCGGTTCCTGGTCCGGTATATGTCCATGTTCCAGTACCTAATGAAGGTGTTGCTTGCAATTGATAAGTTTGAGAACAAACAGAATTATCTGTACCAGCATTTGCATTAGGAATGGGGTTAATTGTTATTTGTATGCTCGTATCTGCCGGACAGTTACCTGCTGTACTTGTAACATCAAGAGATATGGTATAAGTTCCAGGTCCTGGAAAAGTATGAAAAGGACTTTGTTCAGCAGTTGATGAACCATCTCCAAAATCCCAAAGCCAAGTACCAATTGTTCCTTGGTTTACAGTTGACGAATCGTAAAAGTTAACATTATAGGTACAGTTATCAATTACAGGGTTAAAATCAGCATTAATCTCAGTCTGGTCTAAAACGGTGCTTAATGTTACACTACAGCCATTAGGTGCTGTAAGAACGCAAGTATAAGTAGTTCCAATAGTTGGATTATTGATTGTAATAGATTGAGTAGTTGCACCACCAGGATTCCAAAGATAAGTAAAACCAGGGGGAGCCAGCAAAACAGCATTCAAATTGCCCTGACAATAACCAACATTAATTGACAAAGGGGAGCAATCGCATGAAAGATAAGCATAACCAAAATGCCCTGATTGCGAGCAATCGTAAGTTGTATATTCAATTGCGACAGTTTGTCCCATATATGCTGTTAAATCAATTCCTACAGTTGTCCAATCTTTCCATCGTGTAGAACCATAACTTTGAAACCCTGGAATAGAACCTCCGGAAACAACATGATATTCTCCGCATAAACCTACTGATGAACTTGCAATCACATTTATATCAAATTTAGGTTGCTCAGATTGGGAATGAGATGGATCCTCAAGAACAACAGCATAACGATAAAAAAACAAGGCGTTAGATGCATCAACAACAAGTTCATATCTTAATTTTTCGGCTTCGGCACCAACATTTTGGTTTCCCAAACGAGCACCTACGCTTAAACCCGGGGGTAAAACACTAAGTAGATTACCAGTATTGGCATCAGTTCCTGGCACATTCATAATAGTGTGTCTTCCAGCAACAATACCAGGTGTGGGACAACACGCACCATACGTACCAGTAAATCCTTGCCAATTAGTAAAATCCTGAAAAGAAAAATCAGCGTTTGGGCAACCATTTTGAGAAAAGGCAGAAAAATTTGTAAATAATAATACAAAAATTATTTGTGTAAACAGAAATTTTTTCATAGTAATAAATTTTATATTAATGACGTAAATATATAAAAAAGGTTGCCAATAAAAAAATAAAAAGAAAAAATAATTTATGAGTTCAGTATAAAAATGTAAATATAATTGTTTAAAATCAACCTCTCGTATATTACAAAAAATTAAATTGGTTTATAGTTTGAAGTTTTTAGTTTGAGCCAGTTAAAAACTCTATACCTGAAACCAAAAACTATATTTTTAATATGAAGTAAATATAATATTTATTTTATTGGTAACTAATTGTATAGTTTTAAGTGAAATAATTCATTCTATTGACATACAAGTAGTTATGTGTTTATTAATAAATTTATTAAGATTCTTGATATAAGTGCTTTAAACATAAGAGTTGTTAACAGATAAACGAATCATTTTTTTTGTATTTTTGTACCCATAGCTTTTTATATTGGACTCACTTAATTATAAATTTAAAAAAAAATAATCAGCTAATTAGAGTCTGTCTATAAAGTAAGTGTCTGATTCATAATGTTCGAGTTTGAGTCCCTGTTGAATATTTGCATTCGCAAATTCTACAGGGTAAACATGCGAAGTTTTGAAAACCTCATTGCTTTCGTTTGTGTCTTCACAAACGATTTGCAATCTCTTTTTGAGCATATAATATGCACGCTTTGTTTGTGAGGACACAAACAATGGCGGAATGTAAATGACTGTTTTCAAAACAAGCATAACGAAAAAATCGGACATTATAGACAGACACTAATTACTTTACTAAACAATAAACAAATAAGAAATTCAAAAAAATAAGTAATGATTAATAAAAAAGTTATTCTGTTTCTAATATTTATAATTTCATTTGCGATTTGTTTTTCACAGAAAAGCATTCCTGATAAATTATTTATTGATGGGATGGTATCTGGATATCATCAAAATACAAGTAGCAAAGCAAATAGTAAAGAACGTCAGATTAAATTAGAAGGGCTTTTAGAGGGTGTTTCAATTTGTGTGTTTCAGGATAAAAAAACTGTATTTTCGTTTAAAACCAAACAAAAAGGGCAATTTAAACTGGCTTTAAAAACAGGAAACATATATCAGTTAGAGTTAAGCAAAATAGGATATTTAACAAGTAATTTATTGATTGATTTAACAGGAGTTCCGGAAGATATTGCTTCGGAAGGTTTGATATTTGATAATTTAGAAATACTTATAAATAGCTATAATTCAAACAATACCATGTATTCTACCCTACCTTTTGGGAAGTTGTTTTATGATATTGAAAGCAATTCATTAAATTTTGAAGAATTGAATGTAAAAAAAAGAAAGGGCATTTTCTCAAAAGAAAAAATCGAAAACCCCTCTGTTTCCCTTATTAAAAAAGCAATTATAAACAATAAAAATAACATATCGTTACCAAATGTTAAAAGCGATAAAGTTTCGGATATTAAAACTGGCAACTCAAATTCTCCAAAACTAGCTATATCTCCAACATTTACTTTAAAAATTAAAAACACAGATAGTTATACCGATGATGAAATACAAAAAAGGGAATCGGAACTTGTGTTAGCCCGAAAACAAATTGAAAAAGATAAATTAAATGCACAAACATCTCAAGATACTATTATTATAATGCAAAGAGAGTCGTTGTTAATATCAGCCGAAAATGAACTCTCATCTGCTAAGAAATATATTGAAATACAGAAAAAAATTATTTCTGCTCAAAAGTGGAAATTATTTTTACTTATGGGGTTTTTGCTTTTACTTATTTCACTTATGTTTGTTATTATAATAAATCACCGACAAAGGAAAAAAACTAATCTGCTTTTAGAACAAAGAAATAAAAAAATTACAGATAGCATTAATTATGCACGCCGAATTCAACAGTCTATTTTATTAAACGATGAAGAAGTAAAAAAAATAATACCCAATTCTTTTATTTTATATCAACCTCGGGATATAGTTAGCGGCGATTTTTATTGGTTTTCTGAAATTGGTCAAAAAATAATTTTTGCTGCAGTAGATTGTACTGGACATGGTGTGCCTGGCGCTTGTATGTCGTTTATCGGACATTCTTTGATGAATGAAATTATTAATGAGAAAAAAATCACAAAACCTTCAAAAATATTAAGTAAATTACATAATGGCATCGTTGCTTTGCTTCATCAGAACTCTGAAGATATGGGTAATCAGGATGGTATGGAGTTATCGCTTTGTGTTTATGATAAAAAATCGAAAATTTTAGAATACTCTGGCGCAATGACTCCTGCTTATATTATTAAAAATAAAGAAATTTTCGTTCTTGCTCCCGATGAGTTTGCTATTGGTGGAATTGATGCACACGACAAAAGCATTGAAAATATTTGTTTTACCGATAAACAAATTCAAATTTTTGAAAACGATATTCTTTACATGTTTAGTGATGGTTTTGTTGACCAGTTTGGTGGCGAAGAAAACATTAAGTTTAATATTTCAAGGTTTAAAAATCTTTTATTGGAGATTCACGAAAAGCAACCAAGTGTGCAAAAATCACTTTTAGAAGATTCAATAAATAAATGGAAAGGAAAAAACAAGCAAATTGATGATATTTTAGTGATTGGAATTAAATTTTAAAATCTTACTAGTGTCTGTCCATAATATCAACATTTTTAATTTATAAGGTATAGTGGTATAAGGTATAGCCCAAAATCTCAAATACCAAATACCAAGTTTGGGGCTTGAGATTTGGGGCTTGGAATTTGAAATTTGAGGCTTGGGTTCTTGGAACTTGGGTTTTGCGGGTTATACCATACACCTTTATGCCTTGTCTTCATAAGTTCAGAATTAAAAATATAACATAAATTTACATTTTTCTCGACCTTATAGACAGAAACTACTTATCGTGTTCTACCAATTCAAATGGCACATGTAATAACTCTTTAAATTTTATTCCTTTTGTTTTAATAAGGTCATCACCGAACTTATAATGCCAAAATATTTTTACTTCTTTTCCGTTTTTTAAAATTGTTTCGAGTTTTGATAAAAGAAAAAATATTTGCTTTACAGAACTTGAGTTAAAATATTCGAGAAAAACGTAAAAGTGAGTAACCAAATTTGGATTTTTAACATATTCATCAACCCATGCAATTATTGGACGATAAAACTCATAAGAATCTTCGGGAATTGAGAGCCCGCTAATTTTAAATTCATTTCTTGCTTTATCTAATATTACTGAAGGCAAATATTCGGAACCAGAAAATTTAAATGTTTTTATCATATTTAAAAATTATCAGAATCAATTATTGTATATAAAAATCCATCATTTTTTTTTCGCCTATAAAAGCTTTTAGATTATCGCCCTTGCAAACAGGACCAACTCCGGCAGGTGTTCCAGTATAAATTAAATCGCCGGTTTTTAAAGTAAAATAATTTGAAACATAAGCAATAACATTATCAATAGAAAATATCATATCTGAAGTATCCCCCAACTGAACCTGCTTTTCGTTTTTTAAAAGTGAAAATGTGATATTATTTATATTTTCAAATTCGCTTTTTGCAATAAACTTGCTAATTGCTGCCGATGAATCGAATGCTTTGCTGATTTCCCATGGCAATCCCTTTTTTCTGCAATTTTCTTGAATGTCGCGGGCTGTAAAATCAATTCCAATAGCAATTTTATCATAATAACGGTGAGCAAAACGAGCCGAGATTGTTTTTCCAACCTTACAAATTTTAAAAACTATTTCTACTTCGTAGTGTAAATTTTTAGAAAAATCGGGAATAAAAAAGGGTTGATTGTTATTTAAAATAGCCGAATCGGGTTTTAAAAATATTACAGGTTCGGTTGGAACAGCATTTTTTAATTCTTTTGCATGTTCTTTATAATTTCGACCAACACAGATTATCTTCATATTAATAAAGTTTATTGTTTAAAAAAGTTTCGAGTTTCAAGTTTAGAGTTTGTGGTCATACGATTGTCATACAGTTGTCATACATGGTCATACGATTGTCATACAGTTGTCATACATAGACATACAATTGTCAGCATTTGTAATGCAGTTAGAAAACAATTGTGTGACCATTGTGTTAACTATTGTGTGACTATTTAGTGTCTGTCTATAATGTCCGATTTTTTCGTTATTCTCGTTTTGAAAACAGTCATTTACTATAGTAAACTCCTTGGTTTTCAAAACTTCGCATGCCTCAAACTCGAACATTATAAATCAGACACTGACTTTATGGACAAACACTATTTACTGTTCACTGCTTACTTATTCATTCTTAATTTAATTTCGGTTAAAACTTTTTTTGTATAAAGTGGAAATTGACTATTTAAAATCCAGCTATAGTATCCTTTGTCTTTAACAAAAACATCTTCAACAGTCATTCCCTTATATTTACCAAAATTAAAAACTTCAATATTTTGAGCGTTAAAAATTATATGTCCAGCCAAATCAGCAGTCTTGTTTTGCGATGAGAAAATACTCAACTCTGAAATAGTTTTTGGTATATCAGGATAATGGTCGAGTTGGGCTTTTAAAACCTCATAAGTAGCATAAGTATCGGCTTTTGAAGTATGTGCGTTTATTAAATCTTTTTTACAATAAAATTTATATGCAGCAGTCAAATTGCGTTGTTCCATTTTATGAAATATAACCTGCACATCAACAAATTGACGTTTTCGCATATCAAAATCTACTTCGGCACGTAAAAATTCTTCGGCTAAAAGTGGAATATCAAATTTATTAGAGTTAAATCCTGCCATATCGGCTCCTTCAAATACCGATACAACATTTTTAGCTATTTCTTTAAAAGTAGGTTTATCTTTAACATCTTCATTTGTAATTCCGTGAATATCAGTTGCAAATTGTGGAATTGGAATAGTAGGGTTTACTAAATATGTTATTTCGCATTCTTTGTTATTTGTTTCAATTCGCAATAATGTTATTTCAACTATTCTGTCATTTGTTACATTAACCCCTGTGGTTTCTAAATCAAAAAAAACTATTGGGCGTTTTAAATTAAGTTCCATATTCTATGTTCAATGTTCTTTACGAAATACGAATTTTACGAATATACTAATTGGCTGTTCATAATACTTTATACTTAATATCCTGTTTATTGTTTAAAAAAGTTCATTGTTCTATTGTTATACTTTGTCATTCATAGTCATACGATTGTCATTCATGGTCATACAGTTGTTATACGTGAGCATACAATTGAGTGACCATTGTTTGACTATTGTGTGACCATTGTATTAACTATTGTGTGACCATTGTTATTATTGTTTATTGTATTACTATTTTTTCTTTAAATAAATATTTTGAATTATAAGAACCTGCAAGGGTTGCTCATCGCGTATTAATATATCTTTATTATATGGTAAATATGCAGAACCAATAATTTCTAATTTCCAATTTCCTGGTGGGAGTGCAATCGTGTATTTTCCATTTCTGCCGGGTTGATAACTTGCAAAAACATTATTGTTTTTATCTTTATTGTAAACTGTTATTTTTAAAACTGAATCAACTTTGCTAAATGGGACACCGTGCAATGAATCTCCAACCATAATCTTTCCTGTGAAAATAATATTAGTTTTTGGAATATCATTAAAAATCACTCTATAAATATCTAAACCGCCTATTCCATCTGATTCGGAGCGACTAACATAGCCATAACGTGCATTTGACGTAAGAGCAATATTAAAATTATCGTAAGTATCGTTAATAGGATAGCCCAAATTTTTAGGTTCCGACCATTTATTTTCTATTAAACGACTCCTAAAAACATCATACCCTCCTATCGAATTATGCCCGTTTGATGAAAAATATAAAGTTGTACCTTCGGCAGTTATGTTTGGATAGTTCTCGTCATTTTCGGAATTTACTGGTTCGCCAAGGTTAAAAGGAATACCCCAGGTTCCATCGGGAAGTATCATTGAATAATAAATATCGTAACCACCAAAACCACCCGGTCTATTGCTTGCAAAAAACATTGTGTCGCCAGTTTGAGAAATAGAAGCTCCTGCCTCGTCATTTTTTGTGTTAATATTTTTTCCACAATCTTCTAATTCCGAATAAGAACCAGATTTATTTTTTTTAGAAATATAAATATCATTTGGAGCACTTAATCTATCTACATGAGTTAATATAAGTGAACCATCTTTGTTTATACCAACAGCTTCGGCATTCTCGTCGGAATTTATTTTTGTGCTTGCGGCTTTAGCCATTTGCCATTTACCGTCAACCTTTTTGCTAAAATACACCCCTCTGATAAACTGCTGATAATCGGTATTATATTTACGTGCCGAAGAAAAAACCATAAAAGTTTCGTCTTCAGTTATAAATGGGATAAAATCATCTTGCATCGAATTAATTTCTTTTCCCATATTAACAAATGTTATATTAACTGGTTTTGTAGTTAGCGTTTTTGCATTGTTACACATTTCAACAAATCTATCTAATGCTTTCATTTCATCGGGTTTATGAGTTTTTGATTTAATGTATTCTTTAGATAACTTTAATGCCATATCAAAATCGTGACGATGAAAATATGCCTGAGCTAAATCGAATTGTAAAGTCTCAAAACTAGTACTTTTAACACTGTCGGCATACATTAAAAATGGTAATGCTTTTGCCTTATCATAATTAGTATTCAAATAGCAGAATCCTATTCTGTAATTAACTCTGACATCAGTTTTTAATTTTTTATAACCTTTTAAATATTGTTTTAATGCTACTTCGTAGTTACCATCTTCAAAATTAGCATCTGCATCGGTAATATCATATTGTGCAAAAGATGAAAAATTAAATAAAACAAATAACACAAATAAAAAATATGATAATTTTTTCATAGCAAAAAAATTAATTCTGCAATTTACTGTTTTTTTGGAACAACAGAAAATGTTTTTTCAATTTCCGATTGAAACAAATTACGATCCAAAACTGTTATCTTTTCGGTATATTCATCATAACCATTAACTTGCACTACAAGTTTATAATTGCCTGCTGGAAGTATGGCAATAAATCTATCTAAATTATTATTATAAATATATTTTCCGAAAATATTGTTTTTTGAATCATAAATAGAAATATTGAGCATTTGGTTATTGTTTTTCCATTCTTTTTTAAGTGAGTCTAATGAATTTACAATTTTACCTTTTATTACCGTTAACGGTTCATCAATATCTTTAAAAGTAGCTCTGTAAATGTCTAACCCGCCATATCCTTCTTTTCTAATTGAAGATATATATGCGTATCTACGGTTACCTGCAATTGAGATAGTTACATCGTCGCCAGGTGTATTTATTGGGTATCCAAGGTTTATCGGTGGATTCCATTCGCCGGTTATTTCATTTAAATTTGATACAAATAAATCGAATCCGCCTATACTGTTGTGTCCTTTACTAGCAAAATAAAGTATTTTGCCATCGGGTGAAACATTCGGACAAATTTCATCATAAGGTGAATTAATAACATTCCCCAAATTTTTTGGTGGTCCCCACGTTCCGTTTGGTAATTTACGATACATATAAATATCGTAATTTCCTTTACTGTCATCTTTTACTTGTGAAAGATATATAGTGTTATTATCGGTCGAGATGCATGCTCCCGAAGTTAATTTACTACCAAGAGGGTCAAACCAATCATTAACTGTTTCGAATTTAAAAAGTTTACTTTTTAATAAAGCCATATCAACTTCGCTATATGCGTTTGAAAAATTTCCACAAACGAATAATTTTTTACCATCATTGCTTAATCCAACAGTTTTTTCGTTATCATTTGTATTGATATATTGAAGTGGTGAGCCAAAAGTCCAAGAATTATTTTCGGGAAAACTTATATAAATATTCTGGTCGAACATTTTTGTTCCCTGGTCGAATTTCTTGTCAGAAGTATAAACTATAAATTCTTCATTAACCGGGACGAATGGGTTAAAATCGTTAGATGAAGAATTAATATTTGAACCTAAATTTTCGAATGAAACGCTTACAGGTTTATTCATCAATTCGATAGCCGATTCGCACATTTTAATAAACCTGTGAGAATTTGCTACAATTTCGTCGTCGGTTTCGCCTGAATTAATATAGGTATTAAACATATCCATAGCATCGTTAAACTCATATTTGAACATATAAGATTGTGCGAGCCAATACATTACATCGGTTATTACATCTTTATTACCAATTAATGGCTCTAAAACTTTTAAAGTTTTATCAATATCAAAGCCAGCTTGAAAATTTGATACTCCAAAGCGATATTTATAATCTAATTTATTAGGGTTAATTGTTATAAGTTTTTCATATTCCGATGCAGCAAGCTTATAGTTATTGTTTTGCCAATCTTTATTAGCCTGTTTTTCGAGTTCAGTTTCTACTACTGTAGTTTGTTGTGAAAATGTAAAATTTACACAAAAAGTAAAAATTAACAAAATAAAAAATTCTTTTATCATAATTTTATTGTATTAAAAAAAAAGGAAACCTCACGGTTTCCTGAATATAAAAAATAATTTTATTAGTTATCGTTTAACATCATTGGCATAATAAGCATTAAAATATCTTCATCTTTGTTTTCGCTGTTAGCTGGTAAAATTATTCCGGCACGTGTTGGATCGGAAAGTTCGAAACAAACTTCAGTTGAAGATAAATTTAACAATATATCCATTAGAAACAACGATTTAAATCCAATTTCCATAGCTTCACCTTCGAAAGTGCAAGGGATTCTTTCGACAGCAGAAATCGAAAAATCAATATCCTGTGCCGAAATAGTTAGTTGGTTACCAGTTATTTGCAAACGTACCAAATTTGTTGCCTGATTAGAAAAAACTGTTACTCTTTTTAAACTGTTTATAAGTTCTACTCTGTCAACTGTAAGCTTATTAGGGTTATCAATTGGAATAACAGCATTATAAGCAGGATAATTTCCTTCGACCAATCTGCAAATTAATTTATTTGATAAGATATTAAAAAATGCATTTTTTTCATCAAATTCAACTTCTACTTCGGTAGAACCTTTAGCAATTAAGTTTTTAAGTAGAGAAGCTGGCTTTTTGGGAAGTATAAATGATGAAGTAATATCTGTAGAAACATTAAATCTTTTGTATCTTACTAATTTATGTGCATCTGTAGAAACAAATCGGATTTCTTCGGGACTAATTTCAATAAATATACCATTCATTACGGGGCGAAGTTCATCTTCGGCAGTAGCAAAAATAGTTTTATTAATTCCATTTAATAATAATTCGGCAGATAATTGAATTTTCGAACCCTTACCTTTTTTTATTGTTGGTAATTTTGGGAATTCGTTTCCATTTTGTCCAACTAAAGAAAATTTTCCATTTTGAGATAAAACCTCTACACTAAATGTATCAGTATCAATGTTAAACGTAAGCGGTTGCTCCGAAAACTCTTTTAAAATATCTGACAATCGTTTAGCTTCAATAGCAATCATTCCTTCACCCTCAACATTTGACAATTCAATATTGGTAATTAATGTTGATTCTAAATCGGAAGCTGTAATTTGTAAGTTTTTCTTTTCAATTTGAA
The DNA here is from genome assembly GCA_001769035.1 of Bacteroidetes bacterium GWA2_32_17. Lineage (GTDB taxonomy): Bacteria > Bacteroidota > Bacteroidia > Bacteroidales > GWA2-32-17 > GWA2-32-17. Next base: position 20,997 of record MENF01000191.1, read on the forward strand.
ATAAAAAATTATCAAGAATTGGTAAAGAATTTTTTGAATTAATAACTTGCTTAACCGACTGTAAATGAGCGTATAACTCAGAACTTGAAATTATAAAATTCATATTTATTTAATTTAATTATTATTAATATTCGTTAACCTAAATTTATTTGTAAAGATATAATTGTTTATTGAATATTTCAAAAAAAATATTTTTTTTCGAAATTAATAATTTTGTCTGTCTGTAATATCAATATTTGGTTCATTTGTTTGTGGTTTTTAGTTTGTTGTTAAATAATAAACTATGAACATAGAGTTTTTTTGAACAATAAACATTTTGTAACTACTCACCTCATAAAAAATCCTTTACTAATCTTATGCGTATTATTTCTCGCAAAGACGCAATGCTCGCAAAGTTTTAAGAACGCAAAGTTAAAAAAATCATAAATGATTTTTTTCATTGCGTGCTTACAGCAGATTTATTATTCGAGATATGTAAACTTCTCATTATTCATCATTTTTATCTGATATCTACTGAAGCTTCGGTACGAGATTTTTTTCCTTGCGTACCTTGCGCCTTTGCGTGACAACTTTTATGGCTGCTGAATAGTTACAACATTTTTAAACTAAGCTTCGGAGTTGGAGTATTTAAAAACCTCTAACTTAAAACCATAAACTCGAAACTCGAAACTCGAAACTATAAACTTTTTAAACATTGAAAAATTACAAATCAAAAAATATTATCATTCTGTACTCATTTTTGTCATACTGAACTGCCTGCCCTGAGTTTGACAAAGGGATGGTGAAGAATCTATTTACAAAAATTAATCACCTGTCTTATTGATGGATACGAATCAACTAATTTTTTTTTAAATTCTTCGGGTTTGAGCCAAATAGCTTTTTCAATATTTTCAATTGATTGTGGAATAAGCTCAGGTACATAGTTAATTATTAAATTAAACCAATAAGTTTTTTTAAGAATTTTTTGACCATTTAGTATATAGGTATGGTAAGTATCACAAATTTTACTTATAATTTTATGCTCATTAATTCCACATTCCTCTGATATTTCGCGTAATGCAGCATGCTCGGGACTTTCACCTTTTTCAATTTTACCTTTTGGCAAGTCCCATTTTTTTAATCTGTAAATTGTTAATATTTCACCATTAGGGTTTTTTACAACTCCGCCGGCTGCTTCAATAAATTTAAAATTTTTAATAAAATTATTCCATGCAAAGCCAACATTTTTTGTATAAAAATAAAAAATTTTTATTTCGACATTAGTTTCAAAATAATTCACAAATTTTGATATATCTTCGGGCTTGTAAAATTTATTATTTTCGCTGTTATTTTTCGAAAATTCATTTGTAATAATAAAACTTCTATCTAAATAATATACAATAAATTGTAACATATATGGAAAATATTAATAAAAAAGTTGCCGAATATTTATTGCAAATAAAAGCAATAAAATTGAGTCCGTCAAATCCTTTTACGTGGGCATCGGGTTGGAAATCGCCTATTTATTGCGATAACCGAAAAACATTGTCGTATCCCGAAGTGCGAAATTATATTCGCGATAGTTTTGTAAAAGTAATAAAAAACGAATTTGACGATGTTGATGTAATTGCAGGAGTTGCAACAGGAGCAATTGCACAAGGTGTTTTGGTTGCACAAACATTAAATAAACCTTTTGTTTATGTTCGTTCCGAAGCAAAAAATCATGGATTAGAAAATTTAATCGAAGGCGTTATAGAAAAAGGACAGAAAGTAGTAGTAATTGAAGATTTAATTTCAACAGGCGGAAGTAGTTTAAAAGCTGTGGAAGCATTGCGTAGTGCAGATTGCAAAGTTTTAGGAATGGCAGCCATTTTTACTTACGAATTTCCTACAGCAATACATAATTTCGCACATTTAGCATGCCGATTAACAACTTTAAGCAATTATACTTCGTTAATATCAACTGCATTAGAATCAGGTTATATTTCCGAATCGGATGTTGAAGCATTAAAACAATGGCGTATTGACCCTGCTAATTGGAAAAAGAACTAATAACAATTTCAACAAAATGTAAACAGTTGGCAGTGAACAATGAAAAAAAGTATTAAGTACAAAGTATTAAGTACAAAGAATGTAAAAACAATGAACAGTGAACAAACTCGAAACTGTAAACTCGAAACTAATAACATTTTTGAACAATAAACCCGAAACTATAAACTTTTTAAAAGAATGCAAATTGAAAGTAAAATAGGTAAAATTTTACGCACATCCGAAGCAATTTACAATATAATTAGCGACTTTAGCAAAATAGAACCTTTAATTCCAATTCCAAAAGAAAAAGTAAAAGATTTTACTACAACTGAAGATGTTTGCAGCTTTACTGCCGAAGGCGCCGGAACTATTGAATTAAAAATTGTAAATCGTGAACCATTTTCACTTGTAAAATATACCGGCGGAGGCGACATCCCTTTAAAATTTTTCATTTGGATTCAATTAAAGGAAGCCAAACCCAATGATACAAGAATAAAAATTACTTTTAGAGCCGACATTCCAAAAGCAATGGAAGTTATGTTTAAAAGCAAAGTTGAAAAAGCATTAAACAGTTTAATTGATAAAATATCAGGCATTTAATTTTTTTTGAAAAAAATTTTTTTTATATAAAATATGTTTTTATCTTTGCCTCAATTAAAAAATTATTAACTTAAATTAATTTAATATGAAAAAAGTAAAATTTTTAGCTCTTATGTTTTTAGCAGGTGCAACTTTATTTTCAAGTTGTAAAAAGGATGAAGAAACAGTTGCTGACCCAACTATTTCTTTTCAGGGAGGTACAACTTCTTTAGTATTTACCGGAGCAAATTCAATAGATGTAAATATTACATTTGCAGCCGAAGGAAAAATTGAATCAGTTTCTTTAAACGGACCAAGTTTAACTGGAACAGGAACAACAACTACCGATATTACCAGTAAAATGGGAACTACCCATACTGATAATGGAAGAAATCAAACATCAGTAATTTATTTATTTCAAGTTAGTTCTACAGATTTAATAGCAGCTTTTTTAAACCACACTTCTTTAACTTATACTTTTACTGTTAATGACCAACAGCCGGTTTCTACTACTGGTACATTTACAGTTACAATGCCTGCTGCAAACACTCCATTTGCAACAGAAGTAACTTCAGGGACTTTCTATCATATTGCTGGTTTGTTGCATGGTGCATACAATCTCGATGGAGATGCAACAGTAGGTTCAAGTGGAACTGCTTCAACAAAATCGATGGTAAACACAGACGCTGCTGGAGCTACATTTACTGGAAGTTGGGCTTCTGATGCTGCTAACGCTACTCAATATGTAAAAACAACTACTGCTTATGCTGACATCTATCAAGAAAATGCAGCTACTCTTTATGCTGCTGGTACAGCTAACGCAAATGTAACTGGTCCTGCTGCTAATGATGTATATATTGGTAAAAAAGGAACAACTTATTATGTAATTTCAATATTAACAGTTGAACCTACTTACAGTGATAATACAGGTAATAATCATGGTAGAATTACTTTCAAATACAAAAAATAATATTCTAATTTTTATTTAAAAAGCTGTCTTAATCGGGCAGCTTTTTTTATTTATTGCATTTAGTTCATATCCTTTGGCTCGTGTCCCCAATTTTTTGTCCACACCCTCAATTGGTTCGTGTCCCCACGAACCAATTTTTTTATCCACACTCATCTTTTTAATAAAACAAATTATAATTAAAAAAATATTCATTTGATTTTTTTTCTTATTTTTGTATAAAATTTATGTTTTCAGGCAACCTAAACTATCAATAAATTGTCTTATTAAAAATAATTTAAACAATAAAAAAATGAAAATTTTAATTTTTGTAACAATTTTTATGCTGCCATTACTATCATTTTCGCAGCAAACAGTAAACAAAGAACCTAACAAGAAAAGTAAATCAACTGCTATTGTTGTAAATAAGCAAATTAAACCGTTAGTAATTCATAGCGAACGTCCAACCTATATTTATTCTGATGAATACAGGAATGCAAACGGAGTTCCCGAAGATTTTCCAAAGTATATAAATACAGGAAACTCAAAAACAGATGCCGATAACTATTATCAGCAAAAACAATTATGGATAAAGAATAATCCCGAACGTTTCGAAAAAATTAAACATTTAGCATTATAACTTAACTCACAAAAAAATTATGAAACATCCACTACTAAATAAAAACACACAAGGGAATGATTATATTCAAGGTTAAGGTTAAGGGTTGAGATTGAAACAAGATTGAATAGATTGAGAAGACAAGATTGAAGAACGTCTTCATCAATCCTATCAATCTTCTTCAATCTTCATCAATCTGAAAAATATAATAAATTGAGTATCAATAAACTAAAAAATATAAACACATGAAAAAAATAATTTATTTATGGTTCATTTCCATAATTCTTTTAGCAAATGCAAATATATTTGCACAAACATATACTTACCCGGGACCTTCCGTTAATATCCCCGATAATGATGCTATTAATGGTGGTTGGGCTGAAATTAATGTTTCAGGAATAAGCCCTGTAAGCGAGGTAGATTATGTTACTATCAATCTAACACATACTTGGGATAGCGATTTGAAAATTGTATTGGAATTTTTTGATAACAGTTGGATATTGTCGGATGGAAATGGTGCTGATGGTAATAATTATACCAATACAGTTTTTCGTGACGGATACACTCCTATTACTTCCGGTAGTGCACCTTTCACAGGAACTTATGCACCCGAAACTCCCTTACCAAAATTTATTGATAATTTTAACCCAAATGGTAAATGGACACTGCATGTTTTTGATTTATCTGGTTTAGATGTCGGTACCATTAATAGTTGGAGTATAACGTTTAAAGCACCTACCTGTGCAACCATCGGTTTTAGTGGATTACCTGCTACAATGAACTGTAATGATGCTGCTGTTCAGTTAGAGGCAAGTGATTTCGTCACTGCCGGGGGAACTGATTTCCCGACTATGTTTTTAGAATTTAATATTGATGCTACTCTTGACCCAACTACTGCAGATAATACTTTTATACTTTATGAAGATGGAAACCCAATTTATAATGATGTTGTTACTACAGATCGTTTAACTCTATATTTTACAGGACCTTATCCGAGTCCAACTTCGGTTTATTATGTAAATGTTTGTAATACAAATTATACTACTTCTTGGCTTATTTACGATGGAAACGGACAAATTCTGACAAGTGGCTCTACTACAAATGCCTGTAACAATTCTGCATCCTGGAGTCCTTACGGAACAAGCAGTTGGACATGTACTCCCACAAATGGAATTACTGCTACAGGAGATTGGGGAGTAGCTGTATTTGACCCATCCGTAGTAGGTGCAGGAACATATACTATTACATATAATTGGAATAATCAAGGTACAGGTGGCAATGCTTGTTCCGGCTCTGGTCAGCATACTGTAAACGTTGTTAACCCTTGGACTGCTACATGGAATAGTCCCGGAACAGTTTGTGCTTCCGGTGGTTCATTAAATCTAAACACTTATTTAACAGGAAGTCCTGGAGGTACATGGTCAGGTACAGGTGTAAGCGGGACAACTTTTAATCCTTCAGGACTCTCAGGTCCAATAAATATAACATATTATGTTGGAAATAGTGTACCTTGTAGTGCAACGGTTTCTCATACTATTACTGTGGTTACAAACCCAATTGCTTCAGCAGTAAGTAATGGTCCGGTATGTGTGGGCAGCACATTAACTTTAACTGGTGGGCCTAGTAGCATGACCAGTTATTCTTGGTCAGGACCAAATGGATTTACATCATCATCGCAAAACCCAACGGTATCTGGAAGTGCAACTTCAGCAATGGCTGGAACATATTCTTTAACTGTAACAAATAGCAGTGGATGTACAAATACTACAACAACTTCTGTAACTGTAAATACTTTACCAGTACCAACAGCATCAAATAACAGTCCCGTGTGTGAAGGCAGCTCATTAACATTATCGGGTTTGCCAAATAGTATGATAAACTATTCGTGGTCGGGACCGGCTGGCTTTACATCAACATCACAAAACCCTACAGTATCAGTAAGTGCAACTACTGCAATGTCTGGGACATATACACTTACAGTAACAGATGGCAATGGATGTTCAAGTACCACAACAACCTCAGTAACTGTAAATGCCTCACCAGTAGCAATTGCTACAAGTAATGGTCCTGTTTGTGAAGGAACATTACTAAATTTAACAGGAGCACCCGGCGGAATGATTAGTTATTCGTGGTCGGGTCCTAATGGTTTTACATCAACATTACAAAGTCCTACTGTATCATCAAATACAACAACTGCAATGGCTGGAACATATACTTTAACTGTATTAAATAGCAATAATTGCACAAATACAACAACAACCGCAGTAATAGTAAATACAAATCCTACACCATCAATAACCGGCTCATTAACATTTTGTACAGGTGGTTCAACAACACTCAATGCAGGTCCCGGATATTCAATTTATGCATGGTCACCTTCGGGCAGCACACAAACAATAAACGTAACTACTGCAGGAACTTATAATGTAACTGTTACAAATGCAAGCGGTTGTACAGGAACAGCGTCTGTTAATGTTACAGTAAGTTCAAGTTTAACGCCATCAATAACAGGTTCGTTAACATTCTGTACAGGTGGCTCAACTATTCTTGATGCAGGTGTTGGATTTTCAACCTACACATGGCTTCCTTCGGGTAATTCACAAACATTAAATGTTACAAGTGCAGGAAATTATTCTGTAACTGTTACTGATGCAAATGGATGTTCGGGAACTGATAATGTTTCTGTAACAGAAAATTCAAATCCTACACCTGCAATAACAGGGACTTTAACATTTTGTACAGGTGACTCAACCATCCTTGATGTCGGTTCGGGATATTCAATTTATGCATGGTCACCTTCGGGTAGCACACAAACAATAAATGTAACAAGTGCAGGAAATTATTCTGTAACTGTTACTGATGCAAATGGTTGTTCGGGAACTGATAATATAAATGTAACAGAAAATCCAAACCCAACACCTTCAATATCCGGAGCGTTAACATTTTGTACAGGTGGTTCAACTACACTTGATGCAGGAACGGGATATTCTGCTTATGTTTGGTTTCCATCGGGAATTACACAAACAATAAATGTAACTACTGCTGGAACATACGCTGTAACGGTTACAAATGCAAATGGTTGTATAGGTTCGGCTTCAGTTAATGTTACAGTAAATTCTAGTTTAACACCTTCAATTACAGGTGCAACAACATTTTGTACAGGTGATTCAACAATACTTGATGCCGGTTCAGGATATACAACTTATATATGGTCTCCATCCGGTAACACACAAACTATTACTGTAACAAGTACAGGAACTTATTCTGTAACCGTTACTAATGCAAGTGGTTGCACTGGAACAACAAGTGCAAATGTTACAGTAAATACAAGTCCTACACCTATAATAACAGGTGCATTATCATTTTGTACAGGTGGCTCAACAACACTTGATGCGGGAATGGGATATTCAACTTATGTATGGTCACCATCAGGTAACTCTCAATCAATAAATGTAACTACAGCAGGAACATATTCTGTAACCGTTACTAATGCAAGTGGCTGTACAGGATCGGCTTCTGTTAATGTAACTGTAAGTTCAAATTTATCTCCAACTATTACAGGAGCTTTAGCATTTTGTTTAGGTGGTTCAACAATACTTGATGCTGGTTCGGGATATTTTACTTATACATGGTTACCATCAGGTAGCACTCAAACAATAACTGTAACGAGTGCAGGAACTTATACAGTAACAGTAACAAATTCAAGTGGTTGTTCCGGAACAGCTAGCGTAGATGTTTCGGTAAGTGTAATTAATTCTACCATTATAGGAACTGATGTAAGTTGTTTAGGAGGAAATAATGGTTCCGCAACTGTTACTCCAAGTGGCGGAACACCAGATTACAGTTATAACTGGTCGCCAAGTGGTGGTAATACTTCAACCGTTACAGATTTAATTGCCGGGAGTTATTCAGTAACAATATACGATGCAAATAGTTGTACAAGCACAAATTCTGTTACAATAACAGAACCTGCCACAGCGGTTTCATCTGCAATTTTAAACACAATAAATCCTACATGCTTTGGGGGAAACGATGGTTCAATTTTGACTTCAACTTCTAATGGAACACCTCCATATACTTATTTATGGACAACCGGAGCAGTTACTCAGAATTTAGATTCAGTTGGCGAAGGAAACTACTCGTTAACTGTTAGTGATTTTAATGATTGTCAGGCTATTATTGATACAACGTTAACTAATCCAATACCAATGGTTATTACAGATACAACTGGAGTAAATGCAAGTAATATAGGTTTTGTTGATATTACAGTTTCAAATGGAATATCACCTTATACTTATTTATGGTCGAACGGTGCAACAACCGAGGATATCTCAGGGTTAAATTCGTCGGGTACTTTTATTGTTACCGTTACCGATGCAAATTCCTGTTTAATTACCGATACCTTTAACATTGAAGTTCCACTTTTAGAATTAGAAATACCTACTGCAATTACTCCTAACAATGATGGTAAAAATGATAATTTCGAAATAAAACATATTGAACAATATTCAACTGTTTCTATCGAAATTTTTAATCGCTGGGGCGATAAAATTTTTATGTTTTCAGGTTCAGGAATTGAATATTTAAACACTTCAAAAAGGTGGAATGGAAAATTTAAAGGAAAAGATTTGCCAATGGGCGGATATATTTACATTTTAAAAATATCTGATTTAGAGCCAATTAACGGAATTGTTTCAATAATCAGGTAAAAAAATGAAACATTTTTTGTTATATTAAGTAATAAAGTTATAAATTTGTATAAAAAAAGAAAATAATATGAAAAAATCATTAATCATTTTCTCCGTTTTTGTTTTTGCAGTAATTGGGTTAAAAGCTCAACAGCTTCCACTTTATTCGCAATACATGATGAATGCGTTCTTGCTTAATCCTGCAATTGCCGGTAGTGTTGATTATTTTCCTGTACGATTAACAGTACGACAACAATGGGTTGGAATTACAGATGCACCGTCAACTCAAGCAATTAGCGGTCACTATTTGTTTGAAAACATGAACTTTGGTTTAGGTGGATATTTATTTAATGACAAATTTGGACCAATGAGCCGTACAGGGCTTCAGGTTTGCGGTGCATATCATTTAAAATTATCGGGAATTGATTCTAAATTGGGAATTGGTTTAGCTTTAAAAGCTTTTCAATTCAAATTCGACCAATCAAAATTAGTTACAATTGACGATAATGACCCGGCAATTAATCACGGAATTATCACTCAAGTTGTTCCCGATGCTGATTTCGGTTTATATTTGTATAACAGCAAATATTTTGTAGGCGTCGCCGCAACTCAATTAATTCAACTTAACATTGACTTTGGCGATAGTACTGTAGATAAAAACCAGATTATACGCCATTATTTTTCTACTGCTGGTTATAAATTTACTATTAGCGATGATTTTGAAATAGAACCATCATTATTGTTTAAAGCTACTTTCCAAACTCCTTCGCAAGTTGATATTAATTGTAAAGCTTATTACAAAAAAAATTACTGGCTTGGAGTATCTTACCGTTCAAGCAAAGATATTGCTATTATGTTAGGCGTTAAAGTAAAAAAATTCTACATTGGCTATGCTTTCGACTATACAACCAGTCATTTAAAAGATTACAGCCATGGTAGCCACGAAATTTTAATTGGATTTAATGTAACCGAAGGTAAAAATACCGGCTCAAGTTTGTTATAATTGTTTTCATTTATAAGTTTTAAAGTTAAATTAATAAAAAAGCTGATTAAAATTAGCTTTTTTTGTTTGTTACAAATGCTTTGAGTTTTGAATTAAGTCTGTTTTTAATTAATAGTTTCTGATAAACTCACCTAAACCATAGCAATTTACTGTAATTATTGAGGGATTTCCATTCATGTAAATATTACCATTTCCGTATAATTTAGCTCCAATTTCATCTTTAACTGTTAAATAACAATTCCCTGTAGAATTATTCATTATATAACAATGTGTAGTAGGTAATTCATAAAAGTTAAAATATGCGTAACCATGGTTCCAGTAATAACCCACTCCAACATTTCCTTTTAAGTTTATATTACCGGTTCCGGCATGAAGTGCAAAAGTTAATGTAGAACAATTAATTAATAAATTTACATTTGAAATATCAGCCCAGTCATCAATTCTGATTTCATTTTCAAATAAAGTATCATTACAGTTAATATCGCAACTGCCTTTTAAATTCAAATAAGTTAATTTATTGAGTGTGATTTCAAGTTTTGCTTTACCAATATACTTTCTTGTCCAATTACATTTATTAGTATTTTTAATATATAATCGGTTATTCTCAACTTTTGTTTCGATACCACTAATTAAATTTTTTCCGGTTGTAATTTTTATCTTATAAACCGTATCAATTTTAAATGTAACATCAAACACATTATTTATTTCAATTTCAGTAAACGAATCTAAATCTCTTTGTTCTTCAAATTCTTTCCCGTTTGAAACAAAACAATCGCATTGATGCCCTTTAGTACATGATAATAACAGTAACAATAATATAATAAAATATGTGCTTTTAATCATTTTTATTTTTTATGCTATACTGAACAAAAATACAAAAATTTTCGTGCAAGATAAAGATTCGAAATAATTATTGATATAATTTTTACATTCTTCGCTTGCGATAGCTATCGAAATGGAGAGAGACAGCTTGTCTTAAGCGAAGTCGAAAGAGGGTAAGGTCATAAAAAAACTGCCCTGAATACCAGGACAGTTTTTACAAAACATATGAAAAAAGGAAAAATTAAAAACCAGGGAAAGCTACTGTGTCTTGTCCCATTACCATCATATTTCTAATATCTTGATCGGTAATAGATTGTGATGGCATAGCATCTGCATCGGCACAGCCGCTATCAATATGTTCGCGATCGGTTGGCATTCCCCAAATAGCTTTATGTTGAATTTCGTGTGGATCACCTCTGAACATATCGCCTAAATAAATACCATTGCAATAAACATTAATTTGAGTACCATCGGCACCGTGGCAACCTTTACATTTTGCATTATATGTAACTAACCCTGCTGCACCATCGCCACCTTTACCAATTTCTGAAAATGTTTTTGTACCGGTAGGATAAACTCCTGAAGTACTTAAATCGTAAAATTCGTTAACATTATGAGCTGTTTCTTTTAAAAATTTTACAGCATCCCAAATTTGGGCATCACTTAAAATTGTACCATAATCGGGCATTGTGCCATTGTATGAAGTTTGTGTGCTCTTTGTTCTGCCACCGGTATTTTTAATTGCATCAAAAATTTGACGAATGTTGTGAGTTTTAGCCCATGCATACAAATTTAATTCAGCAGCAACAGGATACGTAGCAGTAGGAGTTTTGTTAATTAACACGCCATTTCTGCCTAATAAATCCCAGCCATGACAACTTTTACATCTGTAAAAATTTGTGTAAGCGTTAGGGTAATCAGTTTGGTTTGCACTAATGTAATTTAAAGGGTGGTCATAAATCTGGGCACCATTAACACCGTTAGCAGCGTCATAAGCAGACTGGTCGGCAGCAGTAACTGCATTTGCATCAGTACCATTTGTGCCATTTGTGCCATTTGTGCCAGCAGGACCTATTTCGCCATCTTTACCTTTACAACCACTAAAGGCAATGGTATAAAATGCAATTGAAGCAATTGCAAACACACTAAATAAAAAATTTTTCTTTTTCATGTTATTTTAAATAAATTATTAAATTAATTAAGCACAAAGATATTTTTCAATTCTGTATAGATTCTGAATTTTATATTAAAGAACATGTTTTTTATATGTTTTACAACATATATTTAGTATGAATAAATTGTTTAAATTAATTTTTTGAAAAAAACTATAAATTGCAACTACTAATTTAACTTTCAAACACCATAAAAAAAACTGCCCCAATAAATTGAGGCAGTTTAATAATTAAAATTAAATGAAAAAACGAAATCTTATGTATTATGGTATAAATTTAAGATATTTGGATTCAGAACATCTGTGCTCATAACCATGACGCGAATTATCAAATTCTGCAACATTAAACAAATATTCGATACCCAAATCAGTATAATTGATATCATCAGCATTACCTGTATTCAATTTTCTGCTAATTTCAGCTTTCCATGTACCATTACTCCAAACCGCACCTATTGCTAAATCACCCCTGCTTCCTGTTGGTACAGCGTGAATTCTTTCACAAACAATTGCATTGAGTGTAGAATATTTAGGCCAATATAATGCTGCATCAACATCACTAACTCCTGTTGTTGCGTTTCCAACGCATTCTCCACCATCAATTTCAGATTGTGTAATAAACATAGCATCAGCAAAATCTGTAGGATTAGTTTCCATCCATTTTGGACGCGATTTATCGGCTATACGATTATGTGAAGCGGCAGCAGTCCCAGCATCACCATAACGACCACCATCTTCGCCATTTGTACCTGACCAAACATCACAATATGTATCATCAACATATCCAATCATTGAGAAAGTTCCTGCTGTTACTTCGTGTGATGTTGGATTAATAGTTAAACCTGTACCAGATGCCGATGTTACAGCACCTCCACGAGCGGCTTTACTATGCCATAAATCGGCACGTCCACTTGCTAACCAAGCATCATCAACAATACCATTTACACTAACATGTGGATCTTGATCCGTTGGATAATACATGTGGCATTTTGTCATACAACCACCTGTGCTATAAGGGTCACCGGTTGTTGTACCAATAGGCCAATAAAATGAAATCCTATCTTCTGATTCACCAACACATGGTTTTGCCCATGCTCCACTGGCAAATGACCAAGATGCATCTCTTGTAAAACTAGCAGTAGGATCAGCCCATTCAGATAGAATGTAAATATCAGTTGAAGTATAAACAGCCCTAACATTTACAGTTATTGAACTATTATAAGCATGACAACCTGCACAATTATTGATTTTTGAAGGGTCATTTGGTGGGTTATTTGTTTCTCCTAAAGCTACAGTTAAAACAGGGGCATTTGCCCATAAAGCATCCACTACACCATCAACTGTTGGAGGAGTTGTTGTTTTAATTGCATTTAACTTTGATAAATTATATGATGCACCTATAGTAATTGACTCTGTAGCTTCATTAGTCTTTTTTCCGTTTTTAGATAAGGCTTTTAAAGTAACAGTATAACTACCTGCGGCAGTATAAGTGTGACTTGGCGAAGCTTCTGTCGAAGTTCCTCCATCGCCAAAAGTCCATTCATAACTTTCTGCATCAACAGAGCAATTAGTAAAACTTATTGCTTCATTAGCTGAAGCACTAGTTTTTGATGCTGTAAAACACGCATCGGGTTTTTTTTGGCAACTTGTTGATAAAACAATTATTGCAATCACAAATAACACAGAAAACAAATTTAATTTTCTCATAACAAAATTATTTAGTTAAAAATTATTAATTTTAAAATCAAACAAAAGTAAAACTCAAATCTGTTGAGATTCTGTATTTTTGTATATAATACAGTAACAATCATTATGTTATAAAGCAGTTTTTATGTTGTTATTTTATGTTATACGACATAAAATTAACACAAAGAATTAATCTCAATTAACTGGAAAAATTAGTTTTATTTCATGGTACCCATTCTCATAACAATATGTAATTTTCATTTGATAAAGATCTGTAATCTTTTTAACTATTGTAAGACCCAGCCCAAGCGAATCTGATTTCGATTTATCTTTAAAAAAACGATTAAATAATGTTTCCGGTATAACTGAAAGCATTGAACCCGTATTACTAATTACCAATTCCTGTTTAGATAATTTAATTGAAATCGCTCCTCCTTCTATGTTATGTTTTATTGCATTATTAAGTAGGTTTGAAATTAGTATGTCTGCCAGTGCAGAATTTATTCTAATAATTGGCTTCTGAATAAAAGATGTTGATAGTTTAATATTTTTGAGAGAAATTAATTCTTCAAAATTTAAAAGATGCTTTTCAATGTATTCCTGCACATCAATATTTTCATTTTCCTGAAATTGTTTATTTTCAATTTTTGTAATTAAAAGCAAGGTATAATTGAGCGTTGAAAGACGGCGAACCGCATCTATTATTATTAATAAAGATTTGGTTTGTACTTCGCTAATAGTATTTGATTGTAATAGTAATTCGCATTTTGCTTTAATAACCGCAAGAGGTGTTTGTATTTCGTGTGAAGCATTTTCGATAAATTCCTTTTGATGCTTATAATCATTCCGTGCTTTATTTGTCATTGCCAATAATTCGTTTTTAAGTTGTATAAATTCAAATGTTTTGGGATTGCCGATATCTAATGGTTTATTTTTAGTAATATCAAAATTTTGCAACTTATGAAGCATATTGTAAAAAGGTTTAAATGTTACTTGTGAAATAAAAATATTTAATACAAATAAAGCCAATAACAGAAAAAGAATCAACAATAAAATAAATGTCAGGATGCCTTTAATTAAATCTTCTATTTCAAAAAAAGATTTTAATAATTGAATTTTTACAAACTGATTGTCTATTTCATAAGTAAACGTTAAAGCCCTGTATGGTACATATTCACTTTTGAGTTCATTATACAACATTGTGTCTTTAAGAATATTTATATTCTTATTATTTGATGTTGAGCTGATTATTACTTTTACATCATAAATATTATTAAAGTTAGGCAATGTATTCTCTTTTTTAATATGTTCTATAATTTTCCCCTTTTTAAATACTAATACTTCGTCTATTTCCCGGTTAATTTCTATACGAACAAGAAAATAAAAAATTATACTACCGGCAGTATATACGATAATTGAAGAAATTAAAAAATAAATACTTGTTTTAAAAAGAAGTTTCATCTGTTTTTTTATTTTCTAATTTATTGATTTTCATTATTTTATGTTTTTATATTTTTCAGATTGAATAAGATTGATTTAGATTGATAGGATTGAAAGCGTTTCAACCTTTTCAATCTTGTTTTCTCAATCTTTTCAATCTTTTTTCAATCTCATCCCTTAACCTCATTTCTTAACCTCAACCTTAAATATGAACATTCCCTTCCCGACAAGTCATGACAAGTTGTGTGTCTTTTATAGTCTCCGATAAATCGGAGCAAGCAATGGAAGTTTCATATCGAATCAGTAAATTTATATCCTATACCATACACAGTTTTTATATAGTCGTTGCCTCCAAGAACGATAATTTTTTTACGAAGATTTTTGATGTGAGAATAAATAAAGTCGAACGAATTTGCCATATCCATTTCATCGCCCCACAGATGCTCTGCTATAGATTCCTTTGTAACAAATCTATCTTTGTTTGACATGAAGTAAACCAGCAGGTTATATTCTTTTTTTGTTAGAATTAATTCTGTTTCATTAATTACAACTTTTAACTGGTCGGGAAAAACTTTAATTTCATTAAAAATTATTTCGTTTTTACCATTAAAATTTCTGCGGCGTATTATTGATTTTATACGTGCATTTAATTCTGAAATATTAAAAGGTTTTGTAAGATAATCATCAGCACCAATTTCAAGACCTATTATTTTATCATCCAATGATTTTTTTGCAGAAATTATTATTATTCCAGTTGCCTTATTAGTTGACTTTAGTTTTTTAATAATATCAAGACCATTGCCATCGGGAAGCATAATGTCCACAACAATGCAGTCGTAATTATAAAGATTAATTTTCTCAAGTGCCATTTCAAATGTAGTACAGGTTTCGCAAACATACCCGTCAAGTATTAAATAATCAATTATACTACTCGAAAGATTTTCCTCGTCTTCTATCAAGAGAATTTTCATAATAATTAAGTGTATTAAGTATTAAGTACAATGAACAATAATAACAATGGTCACACAATAGTTAATACAATGGTCACACAATTGTTTTCTAACTATACTACAAATGCTGACAATCGTATGACCATGTATGACAATCGTATGACCATGTATGAAAAAGTATGACCATGTATGACAATAAAACAATTGAACAATAGAACAGTGAATTTAGAACTTTTTTGAACCATGAACTTTTTAAACTCTTATACCTATTATTAATATATCATCAACTTGTTCTTCCTGACCTTTCCAATCTAAAAATTTTTTCTTTATAAGTTCTTTCTGCTTATCAACCAATTCATTGCTAACGCTAACTAATGTATCTTCGAGTTGTTTGTATTTGAATTTTTTACCTTTTGGACCGCCAAACTGGTCGGCATAACCATCAGAAAAGAGATAAACCATATCATTTTTACTAACAGGCAAGCCATTATTTGTATATACATCTGCCACTTCATCTTCGTTAACCCCAATAGGAAATTTATCAGCTTTAACTTCACTTAAAACATTATTATGTACATAATATATTGAATTATATGCTCCTGCATATTCAACTGTACGCATTTGATTATCAATACATACAAGCGATAAATCCATTCCATCTTTAACACCGCTTTCGTTGTGTGCCTGACGTAAAATTTCGGTAACACCAACATCAAGAAAACTTAATATTTCGGAAGGTTTTGTAATTCGGTTAATTTTAACTGCCTGATTTAATAAATTATAACCAATAACCGACATCATTGCTCCGGGTACACCGTGCCCTGTACAATCAACAGCTGCAACAATTGTATAACCTGAAATTTGCTCTACAAAATAGAAATCGCCACTTACAACATCTTTAGGTATATATAAAATGAAACTGTTTGGAAGACATTTTTTAATATAATTATCGGGCGGTAACAAAGCACACTGAATTCTGTAAGCATATTGAATACTTTGAGTTAATTCTTTCTTCTGATGTGAAATTGTTTCCATTTGCGACATAACGGTATCGCGTTGTGCTTCAATCTCATCACGTTGCGAAATAATTTCATCGCGTTGAGTTTCAATTTCTTCTTTGTGTAGTATTAAATGCTGCTCACGGGTTTCAATAACATTTTTTTGTTCTTCAATAAGTTTATATTGAGCTTTAATAAATTTATCCCAATAAAATATTCCTTCAACAACGAGCCAAATTAAAAAAAACAAAAAGGTTAATACAACATAATCTGAAAACAGTTTCCTAATAAAAGAAGCATTTACAGGAGAACTTTCGGGTGGAAAGAAAAAAAAGTAAACTATTGCAATTACAAAAAAAGCAAAGAAAAGGGAATATCCTGCAACAAATTGTTTGCGAGTCAAAGAAAGAATCCCATATATTTTTATTTTAATTTCGTTCATTACAAAAAGTATTAAATATATAAGCAAAAGTAAAAATGATTTTGCTTAAAAGCTAAATAAATTTAAGAAATAAAAATAAATTATTAATACATTTTAAATAAAAAAATATGTACTTTTAAAACCTTAAATTTAAAAATTAAAATATTAAGAAATGGGAAAGTTAAATCATTTGAAACCTACGCAAGTATGGGAGAATTTTGAGGCATTATGTAATATACCTCGTCCTTCAAAAAAAGAAGAAAAAGTAATAAAATTTATGAAAGAGTTTGGCGAAAAACTCGGTTTAAAAACAATTGTTGACGAAGTTGGCAATGTAATTATTAAAAAACCAGCCACAAAAGGTATGGAAAACAGGCTAGGAATAATTTTACAGGGACATATTGATATGGTACCCCAAAAAAATAGTGATAAAGTTCACGATTTCGAAAAAGACCCTATTGTTCCTTGGGTCGATGGCGATTGGGTTAAAGCTACCGGAACAACTTTAGGTGCCGATAATGGTTTAGGAGTATCAGCTACAATGGCAATTTTGCAATCAAAAGATATTGCACACGGTCCAATTGAAGCACTTTTAACTATTGACGAAGAAACAGGAATGACAGGTGCTTTTGGTTTAAAATCTGGAGTATTAGATGGTGATATTTTATTAAATCTTGATTCGGAAGATGAAGGCGAACTTTATGTTGGCTGTGCCGGTGGCATTGATGCTTCAATAAAATTTAATTACAAAGAAGAAGAAGTTTCAGTAAATCATACAGCATATAAACTTTTGTTAACTGGCTTAAAAGGCGGTCATTCAGGATTAGAAATTATTCTTTACAGAGGAAATTCAAATAAATTGATGAACAGATTTTTAAAATTTGCAAGCAAAAAATTTAACGTTAGAATTTCATCAATTGAGGGCGGAAGTTTACGAAATGCTATTCCACGCGAATCTTTTGTTACCGTTGTAGTACCAAATAACAATGAAGCTGAGTTTTTAATAGCAGTTTCAAACTACGAAAAAATTTACAGAAAAGAATTTTCCGATTGCGACCCTGATATAAAATTAGTTGCAGAAAAAACCTCTGCACCAAATTCTGTTATTGATTTAAAAACGCAAAACGAATTAATTAACACAATTTACTCATGCCCCAATGGAGTAATTCGCATGAGTGATTCAATGAAGGGGATGGTAGAAACATCAACAAATTTGGCAATTGTAAAATCGAATAATGGAACGATATTAATTGCTTGTTTATTAAGAAGTTCTGTTGATTCAGCAAAAGACGATTTAGTAGAAGCAATTCATAGCAATTTTGCTTTATCAAGTGCAAATATTAAATTTGAAGGTGGTTATCCTGGCTGGAAACCAAATATGAATTCGGCAATTTTAAAAACCGCTGGCGAAGTTTATCAAAAGAAATTTGGTAAAGTTCCTGAAGTTAAAGCTATTCATGCAGGTTTAGAGTGCGGTTTGTTAGGCGGAGTTTATCCTAATTTAGACATGCTTTCATTTGGTCCAACAATTAGGTATCCTCATTCTCCGGATGAAAAAGCATTAATACCTTCGGTTCAAAAGTTCTGGGACTTTTTAGTTGAAGTAATAAAAAATGCACCTTTAAAAAAATAATTATATAACATATTATCCATATAAGTAATTTATATTTAATAATTTACTATATGGATTTTTTTTATTTTTTTATTTTTTTGATATAACTACATTTTTTATAGATAAAAAAATAAACTAAAATGTTTAGTAGTGGATATTTTTTATAGCTTTGCCAAGTTTTTTAAATAGGTTCTTACAAAAGTTTAAAAAAATATTATACCTTTAAATTATATGGTTGAGAAAATTCAGAAAAAATTAAGAGACAGTAAAGCAGCTCGTTGGACAGCTTTGGCTTTAGTAGCATTTACAATGCTATGCGGTTATTATTTAACTGATGTAATGGCTCCGTTAAAAGGATTGCTTGAGAATCAATTAAGCTGGAACAGTTCAGAATATGGCTTCTTTACAAGTGCTTACGGATGGTTTAATGTTTTTTTATTCATGCTTATTATTGGCGGAATTATTCTTGATAAAATGGGCATTCGTTTTACAGGTTTAATGGCAGCAATTATAATGGTAATAGGAGCAGGTTTAAAATACTATGCTATTTCTACACATTCTTTTGACGGAGTTAACTGGCATATTTTATGGTTCGACATGAAAGCTCAGGTTATGCTTGCTGCTGTTGGCTTTGCTATTTTTGGTGTAGGAATCGAAATAGCCGGAGTTACCGTTTCAAAAACTATAGTGAAATGGTTTAAAGGGAAAGAAATGGCACTTGCTATGGGACTCGAAATGGCAACTGCTCGTATTGGTACTGCTCTTGCACTCTCAATCTCGGTACCAATAGCTAATATCCGTGGTCCTGTTTCAGATCCTGTATTAATATCTTTAATTATGCTTTGTATAGGACTTATTGCCTTCTTAA
This sequence comes from Bacteroidetes bacterium GWA2_32_17, assembly GCA_001769035.1. Lineage (GTDB taxonomy): Bacteria > Bacteroidota > Bacteroidia > Bacteroidales > GWA2-32-17 > GWA2-32-17. The sequence continues at coordinate 40,810 of MENF01000191.1, forward strand.
TGTACTCATTTATGGACACAAAACTCGATAAAGAACAAGCCGAATATAACCGCATTAATAATGTTGTAGATAATGAAGAAGCTTTTCGTATATCCGATTTATTTAAAATTGTAACCAATAAAGGTTGGTGGTATATTGCTCTTTTATGTGTTCTTTTCTATTCAGCAGTATTCCCATTCCTTAAATATGCTACTGATTTAATGGTTCAAAAATTTGGTGTTGATCAGGAATGGGCAGGAATAATTCCGGCAATGCTACCTTTTGGAACAATTATTCTTACGCCTTTCTTTGGTAATTTGTACGATAAAAAAGGTAAAGGTGCAACTATAATGATTATTGGTTCAATAATGTTAATTTTTGTTCATTTAATTTTTTCAATTCCGTTTATTAACCAGTGGTTTATAGCTATTTTATTGATAATAGTATTAGGAGTAGCTTTCTCACTTGTTCCATCAGCTATGTGGCCATCGGTACCAAAAATTATTCCCGAAAAGCAATTAGGAACTGCTTATTCACTTATTTTTTGGGTTCAAAACTGGGGATTAATGGGAGTTCCTTATTTAATTGGTTGGGTACTCGAAACATATTGTAAAACTGGTGGCGGCATATATAAAGTAGTAAATGGTGTGAATGTATCTGTAATCCAAAGATACGATTATACTATACCAATGTTAATATTTACTGGTTTTGGAGTTTTAGCTCTTATATTTACGTTATTGTTAAAAGCCGAAGACAAAAAGAAAGGATACGGTTTAGAATTACCAAATATTAAAAAATAAGGCATCTTTCAAATCCGATATATCGGATGCTTAATGAAAAATGCCTATTAATTTTGCTCATTTTTTTTTGGCATTTCTTTTATCATTTTAAAACATATATATCCAATAATTAGAGCTACAAAAGCAATTACAATCCAAATGAAAACAGGATTGTAATAGAATGGTTTTAATTCAGGATTTACAACTTTTTCTATATTTATAACATTGCAAGTTGTTATTAATGGTAAATCATCGGGAATGCTATCGGCAAAAAAATTAAGGTCGTAAACAGGTGGTTTTAGCTTTTCGTTGCCAAACTTTAGCGAATAAATTTCTCCTTCGTTTAAATTTGCTGTAATATAATGATTTAACTCATAAGCTTTAACTGCTTTAATTTTTAAAGGTTTGTCATCATAATTCTGAATTATTAAATAAAGTTCTTTTGCTGGAAATCCCGAAAAAGTTATAATATTTTCGGAGTTGGAAGTTATTTTAGTTGACTTTATTTCTTCATAATATAACTTCGATTCACCTTTAACATTGGTAGTTTTAGCCAACGAAATTGTTGCATCTCGAAAATAAAACTCAGGACCTTCAACCTCAAACTGCAACTTGTCTATATATTGTTGTTGAGCAAAAGAAATTTTCACTATACTTTGTTTTAAGCTATCTGTTTGAGAAATTTTCACATTATTAATTTGTAAATATTTTCCAGTTTCAACCGACCAATCGTAATATCCGGCTTTTAAAATATTTATTGGATTATCATAATAATCACTAATTAACAATTCATAATATTCATAATTACTTTTGGGAAAATTAAAAACACGTATTTCTGAAGTATTATCATCGTTGTAAAATGATTGAAAATAGTAATGCTCTTTTAATGCGAACCAATCTTTTTGATTATCACTCGCATTTAGAGTTAACCATTTTCTAACGTCAGCATTTTTTATTACAAGTGAAAAATTTGTTATTACATTTTTTTGGGGATTATGAATTACCAGACGGGTATAATTATATCTGTGTTCTTTTTTACTTATTTCATATTCTTTAAACATTTGTTTGTATAAAATTGGCTTTTCGGAATATAGTATATAAGGAATATTGTTGCCTGTGCTATCAAATAACCTAATGTCGCCATAATCCGTTTTTAATTTTCCGGTTATTTCAGAACTTAACAATATTTCGTTAAAACCAGTTTTTATAACTTTTACTGTTTTGCTTTCCCATTTAAAATCCTGCGAAAACCCAGATAAAAACAAGAAAGAAACAAATAGAACAATAGTGCTTTTCAACAATATGTTTTGTATGCCAATATTAGTTCTCATGTGTTTATATTTTTTATTTTATTGATACTTAATATTATATGCTTTTAATTATTTCAGATTGAATAAGATTGATTTAGATTGATAAGATTGAAAGCGTTTCAACCTATTCAATCTTGTTTTCTCAATCTTCTTCAATCTTTTCAATCTTTTTTTCAATCTTATCCCTCAACCTCAACCTTAACCTTAACCTCAACCCTTAACTTTATCCCTTTGTTATATCATTTTGCTTATTCTTAATGTCATCTTCTAAAATTAATCTTTTTAATTTCTGATACATAAATGAAATTACAAGTAACAAAATACCTAAAGAAATAAATGCAACAATTTTTCCGCCTTCATTAATTCCCCTAATATCCCAAGTAAAAAGTTTAATTAAAGTAATTGCAAATATTGACAAAGAAATTATTCGGAGCATTTGATTTTTGTTTTTCATTCCTAAAAACATTAAAACAAATGAAGTTAAGCCCCAAAAAATAGGATAAGAAATTTTTCTTGATTGCAACAGCATTGCTTGTATTGTATGATTTGCATCAACCTGAGTAAGTACAGCTAAATGATCAAGTTCTGAGCTTCCAACAAAAATAAAAACAAAAACAGTAAACCAAAGTGAAAGAATACTTAATACAGATTTTTCGCTATAAAGTTTAGAATAACTCCTCCAAATTAAAAATGTTACTACTATAACAAAAAATGCACTTAAATAATGAAACATAAATGGAGTTAGCGAAATAGGTACTCCCGAGATGTATAAATCTCTGACATAAGCTGTTTGATGATTAAAGAAAACCAAATAACAAATTGCTGCAAAAAACCCTATTCCAATAACTATATTTTTTACAACCTGTTCTTTTCTATAATTTGCCCAAAGTATAAGTCCAAGTACAAATGAAAAATGATATACTCCCAAATAAACATTGCGAACAAAACTGTAATCAATATTTAACCAAAGCTGATATTTCAGTTCGAGTAAAATTCCTAAATATAAAAAAAGAATAAATAACGGTAACAATATCCAGCGATATACTTTTACTCCATTTTCAATATATTTTGGTGTTTTTAACTCGTATTTTAAAAGGAACAAATTGACATATAATGAAATAATTACTGCAATACTTGTAATAAATGCTTGGTTAAAAATTAATGACAATGGTTTAACCATTTCTACGCCATAAAATGCTGCATCGGCTTCGGTAAATGTTTTATTAAAATACACATATAAATTCGACCAATCAATAATAAGACTGATAATCATTAATGGCATCAATATAATTGAAGCTAATTTAACGATTTTAATTCCTGATTTTTGTGAAAACCACAATAACAAAACCGTTTCGGCAGCCCAAAATAAAGTAATATAATTTCCATCTAATTGAATTGGAGCAGTAAGACTTAAAAATGTAAGAACAAAGCCAATTAACAGATAAATAAGATTTCTGTCAACTTGTTTGCGTTTATACAAAAGCAATGCAAAAATAAGATTAAATAGAGCAATTGAGATTGTAAATATTCCTTGCAATCTTGCATTGTGAACATTGTTTAAAATTACCATTCCAGCCACAAAAAACATAAAAGTATTTGTAAGAAGAATTGTTATTTCACTCCAATTAAACTTTCTCTTTTCTTTAATGTTATTAACAATGTTCATTAAAAAGAATATGCCATAAAAAATTGAAGCAAAAATTAAGGCACCTAAATATGGAGGATATGGTTTTTCGCTTACTTGGTAACCCAACCAGCTTCCGTAAATTATTGTAGTAAAAGCAAAGCAAATAACATTTAACCAGTACCAGTTTTTAAAGTACGATAATACTAACATTCCAACATTAAGAATTGTAATATAAGTAAATAACACAATGTAATTACCTTCACCTGTACTAACAAAAAATGGAGTGCCAAAACCGCCCACAATAGCCAAAATTGCTAATATTTGTCGGTTGTAAGCATGAGATAATAAAACTGCAAAAGCTGTAATAACAACCATTATAGAAAAAGCAGCAGTTTGCGAAAATAAGTGATAATATTGAAATCCGATACTTATAGTAAAATACAAAACAGCTATTCCACCACCAACAAGAATTGAACTAAATGTTTTATATGTTTTTCTTAATTTATGAGCTAAGGCAATTAAAGTACCGCCTGCTAATATTCCAATTGCAACTCTTCCAACTTCGTTTATCCAGTTTTTATCAATTGCGTATTTAACAAAGAAGGCTAATCCCAATACTAAAACACCAATACCAATAATACTTAACACATGCTCACCAATCCATTTTTCAAGGTCGGTTTTTGGTATTGTAGCTTTTATAACTTTAGGTTTAATTTGATTTACAACTGGCTTAACAGGAATAGCAGTAACATTCTGAGCCACTGGCTCTTCCTTTTTAAATACTGGAGGAACAATAACAACTTCATGTTGTTTTATAATTTCCTGAACAGGAGCTATTACTTGTTCTTTTGCCGTTGGAATAACTTGTTCCGAAGGTTTTACTTCCTTAATGGAGTTAATTAAAGTTTTAATTTTAATTAAATCAGTTTTAAGTTCGGTTATACTTTTAAATATTTTACTTACTTGCGAGCTAACTCGTATCATAAAAATAATTGATAGAGCAAGTATTCCTAAAGCAAGCATTACTAATAATGCAACAAAAAATCCTTCCATATAAATTTGTTTGTATTTTAAACAAATGTACAAATTTATTAACACATTAATATTTAGAAATTATATTAAAAAAAAAATTAATTACTTTAGCAAAAAAATATTTTAATAAATGGATAGTTTCATAAAAGTTTTAATGATTGATGCCGAAACTGGTTTTTATAAGATGCAGAGATATTTAATCGGCAAATATTACGGTCCTGTTGATATTGGCTTTCACCTTTCGGGCGTACACAATAGTTTAACAATAGGTACAGGATTATTGGCAGGCTCAATTTTACCGGGTTCAAACCGGTTAATTTTTTCGGGCTTTTCGCCTTGCTGGGCTGGGTTTTATGTTTCATCAATGGGTGGTGCCGGCTTAGTTTTCGATAATTTAGGAATAAGCATGATTTCTATTGTTGGAAAATCGGCTACACCTTCTATATTATATTTAAACAGAAATCACGGCGAAGAAATAGAGTTAGAAATAAAACCAATTGAAATACATTCTGTTTGGAATAGCGGTCGAAAAGGTGTTTATTCGATGATGGATTACACTTACGAAAAATTTGGCGAACGCTACGAAACCGACCCGCGAATTCTTGCAACTGGGCCGGCATCGTTAAAAACTGATTTTGGTGCAATTTGTTCTGCACCAATAAAAAACAAAGAAGTAACTTTAGTTGACACATGGGCTGGACGAGGTGGCTTTGGTAGCAAATTGTTACAACAACATGGAATTGCTTCCATAATTTATGGTGGAACATTTTTAGATGAAGACTTCCGTGACCGTAAAGTTGCTGACTCGTGGTTCGAAGATAAATACAATAAAAAACTAGCTGCAAAAGATATTGAGGCAACTACAAAATATCGATTTGATGAACATTTTGAGACCGGTGGAACATTAGGAGTTAATTACGCAACAGTTGGAAGTAACATTATTGCATTTAATTACAAATCTATTTATTGGAGCGAAAACGACAGAAAAGAACTTCATCAAAAATTTGTTGTTGAGCATTATTTAAAACAATTTAACGAAGAAACCATTAAACCCCGACAACAAAAAAATTGTGGCGAACCATGTGCAGCAGTTTGCAAAAAAATGAACAATGAATTTAAAAAAGATTATGAACCATATCAAACCATGGGACCGCTTTCGGGTATTTTCGACCAGCGAGCAGCCGAATTATTAAATCATCATGCCGACACATTAGGTTTTGATGCTATTTCCGTTGGCGGTGTTATATCATGGTTATTTGAGTGCCTTTCAGAAGATTTAATAAAACCTTCGGAATTGGGACTAAAAGAAAAGCCTATATTTTCAGCCGAAAATTTTGATATTGTTAACGACTCCATGAAAAATGCACAAATTGGAGTTTCATTGTTAAACAATATCATTTCGGGCGATTACGAAATGCTCGACATGAGCGATGGTGCTCGTATATTGGCACATAAATTAAGCGATGCAAAAGGAAAAAAAGTATTAGATAAATTTGTTTTTACAGGATTTCGTCGAAAAGGATGGATGGTTCCAAACCAATACTGGACACCTGGCGTACTTTCGCCAATGCCAATGATGGGCAAATACTATATGTATTACGGAAAAGATTTTATGAATCCCCGTCAACTCGGTCACGAAAATGCAAACAGAATGGTTAAAGAACTAACACTCGACAATCTTGGAATATGTCGTTTCCATAGAGCATGGGCTGAAGATATGATTGCTGATATTATTGGAAAGCTATACAATAAAAAGAATGAATTTATAGAATCAACAAAAAATATTTCATCATGGATTAATAGCCGAAATGCTTCATCTTTCTGGGAATCGGAAAGAAATATGGATTTAATTCATACTTTTATTAATAACAAATTTCAGGAAAAGTCTGATGTACTTGAATTAAATTATTGGTACGAAAGATTTAATGTAAACAAACAAGAAGCAGCTTTCGAATACTGGTACGAAATACATAAAGGAATACACGAATCACTTAAAGATTATGTAACTACACAACCGGCTATATAGTGTCTGTCCATAAAGTCAAGAGTCTGGAATATAAAGTTCGATGACAAGGCTTGCGAAGTTTTGAAAATCAAGGAGTTTACTTATGTAAATGACTGTTTTCAAAACGAGCATAACGCAGTCAGCGGACTTTATAGACAGACTCTAATTAGATTTTATTGAACTTATGTAACTACTTGTTTTTTTACATAAGTCCTATATATTATTTACAATTTGTTTACAAAGTCAATTAATAAATTTACAATTTCGGTGTATTTTCCTAAACTTAAATTTTCGGGTGTGTCGGCTGGATTATGATACGGACCAGTTTTTCCTTGCGAATAAATAAAAAAACTTTTAACGCCTGCATTATAAAAAGGTGCATGGTCGCTATTGTTCGATGCACCACGGGTTTTTATTTTAGGCAAATATTTTTTTTCTTCGTTAATGGTTTTAAGCAATTCGTATTCATTGTTAAAAACTGTGCTGTTAACTATTGTTATTCCATCTTCGCCACTTCCCAAAATATCCATATTTAATAAAAACTTGATTCTGCTTAATGGTATAAGTGGATGACTAACAAAATATTGTGAGCCAACTAAACCGATTTCTTCGCCTGTAAAAAAGATAAATGCAATTGTATATTTTGGTTTTTCTTTGCAAAATGTTTTATATAAATCAAGTATCATTGCAACACCGCTTGCATTATCGTTTGCACCACAAAAAACAGCATCACCAAGTTCGCCTATATGGTCGTAATGTGCAGTAAATGCAATTATTGAATCGCTGCTGCCGGGAATAATTGCAAAAACATTTCCCGTTTTATATTTATCAATTTGTTTTGATGCAAAATTTATTTCAATAAATGCAGCATTTGCCGGAAAGGAATATATAGGAATTTCCATGCTAACCCAGCTAATTGGTTTGTTGTCTTGTGTTTGCATCGTGTTTCTATTAACAAGGTTTATTACTCCTTTTGCATGTAATGTGTTTTCGTGAATAATGTTTTCAACAATAGCTTTAAGTGTCTTATCGTTTGTTAAACTTGTGTCAATTGCTATAAACGAGTTGTTTAAATTTTGAGTAAGAATTTCTTTGAAATTTGTTTTATCTGTTTTTACTATTGAATATTTTCCATCGCAACTTTTAGAGTTGGGGTGTATTATATATTCTTTGCCGCTTTTTAAAATCGTTGTGTCAATTTTTAAATTGCCTAAATCGGTAATTACCGAAACCGGCATTCTAAATTTTTGAAATTCGTATTTTGAAGAATTACTATTATTTTTCTTTAATTCCGAAAAAATAAATTTCGAGGCTTTTTTAACGCCATTGTTTGTATAACCTCTACCGTGAAAATTATTTGAACAGAGTGTTGAAATAACCTGTTTTGCATAAATTATGTCTTGCCCAAAAGAATTATTAACATTAAAGACAAATAAAAAATAAATTAATAATAGTTTGTTTAAAAAACTAGTCATATTAGTATTTTCAAATAAAACGACGTGAAATTAATTCTATAAAACTGTTAAATGTCTCTGAATCTTTATTTTTAATAGTATTATTAATTAAAATTTCAGCTTCTTCAAAACTGCTCATTCCATTTATCAAATCAATAGTTTTGTTATATAAATCGTTATTGTTAATAAATAAATCGCGTGTAAACATTATTCTGTCATTAATACTAATTGCCGATTTTATATTTTTAATTGGTTTATGTATTCGATTTGACGATAGATTATTATCTTGTGTTTGCAATGAGTCGGATAAAGTTTTTGTATTTGTTTTGCGAAATTGTTCGGATATCGTTTTTGAACTTTGAGTATTTTGCTCTTTATTTTTAAAAGTTGTTTTGCATTCGCTCACTGTTTCAAATAAAGTTAGTTCAACTTCAATAATCTTTTTTTCTTCTTCAGTTATAACTTGATGGTTGTTAGGTTCTTGTATTGCTTTATCATTTGTTATTATTTCATTTACATCAAGTTGTTCAATAATAATTTCTTCGTTTTTAATTATTGAAGTTTCAGTAAAATCGTTTTTTAACGAAATTGGTTCTTCGTGTACAATTTCTTTGGGTAAAATGGTGTCTTTTATTTCAATATTGTTTAAATTAATATTTAATAAGCAATCGTAAGCTTTTCTTAATTTTTCGAGAGCAATATCTTTTTCTATTGAAGAGAATTTCTTTTCTAAATTATTGATTAACGATTTTATTTCGTCAAGTAATTCAATAATATCTGTAAATTTATTATTTTGGCTCATGATTTTATATTAAATTTCAACAAATTGATTGTACTATCTGTAATAAATTCATTGTTTGTTTAAGAAAATATAAAATTTCAAGGCTTGCGATTGTCGAAAATGCGGAGTTCCGTCTAAACGGAATGAGCATTTGAAGCAAGTATAACGAAGAAATTGATATTTTCTTGCAAACACTATGTATTTATTTTATTTTTGTAAAGTTAATCATTTGATATAAATCAACGAAATAAATTATGTTTTTAGAAAATACCGGAAAAGATATTCCAAAAAAAGGTTGGATTGAAGTAATATGTGGTTCTATGTTTTCCGGTAAAACAGAAGAACTTATCAGACGTTTAAAACGAGCTAAAATTGCAAAACAAAAAGTCGAAATTTATAAACCAAAAATTGATGTTCGTTATTCTGTTGACGAGGTTGTTTCGCACGACGAAAATGCAATTCAATCAACTCCAGTAGATTCGGCATCAAATATTTTGCTTATGGTTAGCAATGTTGATGTTGTTGGAATTGATGAAGCACAGTTTTTTGACGATGCGTTGATTGATGTGTGTAACTCGTTGGCAAATAATGGCGTAAGAGTCATAGTTGCTGGTTTGGACATGGATTTTATGGGAAAACCATTTGGACCAATGCCAGCAATACTTGCAGCTGCTGAGTATGTAACAAAAGTTCATGCAATTTGTATGCACTGCGGAAATTTAGCTCATTATTCGTATCGAAAAGTTGAAAGTAATAAATTAGTGCTTTTGGGCGAAACTTTGGAATATGAACCCTTGTGTAGAGATTGTTACAATAAAATTAAGAAATAAATCGTTTGTGGTCGAATAAATTAAGAAATGTTGAATTGTATTCGAGTGTGGTCGAATTAAATTAAAAATTTAAATATTATTCGATTGTAATCGAATTGTTTTATAGTAACTATTCAGTATGCGTAAAAATTGTCACGCAAAGTCGCAAAGTTCGCAATTTACCCCGTTAGATAATTGCTCTTTAATATAGTTCACTCTTTTTTTTAACTATCTCACGGGGTGAACTCCGTTATATAATTCCTATAGAAAGTGGTATGAAAATAAAAATTGGTATCTAACGGGGTTAATATAGAAAATTATAATAAGTAAAAAGAAAAAATGACTATGAGATTTTATGGTTTGAATAGTAAACACGCTGTAAGCACGCAATGAAAAAAATCATTAATGATTTTTTTTAACTTTGCGGGCTTAAAACTTTGCGGGCATTGCGAGCTTTGCGTGACATAGTATTTGAGAGAAGAACAGTGTATGTTAAATAAAAAATCAAATTAACTTTGACACTGATTAGTTACGTTTTATATTTGTAAAAAAAATAAATGATACGACGGAAGAAATATATTGATAAAATTAAGCCATTTATTGATAAACCTGTAATAAAAGCAATTACAGGGATACGCCGATGTGGTAAAAGTACGCTATTAAAACAAATTGCAAATGAAATAGAATTACTTGGAGTTAATTCTGGTCAAATAATTAATATAAATAAAGAACTTTTTGAATTTGATTTTATTCAAACCTATACCGATTTACATAATTATATATCGAAAAAAGCAAGTCATAAAAATAAAAAGTATTATTTGTTTATTGATGAAATTCAGGAAATTGATGAGTGGGAAAAAGCCATTAGCTCATTCTTTGCTGAAAAAAAATATGATATTTATATTAGTGGTTCTAATGCTCATTTATTATCGTCTGATTTAGCTACACTTATTACTGGCAGATATATAGAGTTTAAAATTTATACTTTTACTTTTTCTGAATTTAAAGAGATATATGAGGAAAACCCTAAAATCAACAAAAATATTGATGTTTTTAGTGAGTTTGTTAAATACGGTGGTTTCCCTGGTATTCACAGTTTTAATTGGTCTGAAGAAATATTAAGACAATATCTGGAGTCAATTTATAATACTGTTGTTTTAAAAGATGTTGTTATGAGAAATCAGATAAAAGATGTATCAATGTTAAACTATATTCTTGATTTTATAGCACAAAATTGTGGCAATATTACAACAGCAAAAAGCATACATGATTTCTTTAAATCACAAAATCGTAATGTCAGCACCGATACTGTTTTAAATTATTTGCAATATGCTATAAATGCAATGCTTATCCAACAAATAAGACGTTACGATTTGTATGGTAAAAAAGTCCTTGAAACTTTTGAGAAATATTATTTAGGCGATACCGGACTTGGATTTGCTTTGCATGGAAGTAGTCCGGAAATGATTTCTGGTCAACTTGAAAACATTGTGTTACTTGAATTATTATCAAGGGGATATAAGGTTAATATTGGAAAAAACAAGAACAAAGAAATTGATTTTATAGCAAGTATAGGTGCTGATAAAATTTATATTCAAATATGCAAAACATTGATAGGTGAAAAAGTAAATGAACGTGAGTACGGTGCATTTGAAGGATTAAATGACCATTATCCTAAATATGTTTTGTCACTTGACGAATTCGGATTTAATACTGATAAAAATGGTGTTAAATGGATGAATATTAAAGATTTCTTAATGTCATCAGTTTTTTAATATATTTATTCTTATGAATTACACAGCAAACGAAATAGCTTCGATTACACGAGGTCAATTAATTGGTAATGGCGACATTAAAACAAGTCGTTTGCTAATTGATAGCCGTAACCTTGTGTTTCCAAGCGAAAGTGTTTTTATAGCAATAAGCGGAGAGAGGCACGATGGAAATACTTTTGTTCCTGAATTATATAAAAAAGGTGTTCGGTGTTTTTTAGTTTCAAAACAAATTACAGAATCATTTCCCGATGCTGTTTTTATTATTGTTCGAAATACATTAACGGCTTTACAGGAATTAGTTGCTTTTCACCGATCAAAATATCATTATCCGGTTATAGGAATAACTGGCAGTAATGGAAAAACTGTTGTTAAAGAATGGCTTTTTGAATTATTAAAAGACCAAAAAGTTATTGTTCGAAATCCTAGAAGTTATAATAGTCAGGTTGGAGTACCGTTGTCGGTTTGGCAAATGAATGACACGCACGAACTTGCAATTTTTGAGGCAGGCATTTCTAAAGTTGGTGAAATGGAGCGACTTGCAAAAGTAATTCGTCCCGATATTGGAATATTTACTAATGTAGGTCCTGCACATCAGGAAAATTTTGAAGATTCGAAGCAAAAAGTTAACGAAAAATTAAAACTTTTTGAGAAGTCTAAAACTCTGATTTATTCAAATAATTATTCTGTGATTTCAGAATTGGCATCAAAATATTGTAGCGAAAATTCAATTAAGCAATTTGTTTTTGGAAGCGAAAAAGGTGCCAATTTGCAAATTGTTAAAATTAACAAATTAGAAAAATATACAATTTTAGAAGCAAAATATTGTAATGAATTACAATCACTTAAAATTCCATTTATTGATGATGCTTCTATCGAAAATTGTATAACTTGTTGGGCAACGCTTTTGGTTTTGGGTTATAACAGCGAATTTATTTCTTCGCAAATTTTAAATCTTGCACCAATAGCAATGCGCTTGCAAATGAATGAAGGACTGAATAATTGTACAATAATAAATGATACTTATAATTCCGATTTGGCTTCACTTCGTATTGCTATAGACTTTTTAATGAATCAAAATCAACATTCTACAAGAGTTTTAGTTTTGTCTGATATATTGCAAAGTGGTTATAACGAAGAAATTTTATATTCCGAAGTTGCCAATTTAATTAATAGTAATAAAATTGATACGCTAATTGGTATTGGGCAAGCTATTTCGCATTTTGCCGATAAATATCAAACAAATAAAAGATTTTTTAATTCGTCGGCAGAATTTATTCAAAATTTACCATTATTAAAACTTAATAATTCTACAATATTATTAAAAGGTGCAAGAAAATTTGAATTCGAAAAAATATCTAAAAGACTTCAACAAAAAGCACACGAAACTGTTTTAGAAGTTAATTTGAATGCTTTTGTAAATAATTTGAATGCTTACAAATCGCTACTTTCTCCAAATACTGAAATAATGGCAATGGTAAAAGCTTTCTCTTATGGGAGTGGTTTATTCGAAATTGCAAATGTGCTTCAATACGAAAAAGTTAAATACTTAACCGTGGCTTATGCCGATGAAGGCATTGAATTGCGACAAGCCGGAATTTCTACACCTATAATGGTAATGAGCCCAGAACCTGGAAGTTTTGAATCTATGCTCGAATTTAATCTTGAACCAGAACTTTATAATTTACGAGTTTTGCAAATGTTTCAGAATGAAGTAAAAAAACAAGGAAAACAAAATGTAAATGTTCATATAAAAATTGACACTGGAATGCGACGTTTGGGTTTTGAAGAGTCGGAGATTGATTTACTTTTGTTTAAACTTAGAAATAATTCATGGTTAAAAGTTAAATCAGTTTTTACACATCTAACTTCTACTGATGATAAAAACGATGACTCTTATACATTTGAGCAAATAGAACTATACAATTTAATCGTAACTAAAATTGAAAACGCATTAGGTTATAAGTTTTTAAAACATATTCTTAATTCTGCCGGGGTAGAAAGGTTTTCGAAATATTCGTACGATATGGTACGGTTAGGAATTGGGCTTTATGGTTTTTGTACTAATAATGCTTTAGCTGGAAAATTGCAAAATGTTATTTCATTAAAAACTGTTGTTTCGCAAATTAAAAATGTTCAGGCTGGTAGTTCAATTGGTTATAACCGTAAAGGGAAATTAAATAGCGATTCTGTAATCGCTACAATTCCAATAGGATATGCCGATGGTTTAAGTCGTAAATTAGGAAATGGGGTAGGTGTTTTTAAAGTTAATGGCATTTTAACTCCCACTGTTGGAAACATTTGCATGGATATGTGTATGCTCGATATTACCGAAGCAAATGCTCACGAAGGCGATGAAGTTATAATTTTTGATTCTGTTGAAGAAATTTTAAAAATTTCAAATGATATTGGCACAATTCCTTACGAGATTTTAACAGGAATTTCGCGAAGAGTAAAACGAATATATTATCACGAATAATGAAATAGATTGAAATAGATTGAAATAAGTTGAAATAAATTGTTGTCATTCTGAGTGATTAGCGAAGAATCTCTTCTTAAAATACACCTTAATAAAAGAATAAATTGAAATAACTTGAAATAAATAGAAATAGATTGAAACAAATAGAAATTAGGTAGAAATAAATAGAAATGCAATAGAACAGTGAACAGTAAAATGAACGATTAACATATAACAATGAACATATAACATTTTTGAACAATAAACATAGAACAATTTTTAAATCATAAATCCCAAATCTTAATCCTAAATTTTAAATTAACATGGTTTCTCTTTCGGTAATAATAATAACATTTAACGAAGAAAAAAATATTTTACGTTGCATTAACTCTGTTAAAAATTTTGCTGACGAAATAGTTGTTGTTGATTCATACTCTACTGATAGCACTAAAGATATTTGTTTGCAACATAGTGTAAAATTTATACAACATAAATTTGAAGGTTATATCGAACAAAAAAACTTTGCTATACTACAGGCAATCTCAAATTATATTTTAGCTATTGATGCTGACGAAGCTCTTTCGCCAGAACTCGAAAAGTCAATAATAGAAGTAAAAAATAACTGGAATTTTGACGGTTATTATTTTAATCGTATAACAAATTACTGTGGTAAGTGGATTAAGCATTGTGGCTGGTATCCCGATAAAAAATTAAGATTATTTGTTCGCTCAAAAGGTATGTGGGCAGGCAATAATCCTCACGACCGTTTTGAAATGCATGAAGGAACAACTACTTCATTTTTAAAAGGTGATTTGTTACATTATTCTTATTATTCAATATTTCAGCATATTGAACAGTCGATTAAGTTTTCTGAGATTGCAGCCAAAGCCGATTATAATAATGGCAGAAAAGTAAGTTTTATTGGCTTAATTTTCAAACCAAGTTGGAAGTTTATACGCGATTATTTTTTAAAAGCCGGATTCCTTGATGGATATTATGGATTTGTTATTTGTAAAATATCTGCAAATGCTTCTTTTTTAAAGTATTTAAAGATTAGGGAATTGGAAAAAACTAGTTTTAAATAAATTTAACAAAATTTTAAAAACCAATCAATTTAATATATGGCTGAAAATTAAAGCTGTATATTAGTTTTATTTCTTTAATTGATTTATATTTATTTCGCATAGATAAAAATTAAATTAATTTTACGAAATAAAAATAATCAAAATTCTAATGTTTGTACTTTTTAAGAAAGAAATAGGAAGTTTTTTTTCATCTATTACAGGGTACATTGTTATTATCGTTTTTCTGTTGATTAACAGCATGTTTATGTGGATTTTTCCGGGCGAGTTTAACATAATGGATAGCGGTTATGCAAATCTCGACTCATTATTCATAATTTCTCCTTGGGTTTTTCTTTTCCTTGTTCCTGCTATAACTATGCGTTTGTTTAGCGATGAGAAAAAAAGTGGAACTATTGAGCTTTTACTTACTCGTCCTTTATCCGATTTTACAATTGTTTTTGCTAAATTTTTAACAGGTTTATTTTTAGTTTTATTTTCGTTATTGCCAACTGTAATTTATTATATTACCATTTATTATTTGGGAAATCCTGTTGGGAACCTCGATTCAGGTGGAATTTTAGGGTCATATTTAGGTTTATTTTTTCTTGCAGGAATTTATGTGTCAATTGGACTGTTAGCTTCATCATTTACCGAAAACCAAATTGTAGCATTCATTATTTCTATGATTTTGTGCTTTGTTTTTTATTTTGGTTTCGACTCTATTTCGATGTTACCGGTTTTCAAAAAATTCGATTCACTTATTCTGAATATTGGAATTAACGAACATTACAGGTCAATAAGCAGGGGCGTTGTTGATTCAAGAGATGTGATTTATTTTATAAGTATAATAGCTGTATTTCTGTTTTTATCAAAAACCGTTTTAACCAGCCGAAAATGGAAATAAAAGCGAAGAAACAAAATCGAAAGTCATTCAAGCAAAGAACATTTGCCGATTTGGCAATGATTGTTGCTATTTTTATTTTTCTGAATTATATTTCATCGTACTTCTTCTTTCGCATAGATTTAACAACCGAAAATCGTTATACATTAGCTCCCGCCACAACAAAATTACTTAAAAATCTTAATGATGTTGTTTATGTAAAAGTGTATTTAGATGGAGAACTGCCTGCGGGTTTTAAACGTTTACAGAACGGCATAAAGGAAATGTTAGACGAATTTAGAGTTTATGGAGGCGAAAATATTCAATATGAATTTATTAACCCTTCCGAAAACACTAATAAAAAGGAAAGAAACGATTTTTATCGTCAGCTTTTTCAAAAAGGACTTACTCCAACTAATCTTCAGGAAAAAGATAATGATGGTACACAGTCGCAAAAAATTATTTTTTCCGGTGCTTTAGTTTCTTATAAAAATATTGAAGCACCCGTTGATTTTTTAACAGCAAGTGTAAATCAAAGTCCGGAGCAAAACCTTAATGGCTCAATCGAAGAAATTGAATACCAATTAATTTCAGCAATACTAAAACTTAAAAAAGAATTTAGTCAGAAAATCGCATTTATTTATGGACATGGTGAACTCGAAAGTTCCGATGTTGAAGACATTTCCAATTCATTATCAGAATATTATACTGTTGAAAGGATTAAAATAAGTGGCAAATTAAACAGTTTGAGTGAACGTGTTGAAGATTCACTTGGGTTTAGAGTTCACAATAAATATGATTTAATTATAATTGCTAAGCCGGATTCAGCATATACAGAGCAAGATAAATTTATTATTGACCAACATATAATGTTAGGTGGCAAAATGTTATGGCTATTAGATGCCACAAATGCCGAAATTGATAGTTTAGCATATACCAGCAGTATTTTAGCAACTTTAAAAGAAACAAATTTAAATGACCAGTTATTTCATTATGGTGTAAGGGTTAATCCTAATCTTGTTCAGGATATTCAATGTGCATTAATACCGGTAAATACTGCAATTGCAGGCACACAACCTCAATTTTCGCCCGAATCATGGGTATATTTTCCATTACTTCAGCCACTATTTTCGCATCCTATTGGGCGCAATGTTAATCTTGTTAAAGCCCAGTTTGCAAGCAGTATAGATTTTGTTGGCGAAGCTCAAAATATAAATAAAACTGTTCTTCTTGCAACATCTCAATATTCGAGAGAAGTTAATGCTCCAGTTAGAATTGGACTTGAATTAATTCGTGAAAAACCCGAACCTGAAAATTTTGGGAAATCAAATTTACCAGTAGCCGTTTTGCTCGAAGGAAAATTTTCGAGTGTTTTTAAAAACCGCATTACACCAGAAATATCCGATAGTCCACAAATATCTTTTAAATCCGAAGGAATTTCTACTAAAATGGTTGTAATAAGCGATGGTGATTTAATTCGTAACAATGTTCAAAAACTTGGCTTTAAATCGAAAGCTCAGCCACTTGGACTTGATAGATATACTGGCGAAACATTTGGCAATAAGGATTTTTTGCTTAATGTAATTAACTATATGTTAGATAACACCGGCTTTATGAGTTTACGCTCACGCGAAATAAAATTGCGATTATTAGACAAATCAAAAATTGAAAATAGTAAAACAATATGGCAAATTGTAAACACACTAATTCCTATAATTATTATTATTGTTTTAGGAACTATTATCACAATATTTAGAAAACGTAAATACTCTAGTAACAAATGAAACAAACATGACTAAAAAAGATTGAAAAGAAAGATTGATGAGATTGGAAAAACAAGATTGAGTAAGATTGAGAAAAACCAGTGAACAATGAACAGTAAACAGTAGGAAGTGAACGTAGAACAATGAACTTTTTGAACTTTTTTAAACTCTAAACCAATAAATATAAACACATGAAAAGAAAAGTAATCTTGGTAGTATTTTTTATAATGTTAGCATCATCTGCTATTATATTCTTAACCAACAAAAAAGGAACAATAAAAAAAGAACTTCGTGATTTTGCTGTAAAAGATACTTCAACAATTACTAAAATATTTTTAGCCGATAAAGCCAATAATTCAGTTACATTAACCCGCGATAAAAATCAATGGAAAATTAATAACAAATATTATGCACGTCCCGATGCTATAAATATTTTACTTCAAACAATTGCAACTGTTGATGTTAAATCGCCTGTTTCGAATCGTGCATTAAAAAATGTAATAAAACGATTAGCTACAAAATCAATAAAAGTTGAAATATATAAAGATAATGAACTTTTAAAAGTATATTATGTTGGCGAGGCAACTCCCGACCAGTCAGGAACATATATGGTATTAGAAAATTCTTCAGTTCCCTTTGTTACGCAAATACCCGGGTTTACAGGTTATTTAACTGTAAGATATTTTACCGACGAAACTTTATGGCGCGATAATTCTGTGTTTTTATATTCATATCAAGACATATCTTCTGTTTTAGTATATATGCAAGACAATACTGCTCAATCGTTTACTGCTTATAATGACGGTAATAATAAATTTAGATTGCAAGATTTTAATAAAAAAGAAGTAGCTGGTTTTAATGCACTTACAGTTAAAGAATATATTGCTTTGTTTAAAAAAGTAAAATGTGAAGCATATCTTGATGAGTTTTTTCCAAAAAAACGATTAGATTCATTATTAAATACAAAGCCATTCGCTTTAATATCAGTTACTAACAGGAAAGGAAATATAAATTCAATAAAATTATATCGCCGACCAAATACCGGCGAAGTATATGGCGGTGATGGTAAATTACTCCCATATAATCCCGATGCTATGTATGGAGTACTTCAAGATAATAAAGTTGTATCGCTCCAGTATTTTGTGTTTGACGCTTTAATGAAAGATATTTCATATTTTTTAAATAAATAACCTTTTTAATTAGTCGTCCCTTAAAAACCCTCTTTAGAAATTTTGGACGTTATTAATTTTAATTGAGATTTTTTTTATTTT
>MENF01000192.1 GCA_001769035.1 Bacteroidetes bacterium GWA2_32_17
TGGTGGTGAAAAAAGAAAAATAAAAAAAATCTAAATTAAAATTACCAATGACTTTAATTTTTAAAAAGGGTTTTTAAGGTTCGACTAATTAGTGTTTGTCTATAATGTCGCAAAATAGAATAACGGAATTTTTTTGTTTCTGATAAAATTAACAGGCATTTTTGCGAACTATAATGGATGAAATCGGGTTTGCAAAAATATTTTAACGAACCGGAGATGGGACGAACCTGAGAATGGGTGTTAATTCGCCGTTTCACATCCGATAGCTATCGGATCACTGTTTCAATATTTTTTTTGCAAAATCAATCCGTTTAAGTATATATAAATATTAATATAAGACAGTTAAGTTTCGCATTGTTTCAATGGATTTAACGCAACATGAATGATAGATTATGGTATAATCTGTAACATTAATTCATCAACTCCTTCACATCTTCTTCATAATCAAATTGCAAATCTTCGTGAAGAGTTGCCAGAGCTTTTTTAATTTTAACAATTTGTCGCAAATAAATATTCGAAAGTGCAGTACTTTTTTGAAACTGAATTCCTGATTCCTGTAACTTTTTGCAATAATAAATTAATAGTTCCACTTCAACTTGTTTCGAACCTGTATATTTTATAAATTTATTTGTAAGTCGTAAAATTTTTCGCAACGACTTCTTTGCAAAATATAAATTGCTTTTGTTTATTTCGTCAAAAAGCTCGTCAACTTGTGTTTTTACACCTTTTATATATGCTTGGTTGTCGTGGGCTTCAAAAAGCAGATAACTAAGTAATTCTTTATTTTCTTTTTTATATTTGGCAAAATGAATGCACAAATCCCGAAGTTCTTTCGGGTTTAAATTTTCTATTTCTTTTTTCAGTTCGCTTATTAAAGCAGTTTTCATTAAAAAAAATGTAATAAATTTCGACTTAAAGTTAATGTTTAACAATTAAAAAAGGTTAGAAAATGTTTTCTAACCTTTTTTATCTTTCCATTGGTTCGTGTCCCCACTAAATCATCCCTCTGGTTCGTGTTCCCACGAAACAATAGAAATAACTAAACTAAACCCATCCATTGGTTCGTATCTCCACGAACCAATAGAAATAACTAAATTAAACCCATCCATTGGTTCGTGTCCCCACGAACCAATTCCCTTACAAAACAATTTTAAATAATATCTCTAATATCTTTTAAAAACGAATAATTATTTTCTCCAGTTTCATAAAATTTTGCAGAAGAATATTTATATTCACTTGGGTTATTTGCCAGATGCCAATGTTTAGCCAAAGGATTATTATGAATATATTCTAATTTTTGAAAAGCTATTTCTCTTGAATTAATGTTAATTGCTAAAGGGTCTCTTTGCCAAAATTCATATTTTTTATTTTTTGCTTCAACTTTAAATATCAAAATTTTTTCGTTATTTTCAAGCAACAATAATTTTTTAAATTGGTGAGCAGTATATTTTAAAAATGAACCTTGTGCGGTTTCTTTTCTGTTCATCTCGTTTGTTCGCCAAATTAAATGTACATGTGATGGCATAATAACAAATCCATAAACATCTATTTTCTTTTTGTTACTTAAAAATGTTAATGAGTTAATTATTATTTCTTTATAATTGTCGTCATATAATAAATTATTCCAATTGTTTATTGTTGCCGTCCAAAAAACAATATTCCCAATTTCAATAATTGATTTTCGTGTATTTGAAAGTAAATTATTTTGCATTTGCAAATTTTAAAAAAATATTGTTAGTAAAACAAATATCATTATGGTTCGTGAAGACACGAACCATTGGGATTGTGAGGACACGAACATTCCTGCACGAACCAAAATAAATAACTAAACTAAACCCATCCATTGGTTCGTGTCTCCACGAACCAAAATAAATGACATATTATTTTTTATTATTATTTATTTTTTATTGCTCTTTTTCTTTTTTCTTCTATGGTTCGTGTCCCCACGAACCAAAATAAATAACAAGTTATTTTTTATTATTCTTTTTCTTTTTCAAGAACCAACGAAGCCAAATAAAGAATGCTCCTAAAATTACCCAAAATGGCCAAATATAAAATATTCCAATAACAAACATTTTAATTCCTTCCCAACCAGTTCCAAGAGCTTTGCTAATTTTATGAAAAAATCCTGGTTCATAAGGATTATCATATTGCTGATAAACGTAAAGTGTTAATGTGCTATATCCAACCTGGCTATCTAGAAATTTTACCCTGCCTTCTTTTGCTTCAATTTCTTCGCGGATAACTCGAAGTTCGTTTTCTACACTTAAAATTTCGTTTATAGAACGAGCTTGTTTTAGTAAATCCAAATACCTTAACTCAACTTCTTTTTTTGTTTTTAAGCGAGTAGTTAAATCAACATATTCTTCCGAAACATCTTGCATATTAACATTTTTAGAGTTAACCGATAATGCATTTTTTTCGATTTTTGATAACAAATCATCGAATTTTTCTTTAGGAACTCTAATTGTTAATGTGTTGTACATCTGATAGCTGGAATGGCTTTCTTCTTCGTTAGAAATGTACCCTTGCGATTGTTTAATTATATCTCTTATAGTTACAATTGATGTTTGGTAATTTTCTACTTCAATATTCAAATTGCCTGTTTTAATTATTTTAGTGGTTTCAACAACGTTCAGAATGTCAGATTTATTTTTTTCAACTGCTCCTGCTTCTTCAGATGGCGAAGCATCGGTAGCTTGTTCAGCATATTCGCTGATAGCATTGCTTTTTGCTTCTGCCTCATCAGATTGTTTAAACGATGTTGAACTGCACGAAATTGATGCCAATATAATAACTGACAATAAAACTAATTTAATTGATTGCATAATGTAAATTTTAATTATTTGTAAATTTATACTTAAAAATAATAAAAGTAACCCACTATACCATACATAAAATTTAGGATTTAGGATTAATGATTTAGGATTTTGAAAATTGGAATTTGTTTGTTATTTGGAATTTGTTATTTGTGTATTATAATTTGTAACTTATCTTTGTAAAAACAAATTTGTAAATGTGCGGTATTTGCGGTATATATGATTTTAAAAATAATGCAGAAAAATGGAGTCAGGCATTAAATAAAAGCAATTTGTTATTAAAAAAACGAGGACCAAATAATAGCGGTACTTATATCAATAATAATATTGGTCTCACGCACACACGTCTTTCTGTAATTGATACTTCAGAATCAGCAAACCAACCGCTAACTGATTTTATAGAACAATATGCAATAGTTTTTAATGGCGAGTTTTACGATTATCAAATTCATAGAAAAAAGCTCGAACAAAAAGGATACAAGTTTAAATCTCAATCCGATACTGAAGTTTTATTAAACTTGTATATTGATAAAGGAGAAACTTTTTTAAATGAAATAAATGGCTGTTTTTCGCTGGCAATTTATAATAAAAAAGACGAAAGTTTATTTATTGCTCGTGATAGATATGGAATAAAACCTCTTGTTTATTATGCTGATAACGATAAAATTATTTTTGCTTCAGAAATAAAAGCAATATTGCCATTTGGCATTACTAAATCGTTAAATAATGAGGCATTGCAATTATACCTTTATTTTAATTATATACCGGCACCTTTAACAATATTCGATAAAGTTAATAAACTTTTACCTGGACATTTTATTAAAGTTGTTAAAAATAAAATTGAATTAAAACGATATTACTGTATTAACAATCAGGTAAATAATGACATTAAAATTGATGACGCAGTTGGTGAATTTCGCAATTTGCTTGAAAATTCTGTTAAAAGACGTTTAATTTCTGATGTCCCACTTGGTACGTTTTTAAGTGGAGGCATTGATTCTAGCATTATTACTGCCATTGCATCAAAACATACTACAAAACTAAACACTTTTTCGGTAGGTTTTAAAGAAGATAAGTTTTACGATGAAACAAATTCGGCACAAATAATTGCTAATAAATTCAATACAAATCATACTGTTTTTTCATTATCACGAAATGATTTATTAAATGAAGTTACTAATGTTTTAGATTATCTTGATGAGCCATTTGCCGATAGCTCTGCAATTGCAGTTTCGGCATTAAGCCGTTTAACAAAGCAAAATGTTACAGTTGCATTATCTGGCGATGGAGCCGATGAATTGCATGCAGGTTATAATAAACATTATGCACATTTTATAGCATTAAATGGTGGTGTTAATAATATGTTTGCAAAAACTTCATTGCCATTATTAAATATTTTACCAAAATCACGTAATTCATCATTTTCAAATAAAGCACGACAGGCTCAGCGATACGCAAAAGGATTAATTAAAAACGATAAAGACCGCTATTGGTATTGGAGTACTTTTGCTGATGAACAATATGTTAATAATCTATTGATTAATAATAATCTTATTGATTTCAGCAAAAATAAATCTAACATTTTAAAATATATTAACTCCGATTTTAATTCATTATTGCTTACCGACATGAACCTTGTTTTGCCAAACGACATGCTTTTTAAAGTTGATATGATGTCAATGATGCATGGTTTAGAAGTCCGTGTACCAATGCTCGACCACACAATTGTTGATTTTATATTTACATTACCTTCTTCTTTTAAAATTGACAAATTATCACGCAAAAAACTTTTACGATTAGCTTTTGCTGATGTGCTTCCTACTGAAATTATCAATAAACCTAAACATGGATTTGAAGTTCCGCTTTTACCATGGCTAAAAAATGAGTTAAAACCATTGATGAATGATTTGCTTAGTGAATCATCAATTAACGAACAAAAAATATTTAATTTTTCTGCAATAAAAATTCAGAAAGATATGTTGCACAGTGTTAATCCATCAGAAAGCCCCATTCATCTATGGAGCCTTTTGGTTTTTCAGTATTGGTGGAACAAATATTTAAACTAATCAACTTTATTATAAGGTTAATAATAAATAATTTACCTAAAATCAGTATCTTTGCGTATTAATTGGTGAAAGCAATTAATATTAAAATGAAAAAAATATTACGTATAATTAACAGGTTTAATTTGGGCGGACCAATTTATAATGCGGCTTATTTAACAAAATATTTAAGTCCTGAATATGAAACTTTGTTGATTGGTGGCGAAAAAGATGAAGACGAAGACAGTTCAGAGTTTATACTTAATCAATTAGGTGTAAATTATTTAAAAATGCCAGAAATGCAAAGAACTATAAATGCTTTTCAGGATTTAAAAGCTTATAACCGTATTAAACAAATAATAAAAGAATTTAAACCCGATATTGTTCATACACATGCATCAAAATCAGGAATGTTGGGACGAAAGGCAGCTTTTAGCTGCAATGTTCCTATTGTAGTTCATACATTTCACGGACATGTTTTTCATTCGTACTTTAACTCTCTAAAAACTAATGCATTTATTAAGATTGAACAGCATCTTGCAAAAAGAACAACTGGCATTATTGCAATAAGTGCTCTTCAAAAAATAGATTTATCGGAAAAATATAAAATAGCTGAACCATCAAAATTTACAGTTATTCCGTTGGGTTTCGATTTATTAAAATTTCAGGAAAATCAACTAGAAAAAAGAGAAACTTTCAGAAAGGAAAATCATTTAGATGACGACGAAATTGCTATTGGCATTGTTGGAAGGCTTGTTCCAATAAAAAACCATTCGTTGTTTATAGAAGCTTTTGCTAAAGTAAAACAAAAAACAGGAAAAAAAATCAGAGGATTTATTATTGGTGATGGGCAATGCCGAAAAGAAATTGAAGATTTAGCACACTATTTTAATCTTATTATCAGCCCAAATGGAAGCACTACTTTAAAACCCGATATTCGTTTTTCGAGTTGGATACACAAAGTTGATTATGCTTATGCCGGGCTTGATATTGTTGCACTTACATCAAATAATGAAGGCACACCAGTTAGTTTAATAGAAGCTCAAGCATCTGGAACTCCAATAATATCAACTAACGTAGGTGGAATTGAGAATATTGTTATTCCTAATGTTACTGCATTATTGTCCGATAGTGGTGATAATGTAGCTTTTATAAAAAATTTAGAAAAATTAATCTTAAAACCAGAACTTAGAATAGAATTATCTAAAAAAGGGCGCAACTTTGTAAATAAAAAATTTAATTACACCCGATTAGTTGATGATACTGCAAAATATTATGAAAAACTTTTTCGAGAAAAAAAATTATAGCTTTGCTAATTACCTGATATCTTTAAATTTTGTATTTTTGGCAGCTAAATAAAACATAAACATAATCTGCCAAGTGAAAATATTTAAACAAAAACATATTTTGAAAATTTCGATGTTGGTTGTTATTTGTGTAACATCTATATCTTGCCGTACAATTAATTCAAATGAAATGTTTAAAACTGATGCTGAATTTCAATACTCGGAATTTAAGCCATCAGAAAAAGAATATAAAATTCAGCCGTTTGATAAGCTCGATGTTAAAATATTTTCAAATGATGGTTTTAAATTAGTTGATGTATCACAAAGTACACAACCCATGCAAAACCCAATAAATTATTTGGTGGAATATGACGGACAAGTTAAACTTCCTACTGTTGGAAGGATTCAAATATCGGGAAAAACAATTCGCGAAGCAGAAAGTATGCTTGAAGAAAAATATAAAGAAATTTTTGTTGACCCTTTTGTTTTGATTACTGTTACTAATAAACGTATAGTTGTTTTTTCAGGAGGGGCATCAATCGGAAAAGTGATTTTATTAACAAATGATAATTATACACTTATTGAGGCACTTGCCGAGGCAGGAGGAATTACCGATTTTTCTAAATCGCATAAAATAAAGCTGTTAAGAGGCGACTTAAACAATCCCGAAATATTTCTTTTTAATGTGCGGGATTTAAAAGATATGAAAAATGCTAATTTTATGCTTCAGGCAAACGATATTATTTATGTTGAAGCACGACCAAAATATGCAACTCGTATAATTTCTGAAATATCGCCATATATTAGCTTATTATCCAGTGCTTTATTGGTATATGGACTTTTTCTAAGATAAATTAAATGGAACAGAAACGCATACCTATATTAAATGAAAAATTTGATGTAAATATTTTTCTTCAGGTTTTTAAAAGAAGTATTATTTTATCAATAATAATATTTTTTGCTGCAATTGTTGGTGTTTATGTCTATCTGCGTTACACTCTGCCAATCTATAAATCAAGTTCAATAATTCAATTAAAAAATGAAGGTACAACAGCAAATAAAGTTCTTAATTTAACTACAGCAGTTGAAGAAATTAACAGCATGCAAGTTATTGAACTAATTCGTTCAAAAGAATTTTTAAAACGCACGTTTAACAAATTGCCTCTTAAAATAAGCTATTTTTCGCAAGGAACATTTCTCGAAAACGAATTATATAAAGCAAACCCATTTAGTATTGATTATAAAAATACTAAAAGAAACTTATACAATGTTCCTATTTATGTGTCTTTCGATAAAAATGGCGACTCAAATATTAAATACAAAACAAATAATACAAATTTCGAAAAAACAATTAAAAAAAACAAATGGACAGATATTAACGGATTAGAAATTAAAATTGAAGTTACCGACATTGACGCAATACGCACCCAAATTAACAAAATAAAAAACGATTCTTATTATTTTATTATAAATGATACAGAGTCGGTTTACAAAAAATATAGTAGCCAACTCGAAGTTAGCTTGTTAAACCAAGAAGCCAATACTATACAAATTTCTTTTAAAGATAACAATGCACAAAAGACGAGTGAAATAGTAAACACAATTGCCGAAGAATTTATTAAATACGACCTTGAAAAGAAGAAAGAAAGTTCACAACAAATACTTAATTTTATTGAAAATCAAAATAATTTGATTTACCAACAACTCGATAGCATCGAGGGTTTATTAATGCAATTTGGAATAACTCATCAAATTCGAAACGACAACGATTCAAAGGAAACAGGAACCGAAAGATATTCTATATTATTATCAAAAATAGAAGAAGAACTTGATAATGTTGAGATTGACATTTCAAATTTAAAACAAATTTTAGATGAAATTTCTAAAACTCCAAACATTAAAGTTTACGATTTAATATCACTATTGCCTTCAAAAAATGATGGTATTTTAATAAGTTTATTAAATCAAATGCAAAATTTAATAAATCAACGCGATTTATATTTGAATAATCAAACCCAAAACAGTTTTCAAATAAAAGTCATTGAAAAACAAATTGAAACACAAAAACAAACAATTATTGATTTAATAAAATCGAACTATAATCGTGCACTCGACAAAAAGTCAACATTAACAAAAAAACTTGTAGAGTACGAACTTAAGGTTTACGGTAATTCCTCGGCAATGGATTTAGATTACCTTAAAATAAAACGACTTTATACAATAAACGAAGAGTTTTATAACAAACTTCTCGAGAAAAAAGCAGAATATTTGATTTCGCAGGCAGGCTCTATAAGTCAAAATACAATTCTCGAAAAATCAGTAATTCCCTTTTCTCCTATTTCTCCTATTAAAACATCTGTAATTATTCTATTTTTAATTGTTGCGTTAGTTGTTAATGTAATTTTGTTAATCGTCAGATATTTATTGTTTAATGAAATTACTTCACCCGACGACATAAGAGTTTATTCGCAAGTACCTGTTGCTGGTATAGTTCCATTATACAAAACAAAGTTACCCGTTTCGCAGCTTTTAGTTGACATTAAACCTAACTCCGTTTTTTCTGAAGCATTCCGCTCTGTTCGTTCAAGTTTAGAGTTTATTAAAAATATTAAAGAATCAAAAACTATTGCAATATCTTCAACTATCAGTGGCGAAGGAAAAACGTTTATTGCATTAAACCTTGGCGGAATATATTCACTTCAGGGTAAAAAAACAATTTTAATTGACCTCGACTTAAGAAAACCACGATTCCATTTATGTTTTAATACCGACAATAGCAAAGGATTAAGCACAATTCTTATTGGAAAAAACAAAATACAGGATTGTATAAAAAATTCAAAAATACCTAATTTAGATTATTTAACAGCTGGTCCAATACCCCCAAATCCTTCGGAACTAACCGCAGGAAACGAAATTACAAAAATTATTAGTGAATTAAAACAAATTTATGATGTGATAATTATTGACACACCGCCACTCGGACTTGTAACAGACGCATTAAATATTTTTAAAAGTTGCGATTATCCGATTTATGTAATAAAAGCACATTATTCAAAGCGTTCGTTCCTTTATAATTTAAACCATTTATTATTAGAAAAACATATTGAAAATTTATCGGTTGTTGTTAATGGAATAGATATTGAAAAATCGCGTTATGGTGGATATAATTATGGATATGGTTATGGATACGGTAACTCCGAATACCATACTGATTATTATGATGAGTCAACAACCAAAAAGAAGAAGAATATTTTTACAAAAATCATTTCATACTTATAATGAATGATAGTAATATACACATACTGCACTTTGTTTACTTTCTTATTTTTTTAATTGTAAGCTATTTTACACATAAATTTTTTTATAGTAAATCAACAAAATACAATATTAGAAAAGCAAACCTAAATGGAATAAGATGGAGTAGTCAAACAAAACCAATTTCAGGGGGAATAACTTTTTTTGTAATATTATTTGTTTCGTCGTTAGCTTATATTTTATATCAAAAGGATATTTATTCAATTAACGAAGAAAATATATATATAGGCGTTGTACTAATAGTTGCATTTTTAACCGGACTTGCAGATGATATGCTCAGCATATCGCCAATTTTAAAGTTTTTGGCTCAAATTGCTTGTGCGATAATACTTATAAGAGGTGGAATATATATCGAAATTTCATCAAATTTTTATTTTAATGCGTTTTTTACAATATTTTGGATGGTTAGCATTATGAATTCCATAAATATGCTCGACAATATGGATGCAATTGCTACAAATGTATCAATTACTATAACTTTAGGATTAATTTTACAAAATATTTTAACAAAGGGTTCGAATATTGATTTATTTATTTTTCTCGCATTATTATCTTCTTTAATCTCATTTTTAAAATTTAACTGGCATCCGGCAAAAATGTATATGGGCGACACAGGAAGTCAATTGTTAGGTTCTTTTTTTGGTGCATTCAGTATAATCTATTTTTGGAATAAACCAGTTAATATTGACGTACATACTTCTTTATCTCATATTTTTATAATTTTTTTATTTTTTTTAATCCCAATTATTGATACATCTACAGTAACTATTAATAGAATTTTAAGCAAAAAATCACCTTTTGTTGGTGGTAAAGACCATACTACTCACTTTTTTTATTATAGGGGATTATCTGAAAAAAAAATCGCATTATTATATTTTCTAATTAACTTTATTTCAGTATGCTTAGGAATTGTGATATTAAACTTTAACTCAATTACTGCAACATACATAAGTGTTTTCTCATTAATATTTAGTATCTTTGCATTTTTAATTTTTTATATAAATACACGAATCACAAAACCAAAGTAAAAACAATAAACATGAAAAAGAAAGTTTGAAGTTTAGGGTTTACAAAACCAGAAACTATAAACTATAAACTTTTTTAAACGATGAACAATAAACGATTAAAATACTTTTGGCTTAAGCTTGCATCAACTTTTACTGCACTTTGTTTATTGTGGCTGCTCATAAGTCTTTTTAGTTTTTCGGGCGAAAAAACAGAATCGCAGATTGATAAAAAATATTTGCAGGAATTTTATGACAGATATGCTGTTTATGCTATTCAATTGCCCGATAATTTGTCGTTTGCTAACGAGAAGGTTCCTATTGAATATTTTGATGTTTACGAAAATCTTGATAAAGAATTTTTAGTTAATACTTATTGGCATTCTCAAATATTTTTATTTATTAAAAGAGCTTACCGTTATTTCCCTATAATTGAACCAATTTTAAAAGAAAATGAAGTCCCCAACGATTTTAAATATTTATGCGTTGCCGAAAGCGGTTTAAGTAATGTTGTTAGTCCAGCAGGAGCATCCGGTTTTTGGCAATTTATGAAATCTACCGCTACAAAATATGGACTCGAAGTTAATGATGAAATTGACGAAAGGTATAATTTAGAAAAATCTACAAAAGCTGCATGTGAATATTTAAAAGAGAGTTACAGAAATTATAAAAACTGGACTTTGGTTGCAGCATCTTATAATGCAGGAATGGGCGGAATTGACAATCAGGTAAAAAAACAAAAAGTAAACTCATATTACGATTTAATGCTTAACGAAGAAACATCAAGATATGTTTATAGAATTATCGCAATAAAAACCATTATGGATAATCCATTAAATTATGGAATTCATTATCGTAAAAGAGATTTGTATCCACCTATACCGACAGAAAAAATAATTGTTGACACTAATATTACCGACCTTGCTTCATTTGCAATTGATAGAGATTTGAATTACAAAATGTTGAAATATTTTAATCCTTGGCTTCGTCAAAATTCAATAACAATTACACTATCAAAAATATACGCTTTAACAATTCCTCAAAAAGGTTATCGCGATTTAAATAAAATATGGTTAGATTCAGGAATACTTGAACAAGAAAATACTGATACAACATCAATTAACAACCCGATTGATATCGGAACTAAAAAGATTAAATAAAAATGGCAGAGGAACTTGCTGTAAAAAGGCAGGAAAACATTGAGATTATTGGTGCAAGAGTTCATAATTTAAAAAACATTTGCCTTACAATTCCACGAAATAAACTTACAGTAATTACCGGATTAAGCGGTAGCGGTAAATCGTCTTTAGCATTCGATACTATTTATGCCGAAGGTCAACGTCGCTACATCGAAACATTTTCGGCTTATGCACGAAGTTTTATTGGAAGTTTAGAACGTCCTGATGTAGATAAAATCACAGGATTAAGCCCTGTTATTGCTATTGAGCAAAAAACAATTAACCGAAACCCTCGCTCAACTGTTGGAACAACTACCGAAATTTACGATTTTTTAAGATTATTATTTGCTCGGGCATCTGAAGCATTTTCGTATGTTACCAGCGAAAAAATGGTAAAATATTCCGAAGTTCAGATAAATGTAATAATTAAAGAGCAATTTAAAAATAAAGAAATTTTAATTTTAGCTCCGCTTATTAAAGGTCGTAAAGGGCATTATCAAGAACTTTTCGACCGTTTTAGAAGAAAAGGATTTCTTTATGTTAGAATTGACGATGAAATTAAAGAAATTAAATATGGATTAAAAGTTGACCGTTACAAAATTCATAACATTGAACTTGTAATTGATAGAACTTTTGTAAATAATTCGTCTGAAAAAAGACTGAGAGAATCTGTGCAAATTGCTATGAAACAAGGCAATGGAATTTGTTTGATTATCGAGAAAGAAACTAATAAAATCAGGTACTTTAGTCGTTCGTTTATGTGTCCCACAAGTGGAATTTCGTATAACGAGCCAGCTCCTCACTCTTTTTCATTTAACTCACCACAAGGTGCCTGCCCGCATTGCAATGGTTTAGGAAGATTTTCAAGAGTAGATTTAAAAAAAATTATTCCCGATAAAACAATTTCAATTGCACATGGAGGTTTTACTCCGCTTGGAAAATACAAGAGTTCATTAATTTTTTGGCAACTCGAGGCAATTGCTTCAAAATATGATTTTTCACTTAAAACTCCTATCCAGGATATTTCTGAAGACGCATTAAATGTATTGTTATATGGTTCTGGTGAGACTTTCAGACTTCAAGGCAATTATCCTGGAATTGCATCAAATTATTTAATTAACTGGGAAGGTATTGTAAATTACATTTTAATTCAGCATCACGAATCAACTTCGCAAAAAGCCATTCAATGGTCAAACGATTTTGTTGTTGAGGAAATTTGTCCCGAATGCAATGGTGCCCGATTAAAAAAAGAATCGCTTTTTTTTAAAATTGATAATAAAAACATTTCTGAATTATCTCAAATGAATCTTTCCGATTTATATGAGTGGCTTAATAATATTGAAGAAAGAATTTCGGAAAAGCAAGCTACAATTGCCCGTGATGTGTTAAAAGAAATTCGTAACCGCCTAAAATTTATTCTTGATGTAGGAATTGATTATTTGAATTTAAATCGCCCTGCATCATCACTGTCTGGTGGTGAAAGTCAACGTATTCGGCTTGCAACTCAAATTGGAAGCAAATTAGTTAATGTTTTATATATACTTGATGAACCAAGCATTGGCTTACATCAGCGTGACAATAAACGACTTATCGAATCGTTAAAACAATTGCGTGATGCAGGAAATACCGTTATTGTGGTTGAACATGATAAGCAGATGATTATGTCTGCCGATTATGTTGTTGATATGGGACCTTTTGCAGGTCAAAACGGCGGTGAAGTTGTTGCAGAAGGTGCACCAAGCGAAATAATTAACGGACAAGGACTTACAGCCGACTATTTAAGCTTGCGAAAAAATATTAATGTTCCGGAAACCCGACGAAATGGTAATGGTTTAATTTTGTCGTTAAAAGGAGCAAATGGCAACAATTTAAAAAATGTTGATATTGATTTGCCCTTAGGTAAATTTATTTGTGTTACAGGAGTTTCCGGCAGCGGTAAATCAAGTTTAATAAAAGAAACACTTCAGCCAATATTATCAAAACATTTTTATCGTTCATTACGAAATCCACTTCCATATAAAAATATTACCGGACTTGAAAATATTGATAAAGTAATTGAAGTTGACCAATCTCCCATTGGACGAACACCTCGTTCAAATCCAGTTACTTATACGCAAATATTCACTGATATAAGAAAATTATTTGAAGAAATGCCGGTATCAAAAATAAGAGGATACAATGCAGGCAGATTCTCATTCAATGTAAAAGGTGGACGTTGCGAAAGTTGTGGCGGAGCAGGTGTTAAAACTATTGAAATGAATTTCCTGCCCGATGTTTATGTAACGTGTACCGAATGTAATGGAAAAAGATATAATCGCGAAACTCTTGAAGTCAGATACAGGGGAAAAACAATTAGCGATGTTCTTGAATTAAATGTAAAACATGCTACAGATTTTTTTGAAAATATTCCAAAAATTCATAACAAATTACAAGCTCTGGTTGATGTGGGATTAGGATATATTACACTTGGACAATCATCTGTTACCCTTAGTGGTGGAGAAGCACAAAGAATTAAATTAGCAGCCGAATTTACAAAAAAAGATACCGGAAAAACTTTGTATATTTTAGATGAACCTACAACCGGTCTGCATTTCGAAGATGTCAGAATTTTAATGAATGTACTTAACAAATTGGTTGACAAAGGAAATACTATAATTGTAATTGAACATAATTTAGACGTTATTAAACAAGCCGATTATATAATTGACATGGGATTGGAAGGCGGAAACCGTGGAGGAAATATTATAAGTGCAGGTACTCCCGAAGAAATTGTTCAGAAAAATAATGGCTATACTGCAAAATTTTTATTAGAGGAACTGAAAATAAATAAAAGTAAATACTCAGACTCTGTTCTTTTTAGCCACAGACTATACCAATTTTAAAAAATGTTTCATTGTTATCATTGTTAAATCTTTTAGTTTATGATTCTATATTCATAGTTCTCCTGCATAGGCAGGACTTCAATTAACATTTTTATAAACAATGAACAATGAAATTGTTAAATGGTTAAATGTCCCCCTTTTTGAAGAGGGTAGGGGGGATGAGAATAATGAAACAATTTCCTTATACCTTATACCACTATACCTTATAAATTAAAAATGCTGAAATTATGGACAAACTCTATTTAACAATATGGCAATGAAACAATTTATATTTACTTTTGTTGCCGAATAGTAATAAATAATACTTTAAATAATAAGTAACTATTCAGTATAAGAATTATCACGCAAAGGCGCAAAGAACGCAAAGAAAATAGAAAAAGAAAATATAGAAAACGCTCAAAATGATGAAATACGAAATAGAATTGTTTATATGATTTACAAATTGTTAGTTCGCAAAGAAAAAAATCATTAATGATTTTTTTAAACTCTGCGAGCTTAAAACTTTGCGGGCATTGCGTCTTTGCGTGAATAATATTTGCGGGAAATATGATACGAACTTAACAAAAAATTATAGTAATTTTGACACTGATTAGTTACAATAATAATAATCCGCACTCTATCGAAAATAAATTAATAGAAATATGAATACATCTGAAGATAAGCTCATTAAAGCATTTGAAAATAAAGATTGGAACGTTATTAAAACGCACGATTCGTGGCAAATTTTTAAAATAATGTCCGAATTTGTTCAAGGTTTCGAGAAACTTTCTAAAATTGGACCTTGTGTTTCTATTTTTGGTTCGGCACGAACAAAACCCGATAACAAATATTACAAGTTAGCCGAGGAAATTGCATATAAACTAACTCAATTAGGTTATGGAGTAATTACAGGCGGCGGACCAGGTATTATGGAAGCTGGAAACAAAGGAGCAAAACTTGGTGGTGGAAATTCTGTTGGAGTTAATATTGTGCTCGAATTTGAACAACATCCAAACCCTTATATTGATATGGATAAACTTATTCATTTCGATTATTTCTTTGTTAGAAAAGTAATGTTTATGAAATATGCTCAGGGATTTATTGTATTGCCCGGTGGCTTTGGAACTTTTGATGAGTTATTTGAATCTATTACTTTAATTCAAACTAAAAAAATTGCACCATTCCCAATTGTTTTAGTTGGAAAATCGTACTGGCAAGGTTTAATGGAATGGGTAAAAAAATCAGTATTAAACGAAGAACATAACATTTCGCAAAACGATTTGGATTTATTCGCTGTTGTCGAAACTTCCGAAGAAGCTGTAAATCATATTCATGATTTTTATCAAAAATATGTTCATAAACCTAATTTTTAGAACCCCTTTCAAATTCGATAGCGAACTGATTAGCAATTTATACTAAAAACGGGATTCACCACGCTGGATAATCTGTTGGATAACGATAGATAAAATTATACAATAAACATCTTTCCAAATAAATTATTGCAAAATTATATATATTGCCACGACCT
The DNA here is from genome assembly GCA_001769035.1 of Bacteroidetes bacterium GWA2_32_17. GTDB lineage: Bacteria > Bacteroidota > Bacteroidia > Bacteroidales > GWA2-32-17 > GWA2-32-17. The sequence goes on from MENF01000192.1 coordinate 16,034, forward strand.
TTAGGTC
>MENF01000193.1 GCA_001769035.1 Bacteroidetes bacterium GWA2_32_17
TAAGGGATTTGCACCCTCTGGAAAAATAAACACCCGTTTTGTTTACTATTAAAAAAAATATTAGTATTTTTGCAATTTTTTAATAGCATTGGAACGGGTGTGCACTGCTCATGCAGTGCACACACACCATGCAAAAATTTAGCGGGCAGGGAACATTTTGACACAATTTGCAAGTAATATAATTCGCAGCGGTTTGACAGGAAACTGCAAGAAACAATGCCCGCCAAATTCTGCATTTGAAAGTTATGGGCAAGCGTAGGACAACCAAAACACAAATGACAAGAAAAACTGTTTTACTGACAAACAAGTTCAAAAACTAAAATTTCGGACTTAAACAACATTGTCCGTTTACATTTATTTGTAAATTCGCAAATAGATAATTGAAAAAAAGACAGATCAATATTACAAAGCAACTTTGAAAATGAAAATATGACTAAGGCAAAAATATCCATACGTTTTTTTGACGACCGTGAAGTGCGTGCTGTTTGGGACGAAGAAAACGCCAAGTGGTGGTTTTCGGTGTTGGATATAGTTGCCGTACTTACCGACCAAAACGACTATACAAAAACTCGCAACTATTGGAAATACCTTAAAGCCAAGTTGAAGAAAGAAAACAGCCAAGTGGTTAGTGCTACTACCCAGTTGAAATTCCTTGCACCTGACGGCAAAAACCGTTTAGCCGATATGTTTGATTACAACGGTATTATTGCATTAGGCAAAGAGTTTCCTGGCAAAAAAGCAAACCGATTTATTGAATGGTTTACTTACAGTGATGAAAGTATAGACGGAAAAAGTAAAACAAAAGCGTATGCCTTGTTTGAAAGTTCGTTTATCAACAGCATTGAAGTTGGCACAGCCAAAGGCTTGCAACAAATTCATGCTTATTTGTTTGGCGGCATGTATGATTTTGCGGGGCAAATTAGGCAAAAAAACATTTCAAAAGGCGGTTTTCAATTTGCTGTATCACACTTTTTGGGCGAAACATTAAAGCAAATAGAAGCAATGCCCGAAGTTACATTTGACAAAATCGTGAATAAATATGTAGAAATGAACATTGCACACCCATTTATGGAAGGCAACGGCAGAAGCACCAGAATATGGTTGGATTTGATATTGAAAAAACGCCTGAAAAAATGCGTAGATTGGAGTAAAATAGGCAAAAGAGATTATATAAACGCAATGATGCAAAGCCCAACAAATAGCAACGTTCTAAAAAAACTGTTGAAAAATGCTTTAACCGACAAAATCAACGATCGCGAAATGTTTATTAAAGGAATTGACTATTCGTATTACTACGAAGAAAATGACTAAGACAAAAATGGTTTGCAAAGACAGAACAATTAGGAAAATTGTTTGAAGCATATCTTTTTGATGTAAAATTGGTGCACTCCGATAACTATCGGATTTCATTTTTCTACAAATAATTTTATTTGTTTATTATGTATCATAATGAATATATGTTAATTATGAATAAGGTATAGAAATCTGAAATTATTTTATTTTAAGAGTTAGTAACTTATCGTTTGATACAGATTGGTAAATATTGTTTACTAAACTAATATTACTTGCATTTACTTTTGCAGCTTTTATAGAAAGATAGCTGGTAATTTTTATCTGATATTCATCGACCTGTTCGGTTTTATACACATAATCACCAAATTCATTATGTGATTCAGATTCAGCTCCTGATAAAATTAGCTGTATAGGTTTATCGAATTTAATTAAATAAACATAGGCGTCTGTTCCCATAAAATCGGAATAATAGCTCGTAAAACGATAGTTATTAGTATAGGTCGGATAATAAATATGTTTAAACCAAGAATTTAAATTTATTGTTATAACACTATCTTTTTTTGAAATACAATTATTTGTTGAATATTCAAGATTAACAACCGAAATATAAGGATACTGAATAGAACTCTGAGTAATAACTTCTTTGTTAATTTTTACATTTTTGTTGATGTTATATGCCTTTTCGAGATACAAAGAATTAATAGAAGAATCTGATGGTAAATGTTTATATACATTTCTTGTTAAAGTTGAGTATTGCCCCATTAAATCGACTTTTGTTGTAAACTCAAAAACGTTTTCATCAATTTTAACATTTACTACGCTATTAGTTCTTCGTTTATTATCGGTAAGTTTACTCGAAGGAGTGTTTATGGACATATATTGCTTTTTTATGTCTTCTTTATAACCACCATAATAACTTGCAGGTATTACTTGAGTTTTAATGTTTTCGAAGTAAAAAGGAAGTTCTTCAAAATAATATCGAGAGTTATCAGATAAAGGATATAAAAAAGTAAATGTATTATTTTTTAATAATGCAACCATTAACATGTCACAATCATATATTGTGGTAAAATAATGATTAGAAATTTCCCCATATCGTTTATCAACAGGATAAGAAGCATAATAGTCCAATCCTAACGAACTAATCATGTGCGCATAAACATCAAACCGATTATGGTCTTTTAATTCATTGTTTTTTAAATCCTGCCCTGATTTATCCATTGATTCTTTAACTAATTCTTTATAAAAGTCATTATCATTATTGTATTTTATCTCGTTTACAATCCAATTTTGAAAATTACATAAGCTATAAAAACCAGTTGAATCCTTTTCCTTTGATTCTATAAACTTTTCTGCAAGAGAATTAAATGCCAATTGGTTGCTTGTTTTTAAACCCAGTTCTGCATCTAACTTGGCATTTAAAAAAAATTTGACTCTTCTGTAGCTTAAAAAATACCATAATGGAGCATAATCTACTTCATTTGTATTATAATAATAATTCAGAAAAACATTTGGTTTAGGGCTAAATGTAAACCATGGTAAATCAATGTATGGGTAAGAGCCGGGTTCCTCTATACAGCCTGCTAAATTATTTAATTTCCACTTTAATGCTATAAAATTATTTAAAGTATCAATTTCTGGCTTAAATTTATAAAAGAATGTATCTACTTCAAGTTTTTTTGGAAACAACCAGTTTAATTCATATTTTATTTTAGGAAATTTTGAATTAAAGAATATTCTTGTGGATAGTAATTGTTTCCAATTTTCATCAAATGGGAAATTTAAGCTATATTTTATTTTAACTACGCTTCCAACCGTAATGTCTTTAATGTCAATATAATATCCGACAATATTGCCGTATTTGAAATCGTCTTTTATGCAAAGATTATTCTTTTTTAATAATGTATAGTTGTTTATTATTTCTGGTTTTATGGTTGAATTAACTGAAGTATAAATAGAATCAATAATTATTTTATCAAATAAACGTAATGTTTTTTGTGCTGTTGAAGAATGTTGAATAAATGTTGGGTCGAACATTTCTGGAATTGAAATTCGTTTTATTTTATTAATTCCATTTTCTGAATTTATTTGATATGTAATTTCTTTACTGATATTAACAAACATGAAATCTGCTTTTCTTCCTGTATAATTTACAGTTGTTTTTTCATTTAAAATAATTATATCAGAATTATTTATTATAACATTAAATAAACTGTCAGATATTTCTTGTGTTTTTCCACAAAAATAATGAAATAAAATTATTAGAATTAATGATGTTTTTATAAAATAGGTTCTCATATTTAATGGTTTGATTAATTTACAATATAAAAAATGTTTTATATTTTTAATGTTATATTATAAATGTAGTTCAAAGATATATATAATATTTTTCTTACAAAGAATATTAAAAAAAACGCAAGTGATTTTTACAGAATTAAAGTTATAGTCAGCCTTCGAGTGCCTCAGGCTGACTGTATTTGGGAATATTTAGTTCTCAGTCATGCTGAGGCTCTCGGTCATGTTGAAGCTTTCGAAACATGACTTTGTCTATTCCTTAAATAAATTAAAAACATATCGTTTTATTTAAGTAAATTCTCAATGTATAGTAATTTAAAAAAAAGAATTAATGTGCTTTTAAATTATTTTTTTAATTTTGTGAAACTCAATTGTTATTTTATTAACAAAGAATAAAAACAATGCTAAAAATTGTAGTAATTACAATACTAATGTTTTTTTTGTTTTATCAAGGAACTTGTCAGCAACTCGATAATTTTAAACCACTTCAATCACAAGGAAAAATTCCACAAGACTTTATTCAATTATCATCTGAAATATATTTAAATGATGAACAAAAAATTGATAAAAATGAAAGTTCCGCAAGAATAATGTTGCGTAAAAAATATCTTTTACAAAGTAACTTTTATATTGAATATCTTTTAAATTCGGGTTTTATACTTTTTAATGATTCTCTTAGTAATTATATAAACGGCGTTGCCGATAACTTGCTTAAAAGTCAGCCCGAACTGCGTAAGCAGCTTCGATTTTACCTTATAAAATCGCCTGAAGTAAACGCTTTTGCAACTGATAAAGGAATTATTTTTGTTACAGTTGGGTTAATTTCTCAGATTCAATCAGAGGCTCAGCTTGCGTGGATTCTTTCGCATGAAATAATTCACTTTAAATACAAACATAATATTGAAAGTTATATTGAGAATCAGGAAATATTAAGGGGAAAAGGAGAATTTGCTAAAACAGATAAAAATGTAAAGTTATCTGCAATTTTTAAATACAGCCAAGAAAATGAATCGGAAGCCGACTCAAAAGGATTGGAAGAATTTTATAGCAAAACAGATTATTCGTTTACTGATGTTAAAAATATTTTCGATGTTTTATTATATTCATATTTGCCAATTGAGGAAATTGATTTTGACAAAAGTTTTTTTGAAACTAAACAATTTATATTTCCAGCAGCTTATAGCCCTTCAGAGCCAAAACCAATTATTATAATTGAAGATTATGACGATTCCGAAAGCACACATCCAAATATTAAAAAAAGAAGAGAAGTAATAAATAATACAATAAACAAACTAAAAAATAAAGAAGGTGTAAGTTATTCAGCTTTTTCATCAAATTATTTTAATCATATAAGGCAAATTGCCCGTTTCGAATTATGCGATATTTATTTAACAAATCGTGATTATGAAGATGCAATTTATACTGCTTATGCAATAATGCAAAAAGATAGTTTTAGTAACGAATATCTTGAAACTGTTATTGGAAAAGGATTATACGGACTCTGTAAGTATAAAAATCATGGTAATTATGGAGATGTTCATTTAAAAGTTAAAAAGACTGAAGGAAGTAAACATAATCTGGTTTTTTTATTTAATGAGATATCAAAGAAAGAACTCAATGTTTTGGCATTATCATACCTTTGGAATCACAAATTAAAATATCCAAACAATATTGATTTTAGTCCTTTAGCTGACAATGTTTTATATGATCTTGTTTTTGTAAACAAATTACTTCCTGACAGTTTTAATATACAAGAGACGATATCTGAATCCGAAGTAATTACCGACACGCTTACAGAAGCTCAAATATCTAAGTTAGATAAATATGAAAAAATTAAATATAAAAGAAAAAAACAAATAACAGTCAACACTTCATCATCAAACTATAATTTTGCCTTATCAGATATTCTTAAAGATGAAACTTTTTATGCTCTATTTGAAAAATATAAAAAAGAATACCTTATACAAAAAGAAAAAGAATCTGCAGAAACAGGATACTCTTATAATAAAGAAGAAGTCTCTAAAAATGAAAAGAAATTTGGGAAAAAACTTGGGATTGATAAGGTTGTTTTTGTAAATCCACTTGTTTTTGTTTCAAAAAAAGAATATGGGAAAAGTGAACTGGATTTTTTAAAATCGGAGAAACAGGAAACTTTAATTTTTGAAAAAACAAAACAATTTGCAAACAAATTAGGATTATCTGTTGAAATAATTGACAATAAGCTTTTTACAGAAAACGATGTCGATTTATTTAACGATGGTGCATTATTGTCTAATTGGATTTATGAGCAAAGTTTAAATAACGATACCGATTTTTATAACGGTATTTCATATAAACTTAATGAACTAGCAAAAAAACATAATACAAATTATTTTGCATGGTTATATGTTGATACTTATCCTGCAAAAAGTAATTCACGTTTCGGAAAATTTTTAAAATATGCAATTACTGGTTTTGGTTTTCCATTTGGATTTTCAGAATTAACCAAGTCGGTTAATTTTAACTCTTTTAATATTATTCTGTATGATGTTACAAAAAGCAGAATTGTTTTTGAAGAAACTACATCGAGCTACGAAACAGCTAATGCAGACGATTTGGTAAATTCTGTTTTATACAATTTTTTTTATGAAATAAAATCAAAACCTAAGAAAAAATGAAACGTCTTTATTTAATTCTCTTTATCTTAATTATTCCCTTTATTTCGGTAGCACAGCCAGCTGGATATTTGGGCAAAAGATTTACTTTATCATACGACCAACTTGCAGGTCCGAATTATTTTAATTTAATTGGATTGACAAATATTAAAGGTGGGTATGGGGTAGAACAAATTGTTTCAGAAACAAGTGCAAATTTAAATTATACTGGATCGATTTCTTTGGATTATGTTGTAGGAAAAACAAAATCGAGAGGCGTTAGCTTTAGTCCAATAAATCAAACAATCTATTTTACCGATTATATTGCTAATCCAAATAATGTGAGTGGTTATTATTATTCAGATAATCCTTTTTTAAATAACACGAAGCTGAAAGGGTTTACAATAGGAGCTTTTGTAAAATATTTCAAATCAAAAAGTATAGCTCCGCTAGGAACGTTCTATAAATTTGAACTATTGTATTCTAGTTTTAATATTAGCACTTTTTACAGAAACGGAGAAATTTCTGATAAAAGTAAAACGCAAATAGAACCTTTATCGAGTTTAGGATTTTCGGTAACCTATGGAAAAAGTCGAATAATATGGAATAAAGTTGTGGTAAGTACAGGAATATCGGTGGGAGGAACCCTAAACTTTTTTACAATGTATTTTACCAAATCCGATTCTTATGAATTTAGAGAAATAAAAATAGCTGCCCAATTCTGGCACGGGCAAAAGCTTTTTTATAATTTTTATTTAGGAATAGGTTTTTTGCTTTTTTAAAAAGTAACCTTCACCAGCATATCTTCTTTTTGTTTTTTATAAGTTTCAAAAACAAAAGAATTTAAAGAAATTGGAATTATTCTGTCAACGCTAAACTGAAATCCTTCAATTCCTTTTATGTTCGTTAAATCTAAAATAGAAACCTTTTCTGTTTTTCCGTCACTATCTTGTATTTTATATGCAGTAAGATAACCACCATGTCCATCAGCATGTAATTCCGGACGTTGATTTAAGGGAAGATTCATGTTTTTCACATTGTCTAAAAAAAGCAAATAATGACAACCTTCGCCAGCCATATATTTAAATGACATACCGCCTTGACCTGCTTTTCCTTTTTGTCTTTTAGGTAATTTTTTCATGTATGCCAACGACCCATCTTTGTTTATTTTAGTAAATAATATATCACAATAATTATATATGTAATAAGTGCCATTTTTAGTTCTAACAGTTACAATAAAAAATTGTTCTCCTATTATAATTATACTTCCATCATCCTGAACTATTAAATTAGTTAAATCCAAATCCTGAAATTCTGCTTTATCGTTTTCATCTTTCTTTTCGTTTTTCTTTTGAGTCCTTTCATTTACGTATAAATTAAGTACTTCAAGAGGAATTTTATAAAAAGATTTTTCAGATAAAGTTCCATCTTTTTCTATTTTAAAAACTACTAGCCCGTCTGCATCACCAAAATCTTTTCCTTTATTTGTAAAACCTGTACATATCATATATTCGGGATTACATTCATAAATTGATAACTGGCTTACAAATTTATCTTCAAGTTTAATTGGTGTTTTTGTAATGTTGCCTGAATTTGCTTCTACTTTTAAAATTTCGAGATGAAAATTAGGTTTGTCGTCTTTATCAACAAGTTTAGTAGAATTATCATTGTATATTCTTGTTAAAATATAAACATTTCCTTCGCCATCAACAGAATAATCAAGGTTATCCATTTTTTTTTCGGTATATGGCATTTTAACTTCTTTTCCCCAAACTTTTGTTAAATCTGAGTTATATACATTAAGTCCGATTATATCATAGTTTAAATCGTCATTTTTTTCTTCGGGTTTGATTCTGTATTTAATTAGCAATTTTGATGATTTATATGAAAATTGGAAATCAAATTTATTTATAACACTGGCATTAAATATTGAACCAGCATACATTCCTGTAATTTTCCCCTTTACCTTAAAAAGGAGTTTTCCTTCGTTGCTCATTTTCCCTTCGTCGGGACTAACTTCTTTGAAAAAAAGTTGTTCGTTTTTAGCTTCTTTATCCCAAAGCGAATAAAACAAATAGAATTTATCACCAATATTGACAACCTGTTCTTTTGCCCCATTTTTAGGAAGTGAGTATTCAGCCACTTTATTAAATTTTAAACCGGAAATATCAAATCGTTGAATAAAATTGTCTTTTAGGGCAATAATGTTTTCATTAGTTCTTAAGTAAATTTTACTGTTTGCATCTATTACTGGATAAGGCTTGCTAATTTCAACTTTTGGTTTTTGTTGAGAATAAACAAATGCAAAACAAAAAAACGACAAAACTGATGTAATTAAAATTGTTTTCATAGTATCTGTTTTTTAAATTTAAAATGTTATAACTTTAATATGGTTCAAAGATATAAATTTTATTTTTCTTACAAATAATTTTCGTTTTTTTGAAAAATCGCAAAAAAGTTTTATAGTATAGCGATTGAAGTCAATCTTCGAATGCCTTAGACTGACTGTATTTGGTAATATTGGGTTCTAGGTAATGATGAGGGCTTGTCCTGAGCTTGTCGAAGGGCTCGAAGCATGACATTCATTGCCACTTAAGTAACTTAAAGTGGCGACTAAACCGCTGCCTGCAGTTTTTTAAGTATTATTCTATTTAGTTTGCTTTTGCAATATTCTACCGAAATGTTCAAGTCTTTTATTTTTGATGATGGTGCATCAAACATTGCATCGAGCATTATAGTTTCGCAGATAGAACGTAATCCACGAGCACCAATTTTAAATTCTATTGCTTTATCAACAATATATTCGAGTGCTTCATTATCGAAACTTAATTTTATACCATCTATTTCAAAAAGTTTTTCATATTGTTTTGTAATGGCGTTTTTTGGTTCAGTAAGAATTTGACGAAGTGCATCGCGATCTAATGGTTGCAAATAAGTTAATACTGGCAAACGTCCAATAATTTCGGGAATTAATCCAAATGCTCTTAAATCCTGTGGTGCAATATATTGAAGTAGGTTATCTCTATCAATTTGTTCTTTATCGCGACTTGCATTATACCCAACCACCATTGTATTTAGTCGTTTGCTAATTTTCTTTTGAATACCATCGAAAGCTCCACCACAAATAAAAAGAATATTTTTAGTGTCAACTTCAATAAAACGTTGTTCGGGATGTTTTCTTCCACCTTGTGGCGGAACGTTTACAACCGAACCTTCTAAAAGTTTTAAAAGTCCCTGCTGAACTCCTTCGCCTGATACATCGCGGGTTATAGATGGGTTATCGCCTTTACGGGCGATTTTATCAATTTCGTCAATAAAAACAATTCCAATTTGGGCACGTTTAACATCGTAATCGGCGGCTTGTAGTAAGCGTGACAAAAGGCTTTCGACATCTTCGCCTACATAACCGGCTTCGGTTAATACAGTTGCATCAACAATAGTAAATGGAACGTCGAGCATTTTAGCAATAGTGCGTGCTAAAAGTGTTTTACCTGTACCAGTTTCGCCAACAAGTATGATATTCGATTTTTCAATTTCAATATCATCTTTACTTACGTTTTGATAAACTCTTTTATAATGATTATAAACGGCTACAGATAGAGAGCGTTTAGCATCTTCCTGTCCAATAACATACTGGTTTAAAAACTCAAATATTTGAATTGGTTTAAGAAGTTTTTGTTTTGAATTAGTTTTTTTATTTGTTACAACTTTGCCTTCGTCTAAAATTTGTTGAGCTTGGTCAACACAGTCTTCACAAATAAAACCAGCCATACCCTGAATTAATATTCGGGTTTCTTTTCTCGACCTTCCGCAAAAAGAACATTTATCCATATTAAACTAATATTATTAAGTTTCAAATACCAAGTCACAAATTCCAAACTTCTAACCTCTAACTTCTTACTTCTTCAAAAACCAAGTTCCAAATACCAAGTTCCAAAACATACACAAACCCTGTTTTAAAGTCTTCCCCGAGTTTATCCTGAATTTATCGAAGGAGAGAGGATTTAGGTGAGGTTAAACCCGAAACCAGCAACCCAAAACGAATAATGAATATCGAATAACTATTTTGTTTTATTATTATTTTTTCTTTTTATCACGAACTAGTACTTCATCAATTAAGCCATATTCTTTAGCTTCTATTGCGGTTAGCCAATGGTCGCGGTCGCTGTCTTTTTCTATTTTTTCAAATGGCTGATTAGAGTGTAAAGCAAGAATTTGGTACAATTCTTTTTTAAGTTTTAAAATTTCGCGGGCTGTAATTTCAATATCACTTGCTTGTCCCTCGGCACCACCCATTGGTTGGTGAATCATAACCCGGCTATGAGTTAAAGCCGAACGTTTTCCTTTTGCACCGGCAGTAAGCAAAATTGCTCCCATAGAAGCTGCCATGCCTGTGCAAATTGTTGCAATATCGGAGCCAATGTATTGCATGGTGTCGTAAATTCCTAATCCCGCATAAACAGAGCCACCGGGAGTATTAAAATAAATTTGAATATCTTTATTTGGGTCTGAGCTTTCGAGAAAAAGTAATTGTGCTTGAATTATGTTAGCAACATCATCATCAATAGGAGTTCCTAAAAATATTATTCTGTCCATCATTAAACGCGAAAAAACATCCATTGTAGCAACATTTAACTGACGTTCTTCGATAATAGTAGGAGAAATGTAGCTATTTGTTATAATCTTGTATTTATCTAATACCGAGCTATTTATGCCGATATGTTTTGTTGCATATTTTCTAAATTCATCATTTTCTTTCATATTAATATTATTTAAAGTTTAACAAATTCTTCTTTTGTAATGTTTTTAGGTTCTGTTTTTAAGGTTTCTTTAATAAAATCAATTACTTTATCTTCTAAAAGAACTTCCTTATAACGAATTTTATCTTTCTCGTTTTTTAATATTCTGTCGGCCATTTCGTTAATATATTGTTCAGGAACATCTTTCATCCCATATTGGATAAATTGTGAAACAGCTATTTTTCTTCCTAAATCGCGAATTTCTTCATCAATAACTGTAATGTTATTATCTTTTACATATTTATTTAATACAAGTTGCCATTTGTAAGCTTTTTCAAACGAAGGATATTCTTTTTCAAGAATCTCATCAGTAATTTCTTTTTTGTTGGTTTGTTTCAACCATTTTTTAATAAATTCTTTAGGCAGTTCAAATGTAGCTTTTTCAATCAATTTGTTTTTTATATCATTTTTTAATTTGTACTTGCTATCTTCGTTATTGTGGATAGTAATTTCTTCTTTAATTTTTTCGTTAAACTGTTCTTCTGAAGTTACAATATCTTTTCCATAAATTTTATCCCAAAGTTCCTGATTGTTTTCAGCATCCTTAAATATTTTTATTGCGGAAACTGTAAATTTGAAATTAGATGAAGTTAAATTCAAATCTTCTTTTTTAACATTAAGTAAACTTGCAAGTTCGCTATCGTTAGGAAATGCTTTTTTAATATCGAAACTAACAGCATCGCCAACCTTAATATTAATAAATTTTTGTTTTATTTCGTCGTCTTTAATTATTGAATCTAAAAATTCAGCTTCGTTGTAAATAATCCCATTTTCGGTTTCGGAATTATCATCGTTAAGCTGAACCATTTTTCCATACAACATTGATTTTTCTTCGCTTAATTCAGTATTGATAAGTGAACCATTGTTACGAAGATAATAATTTTTATATTCTTCAATAGTTTTGTCATCAACAGTGACGTTATAGTTGAAAATATTGTCTTTATCATCTATAACGACATTAATTTCGGGTGATATTCCAATTTCAAACGAAAATTCAAAAACCGGGTCATTATCCAAATCAACTTTATCAAGATTATTACTCGAAGGAAGTGGCTCACCTAAAATATTTATTTTATTTTCGATTATATAGTTCCAAAGTTTTTCGGAAAGAATTTTATTAACCTCCTCTATTAAAATGCTTTTGCCATACATTTTTTTAACTAATCCTATTGGAACTTTACCAGGTCTAAAACCTTTAATCGAAACTTTTTTAATAAGTTCGCGAGTAGCTTTTTCAACTTTTTCGGTATAGTCTGTTTTTTCTATTTTTACATTAATTAATGCGTTAAGTACGCCTGTATCTGTTTTCGAAATATCCATTTTATATTTTTATTCGTATTTGATTCCGCAACTATTATTTTATTTAAGCGGAATATTAATTTAAAATATTATTGTGCGGATGAAGGGACTCGAACCCCCACGCCTTACGGCACCAGATCCTAAGTCTGGCTCGGCTACCAATTACGACACATCCGCAAAAATGTGTGCAAAGTTAAAGAAAATTTAGAATATATAAATTATATTTAAAAAAAATATATATTTGTAGTTTGAAAAATTTGCATTATTTTGAACAAAATTTACAATAAAAGGATGACTATGAAATTAACATTTAGTTTTTTGTTTTTTGTTTTTTCAACATTAAGTTTAATTGCTCAAACCGAGGTTGAAGTTATAAACCAGACAAATAAAAATGCACTTGATAGCAATCAGGTAAAATGGGAGGCTGCTTTAATAAAAGATTCTGTTTTGCAGGCTCAAAAAAACAAGGTTACTAATGTTAGATGGGCTTCAAAGGTAGTTGGTTACTCATCGCAATTCTCAAAAAAAGAAAAAGCTGCTTATCAGGTATTAGGAAAACCAAATGTTTATCCTACAGGTGGTAATGCTTATACAGCTTGGGCTGTTAAACAAAAAGATGGTAAAGAAGCCGATGATGCTGCATATATCCGCGTTGGATTTGATAACCCGGCACGAATTGCACAAGTAGCAATAGCCGAAAGTTTTAATCCCGGTGCAATCACAAAAGTTACTGTTTATGGCGATAAAAAAGAAGAGATGGTTGTTTACGAAAAACCTGCTCAAAATCTTGGAATAAAGTGCCGTATTATGAATATTATTTTGTCGCAGCCTACAGAATTTTATGTTTCGGAAGTTGAAGTTAAACTTGACCCTAACGCAGTTATTGGGGTTAATGAATTAGATGCAATTGGCGTTTCGGATGATAAAGATTCTATTAAGTGGAATATAAATTTAATTCCTATGGTTGAATTTCCAAAGGCTTCTGAAAATTTAGGTGATGCAATAAATACTATTTACGATGAGGTTGCCCCAATGATTTCACCTGATGGTAAAACAGTTTATTTCTGTCGTAAATTTCACCCCGATAATTCAGGTGGTTTTAACGATGAAGATGACATTTGGGCATCGCACAAAGATGAAAGCGGAAAATGGTTGCCTGCAAAAAATGTAGGAGCACCGTTAAATAATAAATATCATAATTTTGTACAATCTATTACACCCGATGGAAACTCTTTGTTAACAGCAAATTTATATAACAAAGATGGTACAACCGGAGCAGGCGTTTCGCTAACTTACAAAACAAAACAAGGTTGGGCTTTACCCGAAAAACAATTAATTGATGATTTTGCAAACTTTAACCAATTTGCAAATTATTTCCTTTCGAACGATGGTAAATTTATTATTATGGCTGTTGAAAGAGGTGATTCGTATGGAGAATTAGATTTGTATGTGTGTTTGCGTAAAGGTGATAACAGATGGTCGAAGCCAATAAATTTAGGCCCAACTATTAATTCTTGCGTTAATGATTATAGCCCGTTTTTAGCTGCCGATGGCGTTACTCTCTATTTCTCTACCTCTGGTATTTCAGGTTATGGAAAAGAAGACATTTTTGTTGCTACCAGAAAAGATGACACATGGCAAAACTGGAGCGACCCTCAAAACTTAGGACCAAAACTTAACAGCCCCGAATCGGATACAAAATACAATATTCCAGCTTCGGGAGAATATGCATTTTTTTCATCAACAAATAAATCGCTTGGCAAAAACGATATTTTTCGCATTAAACTTCCAACCAAAATTAAACCTAATCCAGTAGTATTAATTTCGGGAAAGGTTTTGAACGAACGTACAAATCAACCTGTTGATGCACGTATTATTGTTGAAGAATTACCAAGTGGTAAAGAAGCTGCAATTGCCCGCACCGACCCAAATACAGGCGAATTTAAAATTATTCTTCCTGCTGGTAAAAAATACGGATTCAGAGCAATAGGATTAGGATTTTTTGAAGTTAATAAAAACATTGATTTAACTGATGTTCACGAATATACCGAAATTGAAGACGAAATGTTACGCATGTCGCCAATTGAAGTTGGTTCGATAGTTCGTTTAAACAATATTTTCTTCGAATATGCAAAAGCGGTATTATTACCAGAATCTTTTCCAGAGCTTGACCGTACAGCCGATTTCTTAAAAAACAATTCAAGTATAGAAATTGAAGTAGGAGGACATACAGACGATTCGGGTTCTGATATAACAAATCAAAAATTATCTGACAGAAGAGCAAATGCTGTTGCTACTTACATTATTTCTAAAGGTGTTGAAGCTAAACGTGTTACATCTGTGGGTTATGGTGAAAGTCGTCCTATAGCATTTAATACCGATGCCGAAGGCAGGGCAATGAACAGGAGAGTGGAATTTAAAATCTTGAAGAAATAAATTATCGGGACTTCTAAAAATTGCTTTTTCTTTGTTATGCTCATTTTTCAAAATCCTCATTTACAATAGTAAACTCCGGCTTTGAAAAATTCGCAAGCCTCGAAAAATCTAATTTTTAGAACCCCCTCTAAATATCAAAAAATAATTAATTTTAAAATTTATAATTATGAAACATTTCACAAAACATGAAACTGTAAATAACGACTCTTGCACAAGTCTTTATTCCGGAGTTTCAAAAGATGAGTTAGACAAAGAAGTTGATAAACTTTTTAAAACATCGGGTTATAAATTAAAAGAGGGAAACCCTGGTAATGCAACTTACGAAAAAGGAAGCAAAACAATGAGAATATTGTTTGGTGCCTTTGCAAAGCATTTTGTTTTTAAAATTAAAACATACACAAACGAGCCCGATACTGTTAAAGTTACTGTAGTTAAAGGAACTTCAGGAATTGCAGGCGGTTTGGTAGGCATGAAGCAAGTAAAAAATGAGTTGACAAGAATTTCTAATGTTCTTGAAACGATTTAATTTTTTAAGACCTAACGGGTTTTAAAAACCATCAGCCCTAATATCTTATTCGATAAAACGATAGCCAACGCCCTTAATTGTTTGAATATGGCTATCTCCAATTTTTTCGCGTAATTTTCGAATATGAACATCAATTGTTCTATCTCCAACAATTACTTCGCTGCCCCAAATGCTATAATATATTTCATCGCGGGTAAAAACTTTTTCGGGATTTGATGTTAGTAAAACCAATAACTCAAATTCTTTTTTAGGTAAATTAATTTCTTTTCCATTTGCAATAACAATATATTTATCTATATCAATAATTAAATTGTTTGAAATATATCCTTTTTCAGTTGATTTGCTATTAGGAAACTCGAATCTTTTTAAAAGAGCTTTTATTCGTGTAATAAATAATTTAGGTTTTATAGGTTTAGTTATATAATCGTCGGCACCTGCTTCAAATCCTGCTATTTGCGAATAATCTTCGCCACGTGCTGTTAAAAATGTGATTACCGAATGTGAAAGATTTTGATTTTTTCTTAAAATCTCACAAACTTCTATGCCATCTATTTCGGGCATCATTACATCTAAAATTATTAAATGTGGAATTTCTTTTTCAGATATTTTAATTGCTTCCTTTCCGTTATTGGCAGTTAAAACGGTATAACCTTCTTTAATTAAGTTGTAACTTAAAAACTCTAAAATATCGGGCTCGTCGTCAACTAAAAGAATTTTATAATTAATATTTTCCATAATATTATTTAGGATTAAGGATTTTCGATTTAGGATTTAAAATAAATTTAATTTTTATGCTTTATTTAGAGTAAATGAAAAAGCCGAGCCCTCGCCTAACGTGCTTCTCACATGAATTGTTTCGCCATGAACTTCTAATATATGTTTTACAATTGCCAGTCCAAGACCAGTACCGCCTTGGTCGCGCGAGCGACTTTTATCTACTCTAAAAAAACGTTCAAATAAACGAGGAATAAACTTTTCTTCAATTCCAACACCATTATCGCTAACTTCAACAAGTATTTTGTTTTCCATATCGTAAAAATTAATTGTTGTAGTACCGTTTTGTTTACCGTAAATTAATGAATTAACGATTAAATTATTTATTACATCTGAAATACGTGGTCTGTCGGCATTTACCATTATTGATTTTTCGCCTGAATTAACCTGAACTTTTATATTTAATTTGTTTGCACGCATTTCCAGCAAATCAACAATATCTTTGAGCAATTGCACAATGTTAAAATTTTCGCGGTTTAATTCTAATTCACCCGATTCGAGTTTCGAAATTAACTCTAAATCTCTAACAATAGTAATCAGTCTGTTAATACTTTGGTCGGCTTTTTCGAGATATTTTTTATTAATATTTTTATCGTCAATTCCTCCATCAATTAAAGTTGAAATATACCCCTGCGCGTTAAAAATCGGGGTTTTAAGTTCGTGTGATACATTTCCAAGAAATTCGCGTCGATATTTTTCGAGTTTTTTTAACTTTTCTATTTCACGGGTTTTTAATTTAAACCAATTGGTTACGTCTTTGCTTGCTTCTTCAATAAGGTTTTTGTTATCAAAACTATCAATGTTATTTAAGTTCGAATTGCCTGTTTGCTGAATTATTTTGTAAATAGGAGTAATTTTATTTATTAGAATTTTACGTATAGTATAGAATGTTATAACGTAAGCAATAATAAATATTGCTAAAATTTCGACCAACAAATATTTCCAAATATCCGAACTGTTTATAAAAAACATTAATGCCGAAAAAATTCCTGTAACAATTGCAACAAGAATCGAAATGAATAATGATATATTTCGTGGTGATGTAAGCATTTATATGTTGATGGCAGATTGATTATTTTAATTTAAACAAATCTGTTTCGTTGTTTATTTGTGATATGAAATTATCGAAAAGTACAACATCAATATATCCTTGTTCAATTAATCCATTGAATAATGGTTTATCGCGAGTAATTAAAGTGCAATTTAATTCTATTGATAATGCAACATAAACAATATCTTTTATGTCAATATCTTTACATAAGTTATATGCTTTTTGTCGAGATTCGGTAGTTATATAAAATTCTGGTGCTATAATAAGTTTTGAAAAAATAAATAATGTGAACTCCTGTAGTTCTAATTTGCTAAGTTTTGTTTTTTTGATAATTTTTCCCTGATAATTTTTAATCTCATTAAGGGCAAAATCAGGTGTGTAAAAAATAAAATTCTCAAATATTTTACGATATAAATTCTTCCCGCTTAAAAGACTACTGAAAATAATATTAGCACCTAATACATATTCTTTCATTTAATCACATCTTTTAAAAAATCGTTTTTATATTGTTCCCAAGACTTTTGACGAGCAATTTCGAGTTCATTTTCATTGCTAATTCCGCTTTCCTGTAAAGATTTATTAATGTTTTCGGCAGCATCTTCAAAGTATAAATACTCAATTTCTTTAAGTAAACGATCTTTTACGGCAACAATTCCGATTTTTTGAAGA
The DNA here is from genome assembly GCA_001769035.1 of Bacteroidetes bacterium GWA2_32_17. GTDB lineage: Bacteria > Bacteroidota > Bacteroidia > Bacteroidales > GWA2-32-17 > GWA2-32-17. Next base: position 17,776 of record MENF01000193.1, read on the forward strand.
ATTTTATCTTGTATTTGAATTTGTATGGTTTGCATAAAAACAATTTTGATTTTTAAATTTATTTAGTCAAAGATAAAGAAATTTTTAACGAGAAAAAAATATTTTATTTTAAAAGCATTTAATGCAAACATCTGTGATATATATATTGAAACGTTATAATCCGATACCTATCGAATTATAACTGCTGTTTTTAGGCGGGGCAGTCTATTTTAATTATTGTTATCTGTTTTGATTGCCCAACATTAATATTATTAATTATGTTTTTGTAATTTCGTACATTATTTATTATTAATAAAACATCAAAATGAGCAGTAAGTTATTTATATTTAACACTATTAGTAGGAAAAAAGAAGAATTTATACCTCTTAATCCTCCATTTGTAGGTATTTATGTTTGCGGACCAACGGTTTATGGCGACCCTCATTTAGGACATGCCCGCCCTGCAATTACTTTCGATGTTTTATTTCGTTATCTTCAATACTCTAAATACAAAGTCCGGTATGTTAGAAACATAACTGATGTCGGGCATCTTGAAAATGATTCCGACTATGGCGAAGATAAAATCGAAAAAAAAGCTCGCTTGGAACAACTTGAACCAATGGAGGTTGTTCAATATTATAGTGACAGGTATCACGATTTTATGGCTCAATTAAATGTAAAAAAACCAAGCATCGAACCTCGTGCATCGGGACATATTATTGAACAAATGCAACTTATCGAAGAAATCGAAAAAAATGGTTTCGCATACACAGTTAATGGTTCGGTATATTTTGATGTAGAAGCGTATTCAAAAAAATATCATTACGGAAAACTTTCGGGCAGAGTTCTCGAAGATTTATACTCTAACACTCGTAACCTTGATGGGCAAGACGAAAAAAGAAATCCGTTCGATTTTGCACTTTGGAAAAAAGCATTACCCGAACATATTATGCGTTGGCAATCGAAATGGAGCGTTGGATTTCCCGGCTGGCATCTCGAATGTTCGGCAATGAGTACAAAATATTTAGGTGATGTTTTCGATATTCATGGCGGCGGGATGGATTTAATTTTTCCACATCACGAATGTGAAATTGCACAAAGCGTTGCTGCACACGGAAAAGAAACTGTCCGCTACTGGATGCACAACAACATGATAACAATTAACGGACAAAAAATGGGTAAATCGTTAGGAAATTTTATTACCCTCGAACAGCTTTTTACCGGTGAGCATGTTGTTTTAACAAAAGCATATAACCCTATGACAATTCGTTTTTTTATATTACAAGCTCATTATCGTAGCACTTTAGATTTTTCTAACGAAGCACTTCTTGCTGCCGAAAAAGGATTCGACAGAATGCTCGAAGCTTATAACAACATAAACAACATTAAACCATCAGAAAATTCAACTGTAAATATTAGCGAAATACGCAATAAATGTGTTGATGCACTTAACGACGACCTTAGCACTCCTATTGTTATTTCATGTTTATTTGATGTTGTTAAAACAATTAATGGTGCTATTGCAGGTAACGAAAAATTCGACAAACAAAATATTGATGATTGCAAGAAACTTTTTGATGATTTTGCTTTTGAAATACTTGGATTAACTCATGAAACAAATATAACAAATAACAACAAAATTCTTTCAGAAGTTGTTAATTTATTATTAAATGAACGTTTATTGGCAAAACAACGTAAAGATTTTGAAGCAAGCGACCGCATTCGCAATCAACTTACATCGTTAGGAATTGAGATAAAAGACACTAAAGACAGTTTTGAATGGAAATTAAAAAAACAATAATTAGTGCTTGCAGGAAAACGTCAATTTTTTCGTTATGCTTGCGACAAAACTTGCTCATTCCGTTTAGACGGAACTCTGCATTTTGCAGCTTCACAAGCCTCAAACTTGATCTTTTCTTTATCAAGCACATAGTTTTATTAAAGTCAATAAATGCAATACAACTTTTCTTTGTATGTGTTTTATTTTTTTCTTGTAATAACAACGATAAGAATGATAACAATTCTGCTAAAGATACATTATCATCTAATGGTGATGTTTCTATAATTAACATTATTAGCCCCAAACCACTTTCATTATATACAATTGGCGATAAAATTGAAATAAAGGCAAATATCTCTAATGATTATATTCCTGATTCATCGTTTATTTTGTTAAACAATAAAGTTGAAATAACAAATTTTAAAACTGCCAAAAACACAATTAATACCGACTCATGTCACACAGGAAATAACAGTGTTCAAATTGTTGTATGGAACAATGGGAAACAGCACGTGTCAAATGTTACAATTTTATTAAAATCGAATGTTATACCCGAAAAATTCACATATAAAGTAATAAAAGCATACTCTCACGACTCAAAATCATATACTCAGGGATTAATTTACGAAAATGGTTTTATATACGAAGGAACAGGACAATATGGTGAATCAACTTTACAAAAATATAAATTACAAAACTCCGAATTAATTCAAAGTTATAATTTACCCGAAGATGTTTTTGGCGAAGGAATTGTGGTTTATAAAAACAAAATTTATCAATTAACATGGCAATCGCAAGTAGCTTTTGAATTTGAGAAATCAACTTTTAAATTAATAAATAAGTTTAACTTTAATACCGAAGGATGGGGAATTACAAATTTAGGCGACAATTTTGTTATGAGCGATGGTTCAAATACTTTGTATGTTTTAAATCCAGAAACTTTTAGCGAAATTAAAAAAATTGAAGTTTACGATAACATTGGACCAGTAAATCAGTTAAACGAACTCGAATTAATTGATGGAAAAATTTATGCAAACGTGTATCAAACTGATAACATAGTTATTATTGAACCACAAACTGGAAAAGTAACAGGAAAAATAAATTGTAGCGGGTTGCTCGATAAAACAAAAGTTACTAAAAAAGTTGATGTGCTTAATGGAATTGCATGGGACCAGCAAAACAACAAACTTTATTTAACAGGAAAATTGTGGCCTCAAATATATGAAGTGCAAATTGTTAAATAATAATTTTGAATTTAAAATTATGTTTTAAAAATGTCATTTAAATTCGGTAAAACAGAACATCTAAAAAGCAGAAAGAGTATTAATTTATTAATTACCGAAGGCAATGCTTTTGTTATTTTTCCAATAAAAACAAGATGGATTATTGTTTCTGAAGCACAGGAAGTTTCGGTTAAATGTGCCTTTAGTGTTCCTAAAAGAAAATTTAAAAAAGCAGTTGACAGAAATTATATTAAGCGAATAATGCGTGAAGCATATCGTTTAAATAAAGAAAATTTATTAACTCTTTTTAATAATAAAGACCAAAAACTGCATTTGTTATTAACATTTATTGGCGACGAAATGCTAAATTATAAAGAAATTGAATCTAAAATAATCTTAACTTTACAGCGTTTAATAAAGATTAATGAAACATCTACTGCCTGCTCCGATTGAGCGGAGACTAAATAAAGACACACGATTTATCCCGATTGAGCGGGAAGGGAATGATTATATAAGACAATATGCCACAGATTGCACAAATTAACAAAGATTTAAAACAATCTTTGATTGTTTTTTGGAAAAAATCTGTGCAAATAATCTGCGATAATCTGTAAATCTGTGGCAAAAAAAATTTTTAAATAAGTCCATATCAAATACATATAAAATTATAAACAGATGAAATTATTAATAGCAATACCAATTCTGTTGGTTAACATTTACAAGTACTCCATTTCGCCTATGTTACCAAATGCTTGTCGCTATTCTCCTACTTGTTCTGTATATACCATTGAAGCACTTAATAAATATGGGCTTTTTAAAGGAACTTATTTATCAGTTAAAAGAATTTTATCGTGTAACCCATGGGGTGGGCATGGATTCGACCCTGTTCCATAGAAAAGTATAAAGTTAAAAAAGTTTAGAGTTTCTGGTTTTTAGTTTCTGGTTTTTAGTTTCTGGTTTTTAGTTTGTGGTTTTTAGTTTGTGGTTTTAGGTTTTTGGAATTTTTAATTTGTGGTTCATTGTTCACTTTTTGTCATTATGAGTGATTAGCGAAGAACTTAGCGAAGTTTACCCTATTGAACTTGTTCTTTAGGGCGATCTCACTAGCAAAGCGAGTAATCTATTTTGGTTGATGGTTTATAGTTTGTGGTTTCTGGTTTTAAGTATAAGCGAATAAAAATTAAAATTTAATAATAGCAATATGATTAGAAATAGTTTTAAAAAAATAAAGTTATGGCTCGTTGCAACAGTTATTATAGTTTCATCTATTACTCTTGTTGCATTTGATGATAGTGTAAATTTCGAAATCGCGAAAAATTTAGATATTTATTATACTCTTTTCAGGGAGCTTAATTTGTATTATGTTGACGAAACCAAACCCGGCGATTTAATCAAAAAAAGTATTGACGCAATGCTCAATTCGCTTGACCCATATACAGTATATATTCCAGAGTCGCAAATGGAAGATTTCAGGTTTATGACTACAGGGCAATATGGTGGAGTTGGTGCACTTATTAGAGAAGATGGCGATTACATTGTAATTACAGAACCTTATGAAGGATTTCCAGCACAAAAAAACGATATTAGAGCAGGTGATGTAATTTTAGCGGTTGATGGTCTCTCAATTAAAGGTAAAAGCACAAGTGAAGTTAGTGAATTACTTAAAGGTCAGCCAAAAACAAAAATAAATTTAAAACTTAAAAGACCCGGAATAACTGAACCTATTGAAAAAACTATTGAACGGGAAGAAATTAAAATTGATGCAGTTCAATATTATGGCGTTGTTAGCGACAGTATTGGTTACATTAATTTATCAAGTTTTACCGAAAGTTCATATATAGAAGTAAAAAATGCTTTAACAAAGCTGAAAGAAAACGCTGCTGTTAAATATCTTATTTTCGATTTACGAAGAAATCCAGGTGGATTGTTAATAGAAGCTGTAAATATTACTAATTTGTTTGTATCAAAATCGGAAACTATTGTCAGCACAAAAGGAAAAGTAAAAGATTGGGATAAAGTTTATACAGGAATGATGACGCCAATTGCTCCCGAAATCCCTATTGTAGTGCTTGTAAACAGTGGATCAGCTTCGGCTTCCGAAATTGTTTCGGGTGCAATTCAAGACCTCGACAGAGGTGTTGTTATTGGACAACGAACTTTCGGGAAGGGATTGGTTCAAACTACTCGCCCTTTAAGCTATAATGCTAAATTAAAAGTAACAACAGCAAAATATTATACCCCAAGTGGCAGGTGTATTCAGGCACTCGATTACACACATAGAAATCCCGATGGCAGCGTTGGCAAGGTTCCCGATTCACTTGTTACTCCTTTTAAAACAAAAAACGGACGTATAGTTTATGACGGTGGTGGAGTAACACCCGACATTAATGTTGAGGTAGAACAATTTAGCAATATTAAAGCAAGCCTATTTGCCAAAAATTTAATTTTCGATTTTGCGACTCAATACACTATACAACATCAATCAATCCCCGAAATAACAAAGTTCACAATTACAGACGAAATTTACGAGCAATTTATTAATTTCTTAAAAGATAAAGATTTCGACTATCAAAGCGAAAGTGAAGAAAACCTAAAAACTTTAATGCAAACAGCAAAAGAAGAAAAATATTACGACCTTGTAAAAAACGAAGTTGAAATATTAAAAACAAAACTCGCACACGATAAAAACAAAGACCTTCAGGTATTTAAAGAAGAAATAAAACAATCTGTTTTTCAAGAAATTGCCAGCCGTTATTATTTTCAGAAAGGAAGAATAAAAGCTTTACTCATTAGCGACCCCGTGATAAAAGAAGCTATTGCAGTGCTACAAGATAAAACAAAGTATAACCTTGTTCTTTCAGGACAATCAACAAATAAATAGTGTCTGTCCATAATGTCCGATTTCTTCGTTATGCTTGTTTTGAAAACAGTCATTTACAAAAGTA
>MENF01000194.1 GCA_001769035.1 Bacteroidetes bacterium GWA2_32_17
TCCCTTATACCTCTATACCTTGATTTGTATTCATAAAATGCGGAAATTTATCCCGTTTGCTGTATAGAACTCTATTTTTATTTTCCATTAAGCTCAAAAGCTTTTTTTGCAGTAATTATTTTACCTTTATTAATACCAATAATAAAAACATCTTTAATAATTTCTGTTAATTCATTTTTTGCAAATGTTGCTTCATTTAATGTATTATAATTTCCAACAAAGAACTTTGTTATACCTTTTTCATCTTCAAATGATTCTACTTTTCCAATTTTTATTAATTTACCTAATTTAGCTAATGTTTCTCTTGGTAAATCTCCTTTTATAAAAGCTCCTATCTGAATTGAATATACAACCTTATCTCCGTATTTCGAAAGGTCATTCGGAGTAGTTTTGTTTTCTTCAATTTTAGCAAGGTCTTCTTCGCTAAGTGGTGACTCTGTTTTAGAAAGTAAAATACTTATTAGTGAATCTAATTCATTTAAATCCGACATATTTCCGTGGTTATAATTGTCTTCATTATTATTTTCATTATTTACTTTGGGTTCATCAATAGGTTTTATATCTTCATGCTTTTCTTCAATAATTGTATCATTAATAGATGGTTGATTTATTTCTGGTTTTGGTTGTTCAATTATAGGATTATTTGAAGGTTGCACATTTTCTCTTTCTATTATTGGGTTGTCAACCTTGTTGCCGCTGTTATCGAATTTTGTTACTTTTACCTTACGGCGTTTTTCAATTATATAAAAAGGGATGAATAAATTATCGAATTTATCGTCAATGTTAAGTTCAAAATTATTTTGCAAAAGTTGGTAACGTTCACCTAAAACTTTTTCGTCCATTGTAAGAATATAGCTGCCAATTGGTATATAAAATTCAAAAGTTCCATCAAATCTGGTTAATGTAATAAAAGTTCGAGCATTAATTGCCGATATTTTTATTCTCGATAAGTCCATTTGTTTGTCGGCATCGGCACTTATTTTATCTTTATCAAGAAAAACTTTACCAGTAACTTTTACTCCCCTTGCAAAAGGAATATAAACTTTTTCGGATTTTGAAAATGTAATAGTATCATTAATATGTGGGAACCACCCTTTTAAATCGGGAATAGAGAATACATTAAAGAGATGCTGACCTATTGGAACATTTTTTAAAGTTGCTTCACCATCTTTATTCGTAATAATTTCCCATGCATCTGTTCTAATAACAACGTTTTCAAGTAAATCTTCGTTATGGTCGCGTTTTCCATCGCCGTTAATATCATAAAAAACCACAAAATTTATTGTGCAATATTTATTTTTTGTTTTGGGAATAGGAATACCAAATTCTTTTCTAATCCCAATGCCTAAATAAAATCCTTTATTCCATTGTGGTTGAGATACTTCTCCATTTCCGCTATACATATAATATGTTTCCCTGATGTCGGAATTAGCACTTAACGAGAAGTTAATTTCGGCAAAAATTCTGAAACGCCATCCTCCTTTTGTAAAACAATAAAATTCGGGATTAAAGTTGATGCTTTTTCCGGAAAGAGTAGAATAAGAGTAACTTACAGCATTTTGCATTACAAATGCAGGACGCGGAAAAACATATTGATGGCGAAGCGAAAGTGTAATGCTTTGTGGATTTTTAGCACTATTATAAAGAAAATAAGTTTTACTTATACCTCTGTTACCAAGTTGGTATCGGGCAGAAAACGAAACAGTTCTGATTTGTACAAATCCGGCAAATTGTAAAAAGAAGTAATCTTTACTTAACGTATCAATTGCTCTGTTGTAACCCGAAAGAATATTAATAAAGTAGCGATAGTTTTCGTTTAAATTATATTTTCCTAAATTTAAACCTAAACCGCGCGACTGAACTCTGAAATCCTGAATCCGTGAGAAATTATAAAAAGTAAACGGCGTAAAATTTCCTGCTTTTGAGTTAACGCGATTAAAGTTCAACTGATTATTCAGTTGAAAGTTGGACTTATAAAAAGTTGATGAAAGTTCAAAATATCTGTAATAATTATTATTCAAAAATATATTCCATTTTTTGTTAAGGTGATATTGGTTTCCAACATTAACTGTAAGTTGTTCATAGCTATAAATTCCAAAAGTCGGCGAAATATACATAGCACTTAAATTGCTGTTCATTTTTTGATGCAGGTATTGTCCGTTGTAGTAAACTCCACCCATCCATCCATATTTAACAATTAATGAGTCTTGTTTTACATTTCGACTCACTCCTGCTCGAATTCCAAAAGTATGATTCTTTATAAAATTTGTTGAAGCATTTACATTTAACACATCTGTAAATTTATGTTGAACATTACTTATGCTATGCCCAAATTGAGAGTTAATTCTTAAAATAGAATTCTGATAATTGTGAGTTAAGCCAAAAGTAGTATAGTCGGGATTTTTCGAAAACAACCTTGGGCTATTTGTAAAAAAGACTCCGATACGCTGGTTTTTGTTAATATAATATTCTGCTTTTATTCCCCGTCCATTTTGGTATGTTCCCATTACTCCGCCTGTAATATTTCCATACTGAACATTAAATTTTGAATGAAAATAACCCAAATACAACATTGCATTTTGGTAAGGGTTGGTTGTAAAATAATTTGAGGAATATGTTAATTGTGAATTATATACAATTGTTGAGGAATCGTGTAAAAAAGTTTGTCCCTGTAGTGTTAAGTTGAGCATAGGATTATCGCCCAGAATATTAAATGCGTTCAAATCAACTAATAGTGGAATAACATCAGTTCCATATTGATTAACTGTCCATAAATCTGATAATTGCACAAAGTCAATCTTTGCGCCTGCTCTAAATTTATTATAATCACTTGGGTTTGGCGAAGTTGAATTTGCAGTTACAGTATATTTTTTTTCTTCGCCTAAGCTATAAGGGTTATATCCCTCTATATCAACAAGCCGGTAATTGCGTGGTTCTACATGTTTTGAAAAAGTATAGTAAAACGTAGTATCTTTTTGCGATTTTAAGTTTAATGTAATTGGCTGTTTTGCCTCAAATTGTCCAGTAGAATCGAGCAACGAAACAGATTTTGACAAGTTAAACAATGTAAGATGAATATCCTGGTCGTCAGAACCGCTATTTCCCAGCGTAATATTAAATGGTGCAGTAGTTTGCTCATTTAGCAAATATATTTTATTTTCATTAGTAGAAAGTTGCCACGAAATATTTTTCTTGGTTTCTCCATAAAAAAAAGTAAAGCCATAAGGTTCATCATTTTCATTGTACAAATAAACAGTAAATAAAAATCTTGAACTGCCTCTTAAATTTATTTTCGGAAGAATATGGATGGGAATAAAAGTACTATCGCCGGGAGCTAATGTGTATAATTTGTTTTTTTGGGTTAAAGCACTCCATTTTGTTGGAATTGATATATCTGCATAAAATTTTATCTCGATATTTTTATTGTTGTTAACCGATAAAACATTAGAAATCATTTCGCCTTTTGAAAACTCAACCAAAGCTTTTTTAAACGAAAACTGCAAGTTGTTAGAATTAATTACAGGTTGAAAATTGCTTGGAGGGGGTAATGTATCTTGAGCTAAACTAATTAAACTAAAGTAGTTTAAGCCAAAAAGAAAAATTATATTTAGGAGAACTTTAATCAATTTTATTGTATTGTTGTCTTGAACTGTGATTTATATGATTTCAATTTTCATTCGTTTATATTTTTTAGTTTATTGTTTAAAAATGTTCAAAAAGTTCAAAATGTTCAAAAAGTTCATTGTTCTACGTTCACTGTCGACTTCCTACTTCCTACTATTTACTATTCACTATTCACTGTTCATTGTTCTAAAATGTTCACTGTTCCTTTTTGTCATTCTGAGTGATTAGCGAAGAATCTATTTTGTTTCAAGTATAGTGTTTAAGGTACTTCAACCAAACAAAAATTAATTTTAATCTGGTAAGCCCCGGGTCTTAAAGAATATCCGGGTAAAATTCTATAATCGATATTAAAATTGTATTCATTATAATCAGTTAAATAACTACCGGGTGCGTTAACTTGAGTTCCACTACAGGTTCCCGGCAAATTTCTTGGATCTGGTAAAGCGGGAATTATTTCTAAAATATCGTAATTAACATTTCCAGCAAATATTTGATAAACGCCACTATTTAAAGGAGTTCCACAGCCATTATAAACTTTAACCTGAATAAGATTTAATTGAGGAGCAGTACCTGAAGCTCCATAATAAACCAATGGTTCCCATTCATTATTTGGTAAATAACCATTATTGTCAATATACATCATTAGCCTCCACTTGCAATCACCTGCAATTATTTCATCAATTTTGAGTCTTAGTCGTGTTGAGCCGCTATATGTAATTCCGGCAATATATTTTTGCATATCGTTAAACTCAAAATCAACATTGCAAGGATCAGGTGTCATAATATATTCGCTTGTACCGGCAATTGCATCGGCACAATTTGAAGTAACAGGATTTATACAAGGTTGTGAATAAACACAATTTGTTAACAAATTACCAATAAGTAATAAAATAATATTACCGTAAAATTTCATTCGGTAAATTTTTGTTAAATAATAAAAAGGATTAACCAAATTGGTTAATCCTTTTTAACTTTATTTCTACTGGTCTTCTAATAAAACGTATTTACAATTCATAGTATAAACGCCAGGTTCGGCATACTGTGGTGACACTATTGCATTTGCATCGGCAGCACCAGCATTTGTACCTGCAAATGGGAAAGTAGCAGGTAAGCTTGGAACAATACGATAATCTATTGTATAATAGAATTCGCTAAATGAACCTGCAACAGGTACTTCAGTTAAATAGCTTCCACCTTCTCCACCTTGATCTACACCCGTTCCAAACATTCCATTAATGTACTTTTGACCAACAGCCGGAGCTGTATAAGGTGCAGCACTATTGTAAATGCTGTTTTGACCCATTACTGGAATTGCAGTCATAGTTGGTTGAAATGTATTACTATAGTCAGTTATTAACAATGCACCAAGGTCATTTTGGTTATCTTCATATTGATGAAGTTCCAATAAACTTAATGGTAAATCGTTTTGAGAAAGTGGGTTCGCACTAGTACTATAAGTCATTTGCTGATCCCAAATAACGCCAGCTTGCGAAGTACCAACAGCATACAAATCCCAGCTTACTGATGATGATACTTTAAGAATAGTAGCTGCATATTTAATAATACCACCATAATAATCTCTGATATCATCAAAAACAAAGTCAACCTGGTCGGAGGTAGTCATGTTTAATTGCAATATTGGCTGCAAATCCATTGTTACTGTAACGTTCTTTTCATCAATTAACTGACCAAAAGAAAATGCTGAAAACAATCCTAAAAAGGAAAAAACTAAAATTATTTTTTTCATGTTATAAAATATTAAATTAATAATAAAAAAATTGGTCTTAACTAAGCGGGCGGCTTCCGCTTTTCAGAATCACGTGCTACACGTCATTTTGAATTTTTTCGTTTTCTTCTTTTCTCTCAACTCTAAAGTTGGTTTTGTCTTTTTAGTTTATTTAATTACTGATTATATTGTTTAAAAAAGTTCAAAAAGTTCATTGTTCTATGTTCATTGTTCGCTGCCCACTGCTGACTGCCGACTGTGGACTGCTTACTGTTCTATTGCATTTCTGCCTATTTCTATTAATTTCCATTTTATATCAAATGGTTATTAAGTTACAAAGTTACAAAATTAAAAGTTATTAACATGATATTAACAATCCTTTATACTTAAAAAAAAATAAAAGGTTACTTTTTAAGGAACATTAAATTCTGTTTGTGCCGCAATAATTTCTTCGGAGCTTCCAAAATCAACAACACCAACTGCCGTATAACTGCCTGAAGGCAAATCGCTTGGGAGGTCATAAAAAAAGTCTCTGAAATATTGAGGTAATATTGTAAATCTTTTTACCTGAAGTTTTTCTTGTTTGCCTGTTTTAGTGTTTGTAAGTTCAACGTATGAAGTACAAAAGCTAATGCCATCGCCGGTGTTTTTTACAGTCATTTCAATTTTTCTTTTATTTAAACTGTCTTTATACAAAAACTTATCAATTTGAACGCTATTAATTTTAACATTAGGTGGATTTTGATAAACATAAACTCCAAACCCAATACTTGGAATTATACCGAATGCTAATCGTTCGGGGTGAGTGGTAGCATCAAGAGGTTGACGGTCAACTACCTGATCAATTGTTATTATTGTCCATGCTGCCCGATATGCTTCTTCAACATCGGGTATTTCAATTACTACTTTTAATTTAATTTCTTCCTGAGGTTTTAATTCAAAATATGAGGGGGCAATATTGAGCCATTTTGATAATCCATATTTGCCTTCGCCAGATTTTAATGATAATGGTTTACCGTTTCGTCCCATTTCGAAATCGTTATATGCGATATTAAATTTATATAATTGCTTGGTTGAATTTTTTATGCGAATTTCTTTTACAACAGCAGATGCACCTGGCTTTATTGCAAGGTGCATACTTGATGGTGATACAGAAACGCCCATTTCGTTAAATGCTGAATCAGGAATTTCGGGTGTTGAACGTGGTTTATTCAAACTATCCTGACCAAACAAAGTAAAACTGCTCAAAAATATTATTAAAGTTGATAGTAATTTCATAATTAGAATTTTAAATAATAAATTGTGCAAAAGTAATAAAAAAACCTAACAAGCCTATTAATCTTGTTAGGGTTTTTATGGTAATAAAATTTTTATTAACTTTTAAGTTCCTTTACTGCATTAATAATTTCTGGTAAAATTTTTTGTACATCGCCAACAATGCCATAGTCGGCTACTTCAAAAATTGGTGCTTCGGGGTCTTTGTTTATAGCAACAATATATTTTGATGAGCTGACACCTCCCAAATGCTGAATAGCACCTGAAATTCCACAAGCAAAATAAATATTTGGTGCAATAATTTTTCCGGTTTGTCCAACATGTTCTTCGTGAGAACGCCAACCTTCGTCCGAAACAGGTCGCGAACAAGCTGTTGCTCCATTTAAAAGTTTTGCAAGCTCTTCTATTGCACCCCAGTTTTCTGGTCCTTTCATTCCACGCCCACCAGATACTACTATCTCTGCATCAGTTAGTAATATTTTTCCAGTAACTTTATTAACTTCTTTAACTATTGTTTTTATATCACTGTCGTTTATTTCAGGAGCAAAAGCTTCAATTACAGGACTTGCTGGACTTTCAATTATACCAAAAGCATTTTGGAAAAGTGTAATTATTTTAACAGGAGTTTTTATAACAATGTTTGCAAAAGCTTTAGATGTAAATGATTTTTTAACTATTGTAAATGGGTCTGTTGATGTTGGTAACCCATTTACCCCAGTAACTAATCCTGCTTTTAATCTTACTGAAATACGAGAAGCAATTGCTTTTCCTGTTATATTATGAGGAAAGATAATAATATTGGCATTTTCTTTAATTGCTGCTTGAGCAATTGTAATTGTAAATGCCTTGTTATCAAGAGTGTTTAAACGATTATCGGAAACGTTTAAAATTTTAGTTGCACCATAATTTCCAAGTTTTTTTAGTTCATCATCTTCTACTTTACCAATAGAAAGAGCAACAACCGAACTATTTAACAACTTTGCTAATGAGTTAGCATACGAAACAAGTTCAAAAGTTTGTTTTTTAAACTTTCCATCCCAATTTTCAGCAAAAACTAATATTGACATACCTTATATGATTTACGATTTATGAATTACGATTTATGATTTAAAAACACTATTAAATTACTTTAGCTTCGTTGTGAAGCAGATTAATTAATTCTTTTACATTTTCGGGGTCTATTTTTTTGCAAGTAGCTTTTGGTTTTGGATATTCAAAACTCACAAATTCTGTAAAGTTGTCAATTAAAACAGGTTCAACTACTTGTAATGGCTTTGCTTTTGCCATCATAATTCCCCTCATATTTGGTATTCTTGCTTCTTTTGCAATGCCTTTTTGAACAATACCAACAAAAGGAGTAACAATAGATATAACTTCATGTCCGCCATCAATTCCACGTTTTAGTTTTATTTCGGCATTTGCAATTTCTAAACTTGATAAAGCAGAAACTGAAGGATAATCTAATAATTCTGATAACATTCCACCAACCGAAAATCCATTATAATCGCTTGATTCGATGCCACAAAGAATTACATCAAAAGGTTCTTTTTTTACAAATTCTGCAATTTGTGCTGCTACAAAATAAGAATCTTTTGCTTCGGCATTAATACGAATTGCTTTATCGGCACCAATTGCAAGAGCTTTTCTAATTGTAGGGTCTGAGGTGTTTAATCCAACATGAATAACAGTAATGTTTTCAATTGTTCCTGCATTAGTTTCTTTTAATTCAATTGCTCTTGTTAAAGCAAGTTCGTCCCATGGGTTAATAATCCATTGAACACCAGCAACATCAAAAGTAGTATTGTTATTAGTAAATTTAATTTTTGTTGTAGTATCGGGTACATTACTTATACAAATCAATATTTTCATATAATTATTTTATTTATTTATTGATATTATTTACAATCAGATTGATGAAGATTGATAAGATTGAATGAGATTGATGTAGATTGTCCCGAAACTTCGATAAAGATTAAATGTCCTCTCAATCTCGTCTTTCCAATCTTGTTTTTCCAATCTTGTACTTCATCAACTTTGTGTCATTTAATTATCTGTTTACAAGTTACAAAATTATTTTAAAATTGATCTTGAAATTACAATTTTTTGTACTTCAGAGGTTCCTTCATAAATCTGAGTAAGTTTTGCTTCTCGCATTAAACGTTCAACATGATATTCGGCAACATAGCCATAACCACCATGAATCTGAACTGCTTCGGTAGTAACTTCCATTGCTATATCTGCACAATATTGTTTAGCCATTGCACTTGCTATTCCGTATGGTAAATGCTGATCTTTTAACCATGCTGCTTTTAAACAAAGATTACGGCTATTTTCAATTTTAACAGCCATATCAGATAATTTAAATGCAATAGCCTGATGATTTCCTATTTCTGTACCAAATGCTTTTCTTTCCTTTGCATATTTTACTGCACGCTCAAATGCTCCTGATGCTATTCCTAAAGCTTGTGAAGCAATTCCAATACGACCACCATCAAGAGTTTTCATTGCAAATGTGAATCCGAAACCATCTTCGCCAATACGATTTTCTTTTGGAATTTTAACGTCGTTAAACATTACTGAGTGAGTGTCGGAACTTCTCATACCCATTTTCTTTTCGTGTGGGCCTAATGTTATACCGGGAGTGTTTTTATCAACAATAATTGCATTAATGCCTTTATGTTTCTTGTCTGGGTATGTTTGAGCTATTACAATATAAGTTGATGCACAATTAGCATTTGTAATCCAGTTTTTTGTTCCGTTAATTAAATAATGATCGCCTTTATCTTCAGCAGTGGTACGTTGTGAAGTTGCATCAGAACCTGCTTCTGGTTCTGATAACAGGAATGCACCTATTGTTTGTCCAGTTGCTAACGGACGTAAATACTTTTCTTTTTGTGCATCATTTCCGTATGTTTCAAGTCCCCACATAACAAGTGAATTGCTGACAGACATAACTACTCCAACTGAAGAATCAATTTTTGAAATTTCTTCCATTGCAAGAACATAAGAAATGGTATCCATTCCACCGCCACCCCATTTTGGATCGGTCATCATTCCTAAAAATCCCAATTCAACTAACTTTTTCATAGCTTCTGTAGGAAAAATAGATTTTTCGTCTCTTTCAATAACATCGTGTAACAATTCGCGTTCAGCAAAATCTTTTGCAGCTTGCTGAATCATTTTTTGTTCTTCGGTATATTCAAAATTCATATATTAAGGTTTTTAATTAATTAAAAATTGTGTTTATTTATTGCCTTAAAATTACAAATAATATTGTAAAAATATAATTTAATAAATTATTTTTAAAATATATGCGAAAAAAAATATCAAATTTTCACAAACTGCTGAATGGTATTAAAATAAGTAATATAAGAATTTTTATATATAAAAATTTTGACAAAAAAAAGGCTGACATAAATGCCAGCCTTTTTTAGGTTTTAAAGAAAAAATTATTTTTTCTTACCTTTAGGTGCATTAGCAATAGAGTCAGCTTTTGCTTGTTCAGCAGCAGCAGCTTCAACTTGAGCAATAGAATCATTAACTCTTGTTTGTTCAGCAGCAGCAGCAGCTTCTACTTGAGCAATTGAATCAGCTGTTAAAGAATCAAGACGAGCTTGTTCAGCAGCTTTTTGTTCTGCACTAGGTCCACATGCAACGAATGACATCATTCCTGCAATCATTAAAAGTCCAAAAAGTTTTTTCATAAGTATTTAAATGTTTATTAACGGTGCAAATGTATATTAATAGTTTTTTCGTTGTTCAAAAAAATGAAAAAAAATTTATCGTGTTGTAAATCACAGTATATCAATCAGATATGTTATAATTCTTCCATTTATCAACTAATATTTTCATGTCGTCTGGTAAATTTGAGTCGAAAAAAACCCATTTTTTTGTGCTTGGATGAAAAAATCCTAACGATTTGGCATGAAGTGCTTGACGAGGGCAAATTTGAAAGCAATTCTCAACGAATTGGCTATATTTGGAAAAATTGTTTCCTTTTATTATTTTATTGCCCCCGTAAGTGCTATCATTAAAAAGAGGATGCTTAATATGCTCAAAATGAGCTCTTATTTGATGTGTGCGTCCTGTTTCTAATTTACATTCTACTAATGAAGTATATCTAAATTCTTCTAACACCTTATAATGAGTAACTGCATGTTTGCCAAAATCGTTATCTGGAAAAATTGCCATTTTCTTTCTATCGCGTGGTGAGCGACCAATGTTTCCGATAATTGTTCCTGTTTTTTCTTTAAAAATTCCCCAAACTAAAGCGATATAGCTTCGTTCGGTTGTTTTATCAAAAAATTGTTTTGCAAGGATTGAATGTGCTAATTCGGTTTTTGCTATTACAAGTATGCCCGAAGTATCTTTATCAATTCTGTGTATTAAACCTGGTCGAACAGTTTTTTTATTAAATGATGGTAAATCTTTAAAATACCATAAAAGTGCGTTAACAAGTGTACCTGTATAATTTCCTTTAGCAGGATGAACAACTATTCCGGCGGGTTTATTTATTAAAATTAAATCATCATCTTCATAAGCAATATTTAAAGGTATGTTTTCGGGTAGAATTTCTTTTTCGTTTGGAGGGTAAGGTAAAACAATAGATATAACATCGTTTGATTTAACGAGATAATTCGATTTTACAGATAAATTATTAACTAAAATGCAATTAGCATTGGCAGCATTTTGTATTCTGTTTCGTGAAATATTGTCGAGCCGTAAGCACAAAAATTTATCAATTCGCAATAACGATTGACCTTTATCAACAATAATTTTGTGATGTTCGAATAGGTCAGTTGATTCTTCGTTTAAAACATTTTCTTCTTCGCACATTTTACAGTCTGTTAATAATGAGCTTGCTTGTAAGTTGTTGTTTGCCGTTAATGGCTTTTATAATATAAAGACCATTTGGAATTTTAGTAACATCAATTTGGTTATTTGCAGGAATAGTTTCTAAAATAATTCTACCCGTTATGTCGAAAATTTGAAACTTATAATGAGCTGAATTATCAATAATTATAAAACCTGAGGCAGGATTAGGATAAATATGTAATTTATTATTTATAGTATTTTCGGTTATGCTGTTAATTGGATTTATACTAAAAACTGGTCGAATCATTGGTGTGCCTGCATAAGGAATATTATACCAGTAACCTTCGAAATTATAATACACTTTTGATGAGTTATCGTTATTTAAGTCGAATCCAATATTTAAAAGTTCTTGTGTAGTTTGAATCCAACCAATATAAAATGTGTCGGTTATAAAAATTGATGTGTCTAAACTATAATATTGAAACTCATTTAATCCATGAAACATAGGCACTACGCCCATTTTACTATAAATAACTTGTCCGGGTTTTCCATTAACGTTATTCCAAACTGTTAAATAAAAATTCTTTACGTTAGCATCGTTTAATGTTTTATTAAAAAACATATTAACTCCACGCAGGGTATCTGGTTTAAGAGTGTAAAACTTAAAAGCAAATTTACCGTTTTGAGTACCTTCGCCCGACAATCCAATACCCATTTCGGGTGTGCCATCGTCGTAAGCATAATAATTATCAAACATTTGGTGATAAATCAATGTGTCGTTCCAACGATATGGAGTATTAGTTTCTAAAACACTATTTGTTAAACTTATTATTATTTCAAAATCTGCTTTATCTGACAAAGTTGCCGGAAAATACTTTGATGTGTCGGTTTGATTAAAAATTGAATCGGAAAAAGCTTCAATATTTTCACTTCCTAAGCTTCTATTAAAAAAAACATAAGAATTATTTGTTTTATTTTTAACACTATAGTTTTTAGTTGCAATTTTTAATGTGTCGAATAGGTTTCTGAAAGTAAATTTAAGTTTACCATACTGGTAATTTTCAACCGACTGATAATGGTCCCAAGGAACTGATTTAAAGTTTTTTAAAATGGTGTCCAATGTGTTTACAAATGTAATGTCATTGTGAACGGTATCGGTGTAATTTCTATTTTTATCTAATTTAACGTAATCAATATTCCAGAAAGCTATATTGCTTGCATATCCTGGGCTTGGATAAATATGTAGTTTACAATAATTTTTAAAGCGAAATTGAAATCCATTAACAAAAAAAGAAGAATCGGTAATCGGAATTAACACTTGTTCAAATGGTTTATTATTTTCACCGGGCTTTGCCCAAATATGTTCCCACGAAGTTGTTGGAGTTTTAAATTCCAAAACAAGAGAATCGTCAGTAACAGGTTCATAACCACCCGATATTTGAGGTTGGTAATAAAAACTTAAATAAATTGAATCGGCAGGTGAATATGTAAAATACAAATAGTAATCAATATGAGTGTATAATTCTGTAATTGAATCGTATGTGTACAGAAAATTGCTTACATTAGTTACATACCCGAGTGAATCGTAATAAATTACCATATCAACATTATAAGTAGTAGGGTCTGTATTACAGTTGTGATAACTTGAATTTAATATATATATAAGCGAATCGGCAGTGTAATAACTTCCCGAATAAGAATTATAATAATATAATAATGATGTAGAAATTGATATTGGGTTTTTGTCGGTGTGATTTGCCAAATTTATTGGTTTTGATGTTAACGAATCGCTTAAAAAAGCTGTAGTACTTGCATTTGAATGAAGCTCGCCGGCAAAGTTTAAGGCATCAAAAGTTGCAACGCCAAGCGAAGGTGGATTATCGCCAAAAGACTGGTTAATAAAAACCTGGTCGTCGAGCCAATTTGATAAATCGGGATAAACGGCATCTTTAGAAAAGTCATCGAAAAACGGTAATATAAGTGTGTCGCTAATTGATGTGTTTGATTTAATATTTGAACCATATTTCTCGAAATGTTTTTCTAATGTAGGATTAGTTTGCAATGGAAATAAAACTACTTGTGCATTTGCACCATAAACACTTGCTAATAGAATGATTATTAAATATTCTAATGTTTTATATATCATTTTGTGAATTGTTTTCGGTTGCCGATTCGGGAATTAAATCATTATCCATAGTAAGCCAAATATCAATATAACTACCTAATTTTATTGAGTTATCTGACATTGATTTTGGATGTTGTTTCCAAATTTTTGCATTTAACGAATCGCGTGTTGTTTTAATAGAATTGTCGTAAATTGCTACTCCAACATTGAGAGAAAGAGATGATAGTTTTTGCTCGGCTTCAATATAAGTGAGCCCTGTAACATCAGGAACAAAAGTATTTTCGTTACTTTCGCCTTTACCAACAACTAAATCAATAGTAGCTCCTTTTAAAATTAATGTGTTGGTTTTTATTGGTTTACCTTTGTGTTTTTGTTCTAAAACAGTAGTAGAAATATCGGGAACATAACTTAGTTTTCCTATTTTTAATCCAAAAAGTTCGGCATCGGAAGTTGCTTGCCTAACCGAAATGCCTGTTAAATCGGGCATTGGAACTTTTTCGGCTTCAATACCATTTACTACTAAATAAATAGTTCGACCAGTTTTAACTTTACTATTGGGAACTGGTTCCTGCGAAACAACGGTTCCCTTTTCTTTATCCTGAAAATGAACAGAATCGGATATTTCTACTATAAATCCTTTATTATCAGCAATACGCTGCGATTGTTCAAAAGATAATCCGCTTAAATCAGGGACCGAAATAGCTTCGCCATGGTGAGTGTATAAGTTTATTGAAAAAAAACTTGTAATTAGCAGAATTATTGTAACCCCAATAGCTAAACCAATATGAATAAAAAACTTACGACTTTTTAAAAATGTTATTATACTCATTTAAACTGCATAAACGTAAAGACAAAATTAAAATTATATTTTTGCTAAATAAAATTTATTCGCCAAATTATTATAATTTGTTTGTCTGTAATGTCATACGATTTGATTATAACCGATTTATTATCTCATCCCTAATAGTGTCTGTCCATAAAGTCGAGAGTCTGATTCATAATGTTCGAGTTTGAGGCATGCGAAGTTTTGAAAACCAAGGAGTTTACTTATGTAAATGACTGTTTTCAAAACAAGTTTACCCCGTAGCGAAGCGTACTGGGGCATAACGAAAAAATCGGACATTATGGACAGACTCTATTTAGAATTGGCATATCGCAAACTATTTACGATGTTCTTAATAACGACAGGTATATAACCTACGGCAATAAAATTTCGGCTATTGAAGCGGATAGTTTTAAGATTCTTCTTAACTCGCCCGAAGACCATGTAAAACGGTACTACCGTATGCGGTATTTTCTCGATAACCGTATTGATGCAGCAAGTACAATGAATACTTATATGGATGCTTTTTTAAATAATATATTTTGTAGTTAATTTAATTAAATATATCTTTGTATAACTTATAAACTAAACCAATATGAAAAAGCTCTTTTTTATTCTCGCACCAGTTCTGTTTACGTTGTACATTGTACAAAGTACATCGTACAATGCTTTTGCCCAATGGCAGCAAATCGGTCTTGATAGTTCAAACGTTCTTTCAATTGCAACTGATAGCACTAATATATATGCAGGTACAGATTATGGTATTGCTTTATCAACTGATGATGGAAATTCATGGACTTATGTGTTATTAGAATGGAGTTCTGTTAATTCAATAGTTATTAATGGAACAAATATTTTTGCAGCAACTAATACTAATGGCGTATTTTTATCTTCTAACAACGGCAACAGTTGGACTAATATTGGTTTATCAAACGATACTCTTACTTCATTAGCTGTAAGCGGAACAAATATTTTTGCAGGAGCAGATAATTATTATACTGGTTCCGGGGGTGTATTTTTATCTACTGATACAAGTGGGCTTTGGACACCTGTAAATAATGGTCTTTACGATCCGAGTGTAACGTCTCTTTTAATCAACGGTAATAATATTTTTGCAGGAACAATTAATGGTGGTATGTTTTTATCAACTGACAATGGGAGCAACTGGACTGCGGTTAATAGTGGACTTACAGATTTGTGGATACATTCTATTGGTAATTATGGCACAAATATTTTTGCAGGAATTTCTAATGGGTTATATTTATCAACTGATAATGGTAATTCATGGACACTGACAGATTCAATAAATTCTCCTACTTGGGATTTTGATACTTCCGGAACAAATATTTTTGCAACAACTTCATTTGGTGTGTATTTATCAACTAATGGCGGAAATTTATGGACTACTGTTAATAATGATGGATTGTTATATGGCTCACGTTCAATAGCAATTAAAGGAAATTATATTTATGTAGGTGCAATTGGTATATGGAGGCGACCTTTATCTGAAATTGTTGGAATAAAAGAAAACTACAGCAATGCTAATATGCTATACCCAAACCCAACTAAAGGTAAATTTACAATTACTCAGACTAACAATATAAGAGCAATTGAAGTATTAAATGTTTTTGGAGAACAAATTTATTACTCAACTCCTAACAATTATAAAAACACTGCCGAAGTTGACCTTTCTTATGCTCCTAAAGGCATTTACTTTGTAAAAGTTAATAACGGAGTTAATACTAAAATAGAGAAAATTGTAATACAATAAACAGTCTGAACTATGATTTATAAGATTAAAGTGAAACATTCAAAATAATTTCCCCCAAATCTAAGGATAAATCCGGTAATTTAGCTCAGGTATTTGCGGATGAT
>MENF01000195.1 GCA_001769035.1 Bacteroidetes bacterium GWA2_32_17
TATCTGCCGATTCTGTTGATACAATAAATGGTAAAGTTGATATTTGGTATGATAAAAGTGTAAATAATATTTTAGTAACACAGTCAGATATTAATAAACAACCTGTTTATTCCTCGATAAATTCTCAGATGAATAATCAACCATCAGTTTTTTTTGATGGTGTTGATGATTATATAAAAGGATCTTTTAGTAGTACATTATTTAATGATTCTATCACACTTTTTTTTGTACAAAAAATAATTACTTCATATAATTATTCAGGAAGTTTAGTATTCGTTAACAATATTAATTCAGTTGATAATAATTCGCCAGATAATCTGATAGCGTTTCTGGATATAAATGGCACAATGAGTGCCCATAGAAATAATAATTCTGTCTTATATCAAAGCAACTTTATTACTAATCCTGCAATTTATCAAATAACAACAGATGGTACTACATTAAAAACATACTTGAATAATGTTTTTGCTGATTCAATTAGTAGCGCAGGCGCTTTTGCCTTTGACAATGCAATTGTCGGTTCAAGGTGGAATACAACTTCAATACTTCCAATGAACTGTGATATGTTTGAGATTATTTTATATAATAGGATTTTATCATCAACAGAACAAAATCAAATCATTCAATATCTGTATGACAAATATACCCCACCAGTTTATCTTGGTCCCGATATTTCAGCAAATAATTTTTGCGATACAACAATACATGCAGGAGTAAGATTTACAAATTACGCATGGACAAAAGCAGGAAGTAATGATACTCTTTCGGTTGATTCTACTTTAGCCGTTTCTTCATCTGGAAATTATTCGGTTACTGTTACCGATATTTTTGGTTTTACTTCTACCGATTCAATTAATGTGATATTTCCGAATTTATCGGTTATAGATTCTACAATTTGTTTTGGTGACACCATTAAACATGTTGTTATTCAGAGTGGTATAAGCTCCTTTGTGTGGTCAAACGGAGATACCGGAAATGTTTTTCAATCAACTGTTGGCGGGCAATTTACTGTTCAAATGACAGATAATTCAGGTTGTACTTTTAATGATACTTTTTATGTTTATATTGATAGCTTAAAATTACAATTAAGTTTAGGAAACGACACTAATTTATGTTATGGGAATATTATTTCGCCAGTTAGTGGCAATAATTTAATTAATACAAGCTGGTGGGAGCCAACCAACGATACTGCATTGTTTACAACTATTACTGATTCAGGCAATTATATTATTCACTCAATAAGTTATAATGGATGCACATCATCTGACACTATTTTTATTAATATGATTGGTATTGCACCTATTGTTGGATTTATTACAAGTAATGTTTGCGAAAAAAATATTACAATATTTACTGATACATCAACAACAATAGTTGGCGATTCATTAATTTCGTGGAATTGGAATATTGCAAATTCTCCAGCATTAAATGATTCTGTGGTTTCTGTTACATTTGATTCGGCAGGAACTTTTCCTGTGTTATTAACTGTTTTATCTTCAAATGGCTGTTCAAATACATTGCAGAGCCAGTTAGTTGTAAATCCATTGCCAGTTGTTAACTTTAGTGTTGGTGGAAATTGTCTTGGTGAAAACAGCTGTTTTACAAATTTAACTACGGTTACAGGGAGTTATACTTCATTATGGAGTTTTGGCGATGATAGCGTTTCAAGTATTTTAAATCCGACTCATGTTTTTCAAAATCTTGGCTTTTATAATGTTAAGTTAATATCTACAAGTAATATTAGTTGCACCGATTCTATTACCAAAACAATTGAAATAAAACCAGCACCAACTGCAAACTTCGATTTTTCGCCAGCGTGTTTGGGTAATTCAACTTACTTTTTCGATTTAAGTGAGGCAATTCCAATTTTCTCAATTCAAGAATGGAAGTGGAATTTTGGTAGTGGAGACTCTTCTTCTTTTCAAAACCCAAACTACGTTTATAACTCAATAGGTCAGTTTAATGTGAAATTATATATCTGGACATCAAATGGTTGTGCCGACACTATTACTAAAATAGTTACAGTTTCGTCGCCACCAATGGCTGGTTTTATTGGTGATAGTGCTTGTGTTGGCACGCCCATAAATTTTATTGATACTTCATATATTTTATTTGGAAATATTAATAAATGGAACTGGGATTTTGGGAATGGCTTAACATCAGCAGATTCATCATCATACACAACATATAATAGTACAGGCGATTATATCGTTTCACTAACTGTTACATCTGATGTTGATTGTATTAACTCAACTTCTAAAATTATACCTGTATATTCAAATCCAACTGCCGATTTTGTAAGTTCTGTAAGCATTGGTCCGCCACCATTGGAGGTAAATTTTACGAACAATTCGTTAGATGCAATATATTATTACTGGAATTTTGGCGATAGTGGTCAGAGTCAGTTATATAGTCCTTTGCATATTTTTGCAGATACTGGCAATTATACTGTTTGGTTAAAAGTTCGAAATTCGCATGGATGTGTTGACTCCACAAACAACGAAATAAAAGTAGTTCCGGAAATTTACGATTTAGCATTATTAAATTTAGAGACAACAATTAATAATGGCTATTTATCGGCAATAATTACAATTGCTAATCAAGGAACAATGCCTATTTTAAATCCACAATTAGTTTTAAATACAAATAAAAACACTCCAATATTAGAAATTTATAAGGGAACAATACTTTCGGAAATAAAATATTATACTTTTGTTTCGCAAATACCAATTAACGAAAGTAATATGCCATCTTATGTTTGCGTTAAAGGTTCGTTGTCGAATGGTAAAACAGAAATAGACAACACAAATAACGAAGCGTGCAAAGTGTTAATTCAAAATCAAACTTTACTTAGCTTATTTCCAAACCCAACTGATAACAAATTAAACATTAACTTAAATATTAAAGCTGCAGAAAATTCCAAACTCGAAATAATTGACAAAACAGGGAGAATAGTTTATTCAAATAACATTAACATGGTTGTTGGATTTAACCACATCGAAATAGATGTAAGTAGTTATTCTAAAGGAAAATACACATTACGTATAACAAACTCAGATGAAGAAATAAAAGCCGATTTTGTTAAGTATTAATGGTTGAGTTTCAAATAAAATAGGGACGATTTTAATCCTTAACTCCGCAAATTTTTTAAGTAATATCTAAATTCAATTTTTCAAGCAGAGATTGTACTGGTTTTGTTATTTCGGCAAGATGCCAATTACCATTGATTTTAACTTTCTTAATTCGGTGAGTAAACTTTAAAAAATCAGTAACTGAGTATTTTTAATGAGTTTGTGGGCAATTAACTGTTGGTAAATAAGGTAATAAAATTGCAATGCGATATGATTTACAAACATCCATCCTTCTATTGCGTCACCATTTTGTATATATGTTCTATCCGCATCAATAATATTTTTCATCGCATCAAACATGGTTTCTAAAGGGAATAAGGCATGACGGCTAATTGCTTATACCATATACCTTTATACCTTATAAATTAAAAATATTGAAATTATGGAAAGATACTAAATAAATAACTTTCGATTATTAAAAAAAACAATTAAGTTTGTAAATTAATAATTTTAATTTTATGTTCACAGATTTTTCAGCTTGGTGGGACGCTCTTTTAACTGTCCAGAAGGTATATTGGATGATTGCTGTTCCATTTACACTTATTTTTGTTTTACAATTAATATTTTCACTTATTGTTGGTGATACAGATCATGATGCTTCGGGAAATATAGATTCTGCAATTGATAGCGATCAAGGTATGCCCTTTCAGTTCTTTACACTAAAGAACATGACAGCATTTTTTACAATTTTGGGGTGGAGTGGTATCGCATGTGTTAATGCTGGTTTAGGGAATGTGCTTATTGTTTTGATTTCTGTTTTATGCGGATTAATAATGATGGTTATTATGTCAAGCATTTTTTATTTTATGAGCAAATTAGTTGAAACAGGAAATCTTGATATTAAAAACGCTATTAATAAAACTGGTTCGGTTTATATTCCAATTCCTGCTTCGCGAAAGGGACAGGGAAAGATTCAAGTAAAGGTGCAAAGTGCTCTTCGTGAATTAGATGCAATTACAGATGAAACAGAAAACATTAAAACCGGAACAATTGTAATTGTAACAGAGGTTATTGATAATAATATTCTTGTCGTAAAAAATTATAAATAAATTATATAACATTAATCTAAATAAAAAGGAGGAAATATGCCTATTGAATTAATTGTAATTATTTGTGCTGCTCTATTTGTTTTTATAATGATTGTATCCATTTTCAGAAGATACAAACGATGCCCGTCCGACCGTATTTTAGTGGTTTATGGAAAAGTTGGCAAAAACACTCAGGAAGGTGGTCGTTCAGCAAAATGTATTCACGGAGGTGCTGCATTTATCTGGCCGGTTTTTCAGGATTATCAGTTTCTCGATCTGACACCTATTTCTATAGAAGTAAATCTTACAAGTGCCTTAAGTAAACAGAATATCCGTGTGGATGTTCCATCACGTTTTACTGTAGGGGTTTCAACAGAGTTTGGTATAATGGAGAATGCAGCTGAACGTTTACTCGGGCAGAAACAACAACAGATACATGATTTGGCAAAAGATATTATTTTTGGTCAGTTAAGGTTAGTTGTTGCAACTATGGATATTGAGGAGATAAACAGTAATCGTGATAAATTTTTGGCAAACGTATCATCAAATGTTGAAGCTGAGTTAAAAAAGATAGGTTTAAAGCTAATTAACGTTAACGTTACCGATATTAAAGATGAATCGGGTTATATTGAAGCTTTGGGTAAAGAAGCCGCTTCTAAAGCTATTAATGATGCGAAAAAAGTAGTTGCTGAGAAAAATCGTGATGGATTAGTAGGTGAAGCAAATGCTATGCAGGAACAAAGAATCAAGGTTGCTTCTGCCGATGCATCTGCTGTTGAAGGTGAAAACCTTGCTAAAATTACTATTGCAAATTCAGTTGCCGACCGTCGTGAAAAAGAAGCAGAAGCAAATCGTAAAGCTATTGCTGCCGAAAAAGTTAAAAGTGCAAAAGCACTCGAAGAAGCATATTCTGCCGAACAATCTGCCGAAACTGTCCGTGCTTTAAGAGATAAAGCTTCACAGGTGGCTAATGTTATTGTTCCGGCTGAAATTGAAAAACAAAAAGTAGAAATTGATGCAGAAGCAAAAGCTGAACAAACACGCCGTATTGCCAAAGGTGATGGAGATGCTATCTTCTTTAAAATGGACGCTCAGGCACGTGGTATTTATGAGATTTTAACGAAACAATCAGAAGGTTTTGCGAAACTTGTAAAAGCTGCTAATAACAATTCACGCGATGCGGTTATGTTGATGATTGCAGATAAATTACCCGAATTAGTTAAATATCAGGTAGAAGCAATTAAGAATTTGAAAATTGATAAAGTTACTGTTTGGGATAATGGTTCATCGAATAATGCCAATGGAAAATCTTCAACAGCAAATTTTCTTGCGGGAATGTTGGGTGCAATTCCTCCTTTCGAAGATTTGTTTAAAATGGCAGGCATGGAACTTCCCGATTATTTAAAAGGCAAACAACCTAAAACAGAAACAGTAGATGCAGTAGTTATGCCTCAGGAAACAAAAGAAGAAAATAAAAAAGAAACTGGCAAAAAATAATTTTTGAATAGCCTTTTATTTAGGGCGACACCTGTTTAATATTTTACAATTCGAGTTATTAAACGTTAAGTTTGATAAGTTTTGAGTTTACATCAAATAATTCTATTTATTAATATTAGTTTTGAAGTGAAATTTCAAAATCAATGAATAAAATTGTTCGGAACATTATATTTCTTTTGTTAGCATTAATAATTATTTCTGGCTCGGTAATAGGTTACTTTTATTTTAACAAAGAAGAGATTGTAGTAACTCAACTTTTAAAAGCTGTACCAACCGATGCCGCATTGGTTATTGAGTGTAAAAATGTAAATATTTTATTTAACAATGTACAGAATAAAAGTAATGTTTGGCAATTACTTACACAAGTTCCTGAAATCTCAAAACTTAATAAACAAGTTTCGTGGTTAGCTCGTTTGTTTTCTCATTCAAAAGAACTTAACACTGTTTCGGCAAAGGGTCCGTTAATTATTTCGGTTCATTTATCGGGTAAAAAAAGATACGAAGTGCTTTATTTAATGAACTTTGGCTCATTTATTTCAGAAGAAAAAGTAAATGCTTTTTTAAAAAGTGAATTTGGTGATTCAATAAAAATAAGTGAACGTTCTTATAACAATGTTCAATTACACGAAACCGGATTGCCCGAAAATTGTAACATTAATCACTTCTATTGGGGAATGCCTAAGGGCGTATTTGTGTTTAGCGAATCGTCAATGCTTGTTGAAGCAGCTATTCTTCAGTTACAATCCGATTACACGTTGTTAAATAATCCGGGATTTCGCAAAGTTCAGGAAACCTCAGGAAAAAATGTTGATGGTAATATTTATTTAAACAATAAAATTTTTCCTAAGCTTGCAGCTTTTCATCTTGCACCAAACTATCAGAAAAGTATTACATCACTTACAAATTTTGCCGATTGGAGCGAAATAGATTTTCATGTTAAACCCGATATGTTTATGTTTAACGGATTTACTTACCCGGGCGATTCAATTGTGAATTATATGAATATTTTTTTGCGTCAGGCGCCTCAAAAATTTGAAGCGGCAAATGTGCTTCCGAGCAATGTGTATTCTTATGTCTTTTTAGGAATTAGTAATTTTAAAGATTATTTAACAGACTACAAAACTTATTTGGAATCGAGTGGAAAAATAAACGAATACAATACTCAAATTAACATACTTAAAAAACAATATCTGATAGATGCAGAAGGATTGTTTAATAATATTATTGATGGTGAAGTTGTTATGGCTTTTGCAGATAATCAGCAATCAGCAACCGACTCATTAAAATCGGAATATTTATTTATTAAAACAAAGAGCAGAAGTCAAACTGAGGAAGGAATGAATGCACTAATTTCAAATATCGCCCAAATTCAACATCGCGAGCCGGAGTCGTACAAATTTAATTGTGTGATAGATGCAGAGACTTCCTATCCTGCTTATTCGTTGCCAATAAAGCAATTAGGTGATTTGTTTTTTGGAAAAATATTTAACCGTGTCCCTACAACATATTTCACTTATTTAGATAATTACCTTGTGTTTAGCTCGTCTAAAGTTGCATTAACAGAGCTTCATCATTCGTATTTGCTTAAAAAAACATTAGCAAACGATGAGTTTTATAATAATTATACCAAAAATCTTGATTCAAAAAGCAATTTTTTATTTTACATTGATTTATCACGGGCTAAAGAATTTGTTTCGGGATTTTTAAATAAACAACTTGCAGAAATATTTAATACGAATTATGATGTATTTAGTCGCCTCGATGGTATTTCGTGCCAAATGAATGTTTCGCGTAATATGATTTATAATAGTATAATTTTCAAATTTAATCCCGAAATAAAACAAAGAACACATACAGTTTGGGAAAGCCGTTTAGATTCTACAATATCACAAAAACCATATTTTCTGCTCAATCATATAACAAATGAAAAGGAAATTTTTGTTCAGGATGATGGGCGAACAATCTATCTTATAAATAGCACAGGAAGAATACTTTGGAAAAATAATATTTCTGAAAATATTTTAAGCGAAGTTTATCAGGTTGATGTGATAAAAAACAAAAAGCTACAATATCTTTTTAATACTCGCAATTATATTTATTTGGTTGACCGCAATGGCGATGCTTTTGAGCATTTTCCTATAAAATTAAAAGCTCCCGCAACAAATGGCATAAGTATTACAAATGTGGACAAAAAAGGAAAATTTCAAATATTTGTTGCATGTTCAGATAAAAATGTATATTGTTATAATATTGATGGAACTCTTGTAAAAGATTGGAAATTTGAACAAACCGATAATTTTGTTTACCAACCAATACAAGCAATAACAGTAAAAGATAAAGATTATGTGGTTTTTGCCGATACGCTTAAAATATATATTCTTGACCGTAAAGGCAAAGAAATTGTTAAGTTGAAAGAATACATAGCACGAAGTCGCGAAAGTCGTATGTTTTTTGAATCAAAAAATCCAGAAACAGCGGATAGGCTTGTAACCGATGCAGTTGATGGAACTATTTATTATATTTATTTCGATGGAAGCATTAAAAAGAAATCGTTTGGCGAATTTTCGAATAATCATTACTTTGAATTTAAAGATATTGATGTTGATGGTTATTGCGATTATATTTTTGTTGACGAAGATGAACTTACCATTTATAACAAGTTAAAAAGGAAAATGTGTTCGTATGAATTTTCCGATAACCCAACATATCGCCCAGTATTTTACGAATTTCCAGGAGGCAACAGAAATAAAATAGGTATTGTTTGTGGAACCGAAAACAAATTGTACATGATTGATTTAGAAGGTAATCAACCCAAAGGATTTCCGCTTGAAGGTTGTACTCCATTTAGTATAAGTCATTTTGAAGCCGGAAAACGTAATTATAACCTAATTGTTGGGAGCAAAGATGGCTTTTTGTATAATTATGAAGTTTATTAAAAAAATAATCTCTTTGCACCCGTAATGATACAAATATTCTTGAGTTTGACACCTCAGAAGGCTATCTTTCATAAAACCAGATATATAACAAATTGGTTTTCGCACTACACCCTTTAGTTTTCAAGTGAGTTACCTTTTGACATCTTTAGCCCACTGGGCTGGCTCGTGACTTCACAATTTTTTTTATAAGTACTGGTTAGTGTCTGCTGAAAAAGTCAATCCGATATCGAATGTGGAGCTATAGCCCAATGTCATTAAATTAAACGATTGAGTTTTAATAATGTCGTACCGGAGTTTATCCCGAAGAAAGAGGGAGTACTTTAAATAAATTGATAAATTTTTTGTATATCAGCAACCTTTTGTTTACTTTTGAAGTCATATTAAAAATCAAAATCTATTTATTATGAAAAAAAATCTATTTGCTTTTTTAGTAATAGCCTTTTTTGCAATAAGCTCTTATGGGCAATGCGGGCTTACAATTACCAGTACAGATGCAACTTGTAGTTATAATTGCGATGGCTCTGCAACAGCAAATGCAACTGGCACACCACCATTTAACTTTTATTGGGATAATGGTGCAATAAGCCAAACCAATGATAATCTGTGTGCAGGAACGACGTATTCTTGTATGATTGTAGATGCTTTAGGATGTTCTTCCAGTTCTATTCAAGTAACAATTTCTTCGCCACCTGCCATTATGTTTTTGCCTGATACAATTCACGACGAAACATGTTTTGGAACTTGCAATGGTGATGCAACTATTTATCCAACCGGCGGTACGCCTCCATATACTTACGATTGGGGAAATGGACAAACTACACAGAATGCAACTAATTTGTGTGTAAATTCTTATAATGTTTATGTAGCCGATTCTAATGGCTGTTTATATTATCACGGTATAAATATATCAGGACCTCAGCAAATTATTAATACCCATACTTTATCGCAACCAACATGCAGTAATCCAACCGGATACATTTTTTTGTCAACAACTGGTGGAATTGTAGGTTCAGGTTATAATTATATTTGGAGTAATAGTGCTACTACTAATGCAATTACTAACTTAATTTCTGATATCTATTCTGTTACAACTTCAGATGCAGTTGCTTGCTCAGTTGTAGATATTTATGTGTTAAATACTTCCGATGGTCCAAACCCAACTGTTAACTGGACTGATATTACCTGTTTTGGAGCAAATAATGGAAAAGTAGATACTGTTATAAACACTACTCCAGTTACTTCTGCTTCCTGGTCAACAGGTTCAAATGTTTTATTACCTTATCCACAAGATTTATTACCCGGAAACTATTCGTTAACTGTAACTTTTAGTGGTTGTAATGGTTATGCACAATTTAATATTATTGAACCACCTCTATTAATTGATAATCCAGAAATTATGCATAATTACTGTTTTGGTGATTCAATAGGTAATGTTTATTTAATGCCTTCGGGAGGAACACCCGGAGAAACATTTCCATACACATTCACATGGGGCACATTACCTTTAAATAATACCTCAATTGCTTATAATTTACCAGCAGGAACATATCCGGTTACAATTACCGATGATAATGGTTGTACTCTTACAGAAAATATTGATGTTACAGAACCACCACAACTTTTTGCAAATGTTGTACCCGTTGATATTTCTTGCCATGGCTTTGGCGATGGGATGGTAATAATAAATATGACTGGTGGCACAGCTCCATACTATTTTTCGTTAGATAGTATGCCAAACAATTGGACCGATTATGATACTCTTTTTTCATTAACTGCAGGTTTATATAATTTGTACATTAAAGATGCAAATTACTGTTATTTACCACATTCAACTTTTACTATTGTTGAACCAACACCTTTAAATGTTACATATACTCAAACCGACCCAACTTGTGCCGATAATGATGGTGTTATTCATTTAACAACCACAGGCGGAGTTTTTCCATATATATTTAATTGGAGCAATAGCGCTTTTGATTCGGTTTTAGTTAATTTATCTCAAGGAAATTATGATGTTACTGTTTCCGATTCACATGGATGTGTAAATGAACAATATTTTTATTTATTTCCTTCATCCGTCCCTGCAAAACTTTGGGGCGAAGTTTCATATTCTGGTGGAAGTGTTTCGCCTAATGATGCTGAAGTGTTTTTGTTTGGAGTATCTTCGGGTATGACTCAAATTGACACAATTAGCTCTATGATTAATTCTACATGGGAATTTATCAATTTAATGCCAGGAAATTATTATTTAAAAACAAATATTTTAAACCCTGCTTTATACCCAAATGTTTTAAACACTTATTATGACAGTACATTTACATGGTCGTTTGCAGATTCAATACCTTTGGTTTGTAACGATACTGTTTATTTGAATTTAAAGATGTTTGAAACAACAAACTCAAATTCAGGTAATGGTAGTCTATCGGGAACAATTTCAATGTATGTTACCGGAAAAGCACCTGGCGAACCAGTTCCTGGAGCCGAAATATTAGTAGAACAAGAACCTAATGATGTGCCTATTAGCTCAGTAGCTACTGATACAATTGGAAAATACACAGTTACGGGTTTGGCTTTAGGTGTAAGTTATATGTTATTAGTAGATATTCCAGGTTTGCCATTAATGTCAACTTATCAAAATATTGCTTTTACAGCCACAGATACAGTTCATAATAATTTAGACTTTTTAGTTGATACAATTACAGGTACCGGAATTTATGCTAGTAACCTGAATTATGTAAATATTTTAAATAGTGGAGTTAATGTAAATGTTTATCCTAATCCTTTTACCTCAAATATTAATGTTACAATTAAATTAGATAAGCCGGAAATGGTAAGCATTGATTTATTTGATGCTTTAGGACGAAAAACACAAAGTATCGAAAATAAAGAAATGCCTTCTGGTAAGAACGACATAGTGTTAACGCCCGATTCAAAAATAAGTGGAATTTGTTATTTAATGATAAAAGCAGGTAATAGTGTATATGTTAAAAAGTTAATTTCAATCCGATAGTTATCGGATCAAAAATAATTAATTGAGCCGATGAAAATCGGCTCTTTTATTATACATCTTGCTAAATAAATTGATGTAAAATTAACTATGAATATTGCCACGACCTAAAGGTCGTGGAATACAAAAATAATAAATCTGGCTTTAGCCAAAACAACATTAATACTGATGCTATATTGATAGATAGAATAAAAAAGCAATGAATGATAAAAATTAAAAATGATGCATCTATTGCAGTCAGTTTTAACTGACTGATAAAAAAAATAAAATTCAATTGGCTTTAGCCACATTTTTTATGATGCTAAAGCAAAATAAAATTAAATAAATTCTATTGCTTTGCTTTTAAACAACTGCAATAGACAGAATAAGAAAGCAATTTAATAGACACAAGTTGTGTAATTGGTATTAAACAGATTTAGTAAAAGAAATTTTGGCTAAAGCCACTTCTCTTCATTATAATACCACGACCTGAAGGTCGTGGCAATAAATGGTCGTGGCAATTAAAACTTTAATTGGAAATATATCTGATTTATAAAACAATACTTTAGTTACGTTTTAAAAATTGAAATAAAATGCAATCACTCGAATTTATTAATAAATTTATTTTACAACAATCGAAAAAGCATATCGAAAATAAGTCATATTTATCATCAATGCTTATTTTAACAATTGGATTTGAAATAATGGGTGGTTTTTTTGATAAAAAGCCATTAAAATCGCCAAAGCAATCGAAACTTCGTTTTAATGTTGCTATTGATAAATTATTGGGTGGCAAATATTCTTTATACAATAAAAACGACTTTTTGTACGAAGCATTAAGAAATCAATTTGTACACTCTTTATTAATAGGTAATAAATTTAAAGTTTCATTAAACGAAAAACATTTAAGCGAAAAAGACGGATTTATCGTTTTTAACCCTTTAACTTTTTATGATGATATTGAAAATGCTTCGAAAAAATTAGTAAAGCTGACTTCAGAAAATAGAATAGTGTTGAAAAAAATCCCTGATAATTATTTGATTTTAACTCCATTTATTTAACTATTTTTATGTGTTTGTTGTTATGTGTTATTAAACACACATCAAATAAAACATGTTTATTCTTCAAATATTATTTATGTGCGTATGTGTTTCAAATATAGATACATATTAAAGCAGGGTAAAATAATAAATGTTTTTATTGTAGCTATTTTAATGATATAATTTATTTACACATAAAATTATGATAAAAGTATTTGTATTTGCTTTAAATTTATTATAAATTTGAACTATCAAAGTTGTAATAATTTCTTTGAGTATTAAAATAAAATTTTTAAACAACTAAAATTTAAAATTTATGTCACTTTTAAAAGAAAAACTTCGTACAAATTTTCCAAAACAAAAAGCGGAAATTGCCCAACTCTTAAAAGAGAGTGGCGACAAAATTGTTTCTCAGGTTACATTAGCTCAGGCTTATGGTGGGATGCGTGGTGTTAAAGGTTTAGTTTGCGATACATCTGAAGTTCCGCCCGATAAAGGATTAATTATCAGGGGCCTTGAGTTAAAAACAATTACCGACAAGATTCCGGAAGAAATTTTCTTCTTGCTTTTAACCGGACAATTGCCAACTGATGCGGAACTTAAAGATTTGCAAAATGAAATAAAAGCTAAATCAGAAGTTCCTGCTTATGTGTGGAAAGTAATTGATTCTATGCCAGCCGATTCACATCCAATGACAATGTTTAACACAGCTGTTCTTGTAATGCAACACGAATCTGTTTTTGCAAAAAAATACAGCGAAGGCATGAAAAAAGACGAGTACTGGGATGCTACTTACGATGATGCAATAAATATTATTGCTACACTTCCTGCAATTGCTGCTTATATTTACAGAAAAAGATTTAATAAAGGTCCAAGAATTGAATCTGATAAAAATGCCGACTGGTCGGGTAATTATGTTCACATGCTTGGCTTACCTAACGAAAAAGATGAGTTTGCAAAATTAATGCGTTTATATTTAACATTACACAGCGACCACGAAGGCGGTAATGTTAGTGCATATTCTTCTGCAACTATCAGTTCTGCATTGTCCGATTTATATTATTCATTATCCGGCGGATTAAACGGATTAGCTGGACCGCTTCACGGTTTAGCAAATCAGGAATGCTTAGGTTGGGTTTTAGAAACAATGCAAAAATTTAATGGTGCACCATCAAAAGAACAATTAGAAAAATACGCATGGGAAACATTAAATTCAGGTAAAGTTGTTCCGGGTTATGGTCATGCAGTTTTAAGAATTACCGACCCGCGTTTTGCTGCTTTCCTTGAATTTGGAAAACAATATATGCCAAACGATCCCGTTTATCAGACAATGGCAAGAGTTTTTGAAGTTGTTCCTACTGTTTTAACACAAGTACAAAAAATTAAAGACCCTTGGCCAAATGTTGATGCTGGTTCTGGTTCATTGTTATATCATTATGGACTAAAAGAATTTAGTTATTACACAGTTCTGTTTAGCGTATCGCGTGCATTAGGTATTTGCTCACAAGCAATTGTAGCAAGAGCAATGGGATACCCTATAACCCGTCCTAAATCGTTGCCAACAGTTGCATACAAAAAAATAGTTTCTGTTTCTGCAAATGCTTAATAATAATTAATTTAAAATTCAAAAAAATGAAAATATCAGTAATTGGAGCTGGAAATGTAGGAGCAAGTTGTGCTCTTGAGATAGCTCGTAGAGAAATAGCAACCGAAGTAATTCTACTTGACATTAAAGAGAATTATGCAAATGGTAAAGCACTTGATATGTGGCAAACCGCACCTGTTGATAGTTACGATTCAAGAGTTATTGGTGTAACTAATGACTATGCTAAAACAGCTAATTCAGAAATCGTTGTTATTACTTCTGGTTTACCTCGTAAACCCGGAATGAGTCGCGATGATTTAATTGCTACAAACGCAGATATAGTTAGAAGTGTAACCGAACAGGTTGTAAAACATTCGCCTAAAGCAATTATTCTCGTAGTTTCTAATCCTTTAGACGTAATGACCTATTGCGCATACCTTACTGCAAAAATTGATTCAAAAAGAGTATTTGGTATGGCAGGAATTCTTGACACTGCCCGATACAGAATGTTTTTATCAGAAGCATTAAATGTTTCTCATAAAGAAATTCAGGCAATCATAATGGGAGGACATGGTGATACTATGGTTCCACTACCACGTTATACAACAGTAGCAGGTATTCCGGTTACTGAATTTATTGCAAAAGATAAACTTGATGCAATTATCGAAAGAACCAAAAAAGGTGGTGGCGAAATAGTTAATCTTTTAGGAACTTCTGCATGGTTTGCACCAGCTGCTGCAGCTGCTCAAATGGTAGAGGCTATTGTAAAAGACCAGAAACGGGTTTTTCCTGTTTGTACATGGTTACAAGGTGAATATGGTTTAAAAGATATTTACCTTGGAGTGCCTGTAATCCTTGGAAAAAATGGTGTTGAAAAAGTAATAGAGCTACAGTTAAATAATGACGAAAAACAACTACTTGCAAATTCTGCTAAAGCAGTTAAAGAAGTAATGGATGTTTACGACAAAATGACTGTGTAATTATTTTTAATCCCATAAAATCGGATAATTTTTATAAAAGCTGCCCTAAAGGCAGCTTTTGTTATTAATGTTATTAAAGTGGACTTCTAAAAATTGCTTATTGAGTATAGAAATTAGGTATAAGGTATAAAAGGTATAAGGTTTGTGAGCGGCATATACCTCTATACCCTATACCTTTTTAAAATTTTGTCTGTCTCAAAAAATCTAATTTTTAGAACCCCTCTAAAATTTATTGAAAATTGTTTATATTCAAAATATATAGTTACTGTTCGGGTAGGATAATAATTGCCACGAGCTTTAGCTCGTGGTAAATATAGAAAACACAAAACGGC
>MENF01000196.1 GCA_001769035.1 Bacteroidetes bacterium GWA2_32_17
TATAACGTTATTTAACTGAATACTATTTTATTGAATACTTTTTAAGGGACGACTAAATAGCATGTTGGAATAGGTAAATGTTCGAAATGAAATTTGGATTAAAAGAACATCTGCTGATTGATATTATTTTACTTTTGTTATGCGAGTATGCTTTCCAATTTTGATTTCCACTTTTCCCAATCTTTCATTTCTTTGGTTTGCAGGTCAATAAATTTTTGTGTGTGGTTATGGTGAACCAAATGGCAGAGTTCGTGAATAATTACATATTCAATACAAGCTTTAGGTGCTTTGATTAATTCGGGATTCAAAATTATTTTATGTTTTTCAGTGCAACTTCCCCAACGGGTTGGCATCTCCTGAATATAAATTTGCTTGGGTTCAACATTGTATTTTTTAAAACGTTGGATTATAGGTTCAGCAATTTCAGCAAATTTAGATTTAGCTTTCTCTCTATACCATTGATTTAGTAATTCTTTTGCTTTTATCTTATCTTTTGTTATCACTTCAATAAAACGACCTTTATATTTTACTTCATTTCGTTTTCCAATACTTACTTTCAATTGAAATTGTCTTCCTAAATATAAATGTGATTCACCACTTACATATTTTCTATTTGGTATTTTAGGATAAAAAGACAAAAAGAAACTTAATTGTCTAATTATCCAAGGAGCCCGTTTTTTAATTTTTTCTTTAATTTTTTCCAATGGAGCCCCTATAGGAGCTTTAACCAATATCTTCATTTCCGGTGTTACAGAAATTCCTAAAGAAATTCTTTCAGAAAATTCTAAGTCAAATAAAATCTCTTTTGAACCAAATTGAATCGACTCCATCATGCCTGATATCTGATTTTAGCAATTTCAATACATTTTTCTGCTAATATTTCAGCTTCATCAATTGGCATTTTCAATTCATCAATCAGATATTCTCCAATATAGAAATTTACCTTACGTAAAACATCCAATTTATGAGTCCAATCAACAATTACATGTTCTTTTATTATGGCATCAGTTTCGTTTGCAAAAGCTTCACATTGATCAGGGTTTAACTTTGTTGCTGAAACAATTAATCGATAAAAAGCAATAGCTTCTTCCTTTTCCTGTAATCCAACCGGAATATCATCACCTTTTTTAGTTATTGCTTGTTCTCTGTATTCCTTGAGTTTCTTTAAAGCTGCAATTTCTGAAATACGGGAAGCTCGCAAATCTGATATCGTTTGCTGAATGAGTTCGGAAAGTTTTTTGTAGAAAACAGGATCTTCATCCATGTGTTCTGTAATGTGTTTTGTTGTTCGGCTCGCAATAGTTTCTGCTTTTGCTCTTATACCAATAACTTTTTCTAATTCATTTTCAAAAGCTTCTGCATCTAAAATACTTACCTGCTCTGTTAATCGAATTACTTCTTCAGTTGTTACATGTTGGTCAAGTAGTTTTTGCAGTTGTTTTTCATATTGTTTAAAATCAATTCTATCAGAATATGTATTTATAACGGAATTTCGTAAAGCTGAATAAAATTTCAGATTCTTTTTATAAAGCGACTTCGTTTTTTCTGATGTATTGTTTTCAAATTCCAAAGATGAGAATGCTATTTTTAGGCATTTAGCAAAAGCAAAGAATTTTTGATAAAACTCAGTTCTTATTGCTTCATCAGCCAATAAATTCGCATAACTTAAGATATCATATCTACTAGGAATTGCTTTAAAAATGTCGTTTAATATTGAATGTAATTGAGGTAATTTTTCAATCTCTTTTTTAATATCAGTAAAAGTGCCTTCTAATTCAGATTCATCAAAGTCAGCTAAATTAGAATAGGTGTTCATCGCTTCATCTAATTCGCCTATGATACCTGCATAGTCAATTATGAATCCGTATTCTTTTCCGGGTGCTACACGGTTTACTCTTGCAATTGCTTGTAAAAGATTATGACCTATCAGTTTTTTACAAACATACATCACAACAACTCTGGGTTCATCAAAGCCGGTAAGCAACTTGTGAACGACAATAAGCATATCAGGATAATCTGTTTTCTTAAACTGATTAATTAAACTACGCTCAAAGTCTTTTCCATATTTAGCTTCCATTTTTTTCCAGAAAAGAACAACTTCATCAGTAGGTTCTTCATGCACATCTTCATTTCCTTCTCTATCATCGGGCGATGACATGATAACTTCTGTTGTAACTTTTCCAATAAGGTCAAATGCTTTCTTATATTTTACTGCACTTGCTTTATCGGGAGTAACCACCATTCCTTTGAAACCGCTTCGTTCTCCTGTTTTATCCAGTCCCCAATTTTGGGTAAAATGGTCGGAAATATCACGTGCAATTTCATCAATTCGCTGTTCGGTTTTTTCAATCAGGTTTGCCTTGCTGAATTTCTTTTTCAAATCGGCTTTCTGATACTCGGTTAATGGTTCCGAAACACTGTCAAATTCCCTGTCTAATGCCTTTTGGTTAACATCTTGCAATGCATGCCTTCCTTCATAAATTATTGGAACTATTGCTTTGTCTTCAACAGCTTGCAGAATAGTATAAGGCGGATCGATAATTCCTCCAAATTTCTGTGCCGTACTTTTTTCTTTTTTCATTAAAGGCGTTCCGGTAAATGCCAGAAAACAAGCATTAGGTAAAACTTTTTGCATTTTAACATTAAAAGTTCCATATTGTGTACGATGTCCCTCATCAATCAATACAAAAATATTGTTTGATTCCAGAGGCGAACTTCCAATTTGATTTACTGCAGCTTCAAATTTATTTATGACCGTTGTTACAACAGCATCACTATTGCTTTTTAATAAATCAACTAATTGATTACCTGTTTTTGCATTTTGCACTGGAACTTCGACCTTACCAAATGTTTCGGTTATTTGTGTATCCAAATCTACACGGTCAGTAACTAAAACAATCTTGGGGTTACGTATTGTCTGATAAATTTTGCGAGCAAGCATTGCCATTGTAAGCGATTTTCCACTACCTTGTGTATGCCATATTACACCGCCTTTTCGTCTGCCTTTTTCAATATTTTGTATTCGTTGAATAATTTTTTTTATAACAAAATATTGCTGGTATCGTGCAATCTTTTTAAATATTCCCGATTCAAAAATGATGTAATCTTTTGCTAACTCCAATAATCTTTCAGGGCGACAGAGATAATAAAAATATTCATCCTGCACGCTTTTAAGTGAAATTCCGGATTCAATTTCAGTATTTTTATCTTCTTTCCATGTTGACCAGAATTCCTCTTTCGTATCAGTTGTTGCATATTTTGCATGTAAAGTTGAAACACTTAATAAAATCTGACTATAAACATACAATTGCCTAATGCCATCTTCCTGTTGATTACGAATATGCTGCGAAATCGCTTGTGATAAAGGTTCTTTCATATCAGGGCGTTTGCATTCTATTATGCAAAGCGGAATTCCATTAACAAATAGTACAATATCCGGGCGATAATGATCTTTACTACTACTACGCATAACACTGTATTCTTCGGTAACATGGAACACATTGTTTTCTATATTTTGCCAATCAATATATTGAAGAGTAAAACTTTTTTTATCACCATCAATACTTTGTTCCAATGCTTTGCCCAATGTTATTCGTTCATAAGCTGCCTGGCAAGCTGCAATATATCCTTCCTGCATTGGTAAATTTTTGAGCGCAAGAATACCGTTTTCAATATTAGCATCGCTGAAAATAGATGTTTTTGTACTGCTTAATTTAATGCAGTTTATTTCTTTTAATTGTTTGCGTAAAACATCTTCGAGTAAAACATTGGTAGTTTTACCACCACGCATTTCTAACGCTTGTTCGGGATTTAAATAAGTATAACCTAATTTTTGCAATAATTGCAAAGCTGGAATTAAACTTATGTGGTGTTCTTTAAAACTTGTTATTTCCATTATATTTTATTTTTTTATCAATTTTCTGGTGTCGGGAAAATGGTTTTTGTTATTCCTTTTTCTTGGACTTTTTAGTTTTAGCTTTTTTCAAATCTTTTAAAACTTTCTTTTCATCGCCTTCTAGTTTACGTTGTATTTTTTTTACATCTTCGGCAGGGGGCAAATTTTCTGGCAAAATTTCACGTTCGATAAGCATTTTCCTAACAGCACTACTGTTTTCAACATGTTCTTTTTCAATAGGATTTTGACCTGATAAATCTTTATTTTGCACATTCAAACTTGTCATTTCAGCAGCAATATCTTTTGCTTTA
This sequence comes from Bacteroidetes bacterium GWA2_32_17, assembly GCA_001769035.1. GTDB lineage: Bacteria > Bacteroidota > Bacteroidia > Bacteroidales > GWA2-32-17 > GWA2-32-17. Next base: position 4,207 of record MENF01000196.1, read on the forward strand.
ATGCTAATTGTTGGCAAAAAATCGGCAAGTGGTCTGTTTTCTGGAATACCAAATTTATATTTCAGTAAATGAGTAGAAAGCTTGAAAAGAGCCTGGTCGCCTTTAGACCTAATTATTGCAAAACCCTTATCATCAACTCCACGCTCATATAGAATACCGGATAAATTCTTTTCGGTTTGACTTAACTTTTCACGAGCTTTTACACGTTCGTATTCCAGCAACCGTTGTTCTATAATTTCAGCACGTCTTGTTTGAACAGCAAAGTAGGTTTGAGCAAAAGCCACTTCGGGTTTACGACTGTCGCCATTTTGTGCAATAAGATAGCAAGCATATCGGGTAAGCGCCACATCACCAATGGTATGCTGAGCTCCTTTGCCTGCTTCTATCACCTTCCTGACATCAGGAAAGTGATCATTTGTAATTTCACCTACATTTTTACAAGCATCTTTAGCTTTGTCAATTACTTTAACAAAATTTTCCCATTTTGAATAACCGAAAAGAAACTGAAGGTCTCGTGCACTCCAACATTCAATTCCGTTCAATTCGGATGTAGCACACTCGAAACGAACAAATAATTCTTTAATTTCAGTCGATTTCATATTATTATTTTTAATTGTTTAACCTTTTGGTGGACATGGATAGTTACCGTGACTATCCTTTTGATGAATTTTACCATTCTTGCCGTGAATAACAAACTCGGTGTGCTGATTCTGGCTTATTTCTCTGCCACCATCAACAGCTTCCTGTTTTTTGTCGTAATGTTTACTGGCTCTTTCTGAACCTGCTTTTTTTACATCCCAACCGCCATCGGAATTTGGAACTACGTGATGTGATTTTTGTTTTGACATAAATATTATTTTAAAATTTTACTAACCTTCAGCATTTTGCAACAATTTTAATGCAGGAATCTGGCTTATTTGGTCTTCTTTGAAACTTGATACATTCATTGTTTGCCGTCCATATTTATTTCTTTAACAAGTGCTTTTGGATATCCCAATATTCTCAATATGATTTCGTATGATTTTCTTTTCAATATGGGAAAAAGATTTCCGATTTGGCTAAGTCCAATTATTCCCAATACCTTAAGCACTGAGTTAATTTTATCTATGTATTCTTTAGCAGTTGGATTATTGACTACAATTTCATAACACAGATAGAAAATTGCGAACAAAATAATGGATTGAATAAACCATGCAAGCACTTTAATCCGTTTCAGGAATTTGGTATTGAATTGTCTCAATATATTTATTTCGCTTCCGTCTGGAGCTTCTTTCAATTCAATTATTAAATCGTAAGCTCTAATAGAACACAAAATGTGAAAATCACTTTTACTCTCAAATAAAGCTGTATTTGCAGTTATACACTTGAAAGCATTATTTATAATATCATTCGAAATTAAAGAAGGGTTGTTTAACTGAAAATACATCAACACTATTTCATGCAAATTATCTTTACTATAATAGTTTTCATTAATAATATTTTCAAGAGTGATTGTAATTGTACTTCGACTTCTGATAGAAAGAATATCTTTTATCCATTTTTTATCTAAATCAAATTTCACAATACCTACTAATAAACAAAATATCAAAAAGTCATCGTTTACGAATGGAGAAGGGGATTCTTTACTTGGATGACTTTTATTTTTCTTGTTATAGTATTTCTCAAAAGTAACTTTGTCTTTCTTCTGAATGGCATTTACAAGTTCAAAATATATTTCATCAGATTCATTCAAATCTTGTTTTGGAAATGGCAAAACCGTTTTGCTTAACAGCAAATTATTGAATGCTGTAAGCTTCGGAATTTCATTTATCCTCAATGAATAATCTATTCTATTTTCTAAAGGAACCATTTCTTTCTTTTTAGTCCATAATTTAAATTGTCAGCATCCCAACCTGTAACATTTCTCATTTTACTAAGTAATTTTGAAATTAAATTGGAATATAGCATTGTCGCTGGTTGTTCACCGGGAAGAAAGCTCCTCCACGACAAATAAGTAAATGAAAATATCTGCTGAGTAATGTAACTTAAATCGTAATAAAGCAAGTCATTTAATTCATTGTTGTTATATTTTCCTTGTGGGGTTCTTATCTTAATCTGAATAGGTGTGCTCATTCCTTGTTTAGCTGTCTTCAATTCATTAGCTCCAAACATTTGGACAATACAAGTTTCTGAATCCAGAAAAACATTGCTGGCTCTATTAGGAATGAATTCCCCTTTTACTGTAGTGCTTCCGTATTTAGTTACACCTGTTTGATTAATATCAAATAGTACATTCGGATGAAATTTGCTTATTGTTACAAATGCAAATTTTATTTTGTATTCGGTTATTTCTTTAATTAGTTGACTTATTACATCAAATTCAGTATTCTTTATTGGTTTGAAAATGTGAAAAATCAACCTGATGGTATCACCTTCAACCCACCCTTGTTCAGATGAAAGTCTCTGAATAGATTGTTTTAAACTTTTTAGTAATTCAGCAAAATAGTTTTCAAAAGAAACATCTTTAACCTTATCACCAAGTAAGTATTGACCATCACTCGAAAGAAATGTTGTTATTCCAACAACTCTATTTTGTTCTGCTCCTTTGTATTGATTTTTTCTAAGCCAACTATGCCCGATTCCAATTATTATTTCTTTGTCAACTGAACGATGTGATGGTAAAACCCAAGGTGTTCCTCCCATTTTCGCATAAATCTGAAGTGCTATTGAATTTAGTATATATTCATTATGATTCTTTATTTTTTCAGAAGTAACATATTGCACTGGAATTTCAAGAGAAAGAAGTTTTGCCTTAATCCGAAAGTAAGGATTTGAAATATCATCCAATTTTCTAAACTCAGTTGGAATTTCAATGATTGCTAAATTAGGTTTGTTCTCATCATAGTCCTTAATAACACTAAGGTATTCTTCAATATTGTAGGATTGAATTTCTTTAATGTCAAACACAATATCCAGCAAGTCGTATTTCTTCAATAACCCTTTTTGAAAATACTTAGATTGTGGCACGCCTTCCTTCAAGCTTGAAAGGAAATTGGAAAAATAACCTCTGTTTGCTCTGTTGCAAATACAAAGGACATTCGGTGTTTTGATATCAAAATTTATACTGTCATAAGGACCATAATTGGTTAATCCGGTGTCAGGATTTGAATTATGGGTTTTTGTTCCTGCATAATCAAAAATAAACGTTGGAGTTTTTAATTCAATTGTATTTGAAACCGTTATTGGTTTACTGTCCACTGTAAAGCAAAAACTGTCCTTGTTTTGAAATAAAACGGGTAAAGAATTTTCTAAAAATAAATGTTTTGCAATATTTAGGATTTCTGAATAAAGATTTTTTGCATTGTAAATATCTGAACGCTTGCTTTCAATGATATTTAATATTTCGTCGCTTTTCTGTTGTGATGTAGCAAATGTTAAATAGTTTCCAATATTGAACTTTGTTTTCCTTATAAACAATTCTCCAAGTTCAAATTCTTTAGTCCCATCATTGGTGTCAACTTTTGCCTTGCTTCCGATCACTTCTTGAATAACTCCAATAAATTCTTCGTTAGGTGCAAGTATATTTGTCAAGCCGGGCAAGGTTTCTGCATGTAGTACTTCAATGCCAATTAGATTGTAGCCTTCTGAATATAAATCAGCACACGATTTATCAAAAATCCAGTTACGTTTAATATTGATAAGGAAACCAAATTGCTTCTTGCCACCAATTTGGGTGTACCTTAACTGAAGCTCAATTAATTTTTTGTAAGCAATATGATTTTGTAGATTGTTTGGAAGTGCATTATAAATAATATCATCTTTTGCCTGTCCTGAAAAGAAACGAAAAGGATAAAAATCAACTGGAGTATAATCTGAAAACCTATTTTTAAAAGTGCGAAAAAATAAATGTTTAATTAATGAAGATGTTATTTCATAGTTGTCGTATGTGCTTTGTTCTGTTAAAGTACCAATGGAAATATTTTCATCTCCGTCTTTATTTGAAATATAAATTGAATCTCCATTTCTAAAAAAAGAATGAGTAGAATTGTACAGCTTTCTTAATTCAGCAAGGCGTTCTTCGCTGTATGGTTCTGCATTAATTTGATAATTTTCGAACTCAATATTGATAGGGAAGTAATTTAGTTGCATAATTAGTTATTATTAAATTTTAATCTCTTTTTACCAGTTAACAACACCTGCATTAATCCCTTCTTTTGCTCTTTTAACTTTCCCACTTTGGCTTTGAGAAGTTGAATCTCATTATCGGCGGCCTGTAAAACTTTAGCTATTGCGCTTTGCTCTTCTTTAGAAGGAAGAGATAGCATTAATGAATCTAATGTGGACTTTGTTACACTGTAAACGGATGTGCCAGTTGCTTTTGTTCTTAATTCATTTCTTACTCTTTCACTTGCAAACAAATATCCTCTATATTGAGAAACTGTTTCTCCTGCAAAATCTCTTAATATAATTGTATGTAAACCACCCACCGCAACCTTGTTATCAATGTTCAAAACAACAACGGATTCACCAACTCCTTCATAATCTTCGGAGGCATCTGCCATTATAACATCACCATCTTTCAAATAATCTTTCTCTTGAATATCTGTTTTTTCATCTATTATTCTTGGAATACAATTTTGTTTTTTAAAATCTAAAAACTCTGTTTCATAAAAAGCATGGATATCTCCATAATGAATACAATAAAGATCACCTTCGTCTTTTGATAAACCATCTCTTGAAATGGAATATGATTTAACAAAGTGAAAACAATCTTTTAATTGAACCTCTTTCCATTCTTTGTCATACCCTTTCAACCGTTTTTTTCCGGTGAGTAATTGCTGCATGAGCCATTTTTTTCGAGCCTCTTTTTGGGTTATTAAGGTTTGTGTCTTTGTTATAGCATCATCCCAAACTGAAAGACAGGTTGCTATGGCACGTTGTTCGGAAAGTGGGGGAAGAATAAATTTAATTTTCTCTAAATCTCTTCCGTAAATTGCAGCAACGCTTGTTGTTCCTGTTGCAATTCCTCTCAACTGACTAAGTCCATAATGAGAATTAAAAGCAAAATTCATAAAATAATTTGATGCAACATATTTATCATCAAATTGCATTCTCATTAGATTAGAATTGTACACTGCAAAAGGTAATTCATTTTGCCATATTGCAACTTTTCCAACTAAATCTAAAGTGTTTCTTGTATTAAATAACAAATCACCTTCTTTCAACACATCATCATTGTTAAATTTTTCATTTTCTGGCAAATATTGTATTTTATCAATCTTAATTACAGATCTATCAAGATTTCCCATTTTAATAACAGGTATTCCATTATTTGCTTCTGCATTTTCATAATTTCCTCCCAGTTTTCCTTCAATTAAAATATCTTTAAGCTTTTTCACTTCCCAATCGCTTGGAATTTTGCCAAGTGGTGAAGGTTTGTATGTGGTAGACTTATTCATTTATAAATATTTTTCAATGTTTTGAGTTGATAGATTCAGTAATTTTTGAAACCACATATCAACTAATTCAACAGTATTAGCAGGATTAATTAAGTCATAAAATTGAGAATTGTCTCGATTTCTGAACAATACTATTATTTCTTTTTTAGTCGCCTGTTCGTGCAAAAATGGCGATGCCCAACCATTTAGCGGTGGATTATAATAGAATAATCGTTGTTCTTGTTCAATTAATTTTCTACTTTCATCTTTGCCAAATATTTTATAAAGTTCAAACGAAATACAGAAATCTTGAGTAGTAACAATACGGTGATACATTCTATCTGGCAAAATAACTTTACATTCCAGTAAATAATGTCCAATTCCGAAATGAGCAGTACTTACATGTTCAGAAAACAAAAACATTGAAATACCATCAAAAATGCTTTGCTGTAAAAATTTTATCTTTTGATTAAAACAATCTTTCAAAATTTTAATTTCATTATTAGCCTGTGCAATAGCTTCCTCATTTTGTTGAAGTTCAATGACATATTTTTTGGCGTCAATTTTATCTAATAAATTTTGATAGCGATCTTCAACAGTTAATTGTTTAATGTTACCACCTTCCTCTGATACCTTAAATTCAATAAACTTTGCTAGATCCTCAATGGTAAATCTTCGTGGATCGGCATAAATTCTAATCGATGGATACCATGCAGGGATTTGATTTGGCTCCATTGGTATTACAAAAAGAAAACCATATCCATCTTTTGAGAATTTTTCTATTATAGCATTTGCTTCTATCTCGGTGTATACTGTTTTGCTCCATTCGTTTCGTGATAGAATAACAACAATTCTAGATTGTTCTTTAAAAGTCCTTGCAAAGACTTCAGGTCCCATTTTATTAATTAATTCTTCCTGATTATTCTCGTAGAAAAAAACGCTTAAACTAGGATTCAATTGAGACACTAATTTTTTAGCAAAATCAACATCCTGCTTGCAAAGTGAAATGGCTATATCGTATTTTTTATCTGAACTATTCATTTATTTTCAGTAAACAGTTAAATTTTATGAAATTAAATTTTATCGTTTTTGAATCCTATCTTCAACTCTGTCTTCAATTCGTTTAATTATATTATTTACGAATTTAGAGGCTACCTCATCTATTTTTTCTTTTGATAATCGTTTATGATATAGCATATCCATTGTTTCATTTTGTTGTAATTCTATCTGGTATTTATGATTATCGAAATTAATTATGAAATTATCACTTTCGTCAAATGCTTTAGTACCAAGTTTTTTAAGTTTTTTTAAATAAACACTTAATTTAATTGTATAAATGTCACCTTTCTTTTGTTCCCACCCAATTTCAAGATCTTCAATCAAATTATTTATGTTATTATGAACACCACCGCCATTATCAATATAATATGTAAATTCAGTATCAGAGAACAATGGAGAAACTTTTAAAACCTTCTCAAAAACCTTCCTGAAAAGTGGTTCAACAACCTCTTTAAGTATTTGTTGCATTACTATCTCGTTCTTTGTTAATTGAATTTCTTCGTCCATTCCTTCCAACATACGATCAAGCATTGCTACTTTTTTATCAATATCATCAGGTTCTTCAATATCTTTTCCGGCTATTGCATCCAGTACAAGTTGTTGCGAACGCAAAATTAAATCTGATACATAATCGAAAAAGAGATTTGGTTTTCCACCATAGCCTTGAATATCTCCAATATATTGATTGTAGATACTACGCTCATCTGTTTTTACCCAAAACGGAGGATAACCAAACGAAATCAACAGGAGATTGGTCAATATTCTTGCTGTGCGACCGTTTCCATCATAAAAAGGATGGATTAAAACATAGTCTAAATGAAACTGCAATGCCACATCCAGTGGGTGTGGAGCATTCTTTTTATTGTTATTAATAGCATCTATAGCTGCGTTGGTTTTATCAAGTAGGGCATGTATTTTCTCAGGAACTTCACTTGGTGGTAAAAAATCAAAATGTTCGCCTTTATAATTAATAATGTAGTTTGATTTTGTTTTCCATTTCCCGATTTTATCTTTTTCGGTTTCGTCTTCTTCATGCATTATTCCTTTGTGAATATCCTTTATGCGTTTTTCAGAAAGACGAATTTCACCTTTGCCAATTTTAATGATTTCTGAAATAATATTATCATGTCCTCGCATTTCCATAACATCACTTATAGGTTTACCATCTACGGTAATATTACCCACCATAACGCTTCTTGTTTCTTCCTTTGTGAGTGTATTACCTTCCATACTATTGGAATAATAGTTCCAGTCTAACCGGAACTTATAATTGATTTTCTTTTTTACATCAGGACTTAACTCTCCATAAGAATTAATCTTTTGCTGAAGCAAATCAATTTGTTCTCTTTTTTCTGAATAGCTCATATTAATTTTTATATAATTCGGTTAAATATTTTTTCATTTCTTGTTGCACTGTTACCAGTTCTTTTTCCAATTGTTCAATTTCAGACTGAACCTTAACAATATCAACCTCGGCTTCTTCTTCGAAAGTATCTACATAGCGAGGTATGTTGAGATTGAAGTCGTTTTCTTTTATCTCTTCGAAAGTGGCTACATAACTGAATTTTTCTTCAAACACACCGAGTTTAAGCTTGCCCTCATTAAACTGCCTATATGTTTCAACAATGTGCATAATATGAGATTCGTTCAACTTGTTTTGATTCTTACCACTATCATAATGTTGGCTACTATCAATAAATAGCACTTTTTTATTATTGTCCTTAGCTTTATTAAAAACCAAAATTGCAGCAGGAATACCTGTACCAAAAAATAAATTTGCAGGTAATCCTATAACAGCTTCCAGAATATTTTCTTCAATAGTTTTTTGCCTTATTTTTCCCTCGCTACTACCACGAAACAATACACCATGAGGAACTACAACTCCAACTTTTCCTGTTTCATTAATGGTTTCAATCATGTGTGTTATAAATGCCCAATCGCCTTTACTTTTAGGTGGAATCCCACGCCAAAAACGGTTATACTTATCAGATTCGGCTGTATCAGCTCCCCATTTATCTAATGAAAATGGAGGATTTGCAACTACCGTGTCGAATTTCATTAATTCATCACCTTCTTTCAATTTAGGATTTCGGATAGTATCACCCCAGCGTATAGTTGCGCTATCAAAACCATGAAGAAACATATTCATTACTGCCAAAGCCCATGTACTTCCATTAGCTTCCTGACCGTATAAAGAAAAATTATCTGAACCTACTTCACGACCTGCTTTAATAAGTAATGAACCAGAACCACTTGTTGGATCGCAAATTTTCGCTCCAATTTTAGACTTTGTTAATTTAGCTAACAAAGTAGATACTTCACTGGGCGTAAAAAATTCGCCAGCTTTTTTTCCTGCATCACTAGCAAAGTTTGCAATCAAAAATTCGTAAGCATCTCCAATAATATCGTTGTTTTGCAAATGAGATGGAGCAAGGTCTAATTCGCTAAAATCGTTTAACAAATATTTTAGTCTGGAATTTTTATCTTTTGTTTCTCCTAGATTACTGCTATTAAAAGAGATGTTTCTAAAAATACCACTTCCATCTTCACTACTTAATTTTTCTCTGTTAGCTTCTTCTAAATCAGAAAGTGCAATATCTATTAACTCACCTAAATTTACTTCACTTCTATGTTCATATAAATATTCGAAACTGCTATTATTTGGAACCATAAAACGCTCCATTTTCATAGCACGTTCAGTTCGATCAATATCGCCTTTATATTTTTCGAGATATTGAGTTCTTTTTTCTTTGTTAACATCGCTCACATATTTTAAGAAAAGCATTGTTAAGATATAATCCTTGTATTGTGAAGGATCTATTACTCCTCTAAAAGTATCGCATGCTTTCCAAACTGTTTGATTGATGTCTTTCTGATTAATTGTATTTGCCATATTATTTATTTATTGCAGAGATTAATAGGTTTTGTATATTTTTTTCTTTGAGCAATTTAATCTTTTTCAAAATGCTCTGTTCTTTTTTTAGTAAATTATCTATTTTGACGATTACTTTTTGCTTTTGAATTGTTGGAATGGTAATTTCAAGTTCTAACAAATCAGTTTTAGAAATCGAAGGTATTGATGATCCCCTGGCTTTTGCTTTTAACCATTCCTGAGTTCTTGGATTGTTTAAATACCAGACAAGATATTCAGGTAAAATTTTGCTCTTAAATTCATTTTTAATTTGAATTACAAGGAAAGTAGAGGATGCAACACATTTTCCGTTCTTCGCTTCATATTGAGTAGCAAAATTCTTTGTTCCTTTGGCAGCAAATAAAATATTACCATTGTTTAATAAGTGTTTTTCTGTTTGCTTATTTAATTGCAAATCTGGTTTTGCAGTTTTAAAAAAATTTCCAGTTTCATCAAAATGTTTTGCTTGCAAATAAACAACTTCACCTAAAGAAACCGTGTGAGCATAAATGCCTGTTTGTATGTTTGCGATGTGCTTTAAATTAGTTTTCAAAATATATTACCTTTCATTTACGCTACAAAGATACTTTATATTTTTTAACATTTCCTAATAAATACATAAATAATATTCAGTATGTCTTCTACTAATTAGTGTCTGTCCATAATGTCAACATTTTTAATTTATAGGGTATATTTAGGTATAGGGTATAAGTAATGACGGCTAAATCCTTATACCATATACCTTTATACCTTATTCTCATAAGTTCTGAATTATAAATATGATATAAATTTACAAATTTTTTCGACTTTATAGACAAGCACTAATTAGTGTCTGTCCATAATGTCCGATTTTTTCGTTATACTCGTTTTGAAAACAGTCATTTACT
>MENF01000197.1 GCA_001769035.1 Bacteroidetes bacterium GWA2_32_17
AAATTGTTATTTCTGTAAAGATATAATTATTTAAAAATATTAATTTTGCAAAGATATGAGCTATCGGATCGCCGTTTCAATATTTTTTTCAAACTCAATCCGTTTCAGCTAAATTAATACCTTTACTCTTCTTCTTTCATTTCTTCGGGCAAAAAATGCAAAAATGTATCGCCGCGTAATCCAAGTCGGATTGTTTCTAACGAAATCACTTCATTTGGTGCAATATTTCCAAGGTTAACGTTCGCACCTAATAATTTAACAAACCAAACTTGTTGTGATTTGTTCGGAGATTCCCAAAGTATCGATTCTTTTGGAACATTATCCAGAATTTTATTTATTAAAACAACATGCGCATTACCATTTGGCCGGTATATTCCAACATTACCACTTTCGCGTGCTTCAGCAATAACATTAACAGAACCGGCTTCAAGCTCGTTATTCATCATTTTAATCCATTTGTTAGGAGCTATAATAATGCCTGCTTCTTTTGAGCCTACTTCCGAAATTACTGTAAAATCTTTTGAAAGTTTTCGTATATATTCACATTTTACATCATGTTCCATGTGCATTGAGCCATCAGAAACTTCAATCATATCAACATTATAATTTGAAAGATATTTTAAAAAATCGTCGTACATATTTCTGATAACAAATGCCTCGAACAATGTACCACCAAAGTAAACTTGGATATTATTATCTTTATATATTTTAATTTTTTCTTTTAAATTATTGGAAACTAACGAAGTTCCGAATCCAAGTTTAAGATAATCAATAAGATGCCCAGATGATTCGCATAAGTTTTTAGCTTCCTGAACACTTAATCCCTTGTCCATAACCATTGTTAACCCTTTTTTTCGGGGTTTATCGTCGCGTTCAGGGATAAAAGGCAATTTATAATTCATTTTTTTTATTTTTAGAAGGCAAATTTAATAATCCTTTAAACATTTCACAATCTTTTGCTTGAGGAAAAATATTTAAAAAATCTGAAATTAAAGAACTATCTTCATCAATAGCATTTTTTAAAAATTCTGTAGCTTTTTTTTCTTTTCTGTTTAAAAAATACAAACCGGCTAAACGATACAATACTGGTGCTTTTTCGAGAACTGAAAATAGTCCTTCTTCTAAAACTGATATAGCTTTTTTATCGTTTTTAAGCTCTTCGTATATTTCAGATTGCAGCAAAACATAGTCTGTTTCTTCGGGTGAGATTTTTACAGCTATATCTGCATGATTTAAGGCATCATCTAAAATATTTGTTTTAAAAAAAAGTTCAGAAAGTGCATAATGAGCTTCAGGGTTTTCTTTATCTATTAATGCTGATTTTGAAAGACAAACAAGGCTAGTTGCAAAATCTTCTGATTGCATTTTAAGTATTCCTAAACCGAGCCATGCATCAGCATGATTTTTATCTTTACGAATTGTTAAATCATAATATTTTATTGCGTTTTTAACATCATCAATTTTTTCGTAACACTCTCCTATTGAATAAAATACATCGGCATATTCGCTATCGTATTTCAAATATTCTTTATAAACCTCAACAGCTTCATTATATTTTTCGAGATAAAAAAGTATATGTGCTTTAGCAAGTATTGCACTTAAATATGAGGGGTCTATTGCAAGTGAATAATCTAACGCTTCGAAAGCTTTCTCATAACTTTTAGTTTTTATATAAGCTAAACCAATATTATACCAGTTTACTTCTAATAATGGCTCTATATCAATTGCTTTTAAATAATATTCTATACATTTATTGTAATTTGTCAAACAATCATAACAATATGCAATTTCAGTTATTGCATCAATATTATTATTGTTAATTTCGATTGATTTTGACAAATATTTTATTGCCGATGTGAATTTATTTGCATGACTTAAATGAAATCCCATTGTTAAAAATATTTCATCTTTTTTTACTTCATCGGGTAGTATTTTTATACATTCTTCGAATTGACGAATAGACTCTTTGTAATTGTTTAAATTTAAGTATGTTATGCCTAACAGTAAAAATATTTCAAAATTTTTGGGGTCGTGAATAATTGCAGTTTTTAATTCTGATAAAGCTTCAACAGGTTTACCTTTATCTAGTAATAATTGAGCTTTTTTAATTTTTATTTCAGGTGCCTGCGGAAAAAAATTTAATGCAATATTTGTAGCTTCAAATGCTCGTTTAAATTTATTTTGCTCAACATAAAACTCAATAATTGACTCAAAATCAGTTACATCAAAATAAAATGGTTTTTTATTGTTTAATAAAGTTTCGTAACGATTTACAATTTCTTTACGATTTTTTTCTTCAAAATATCTGTCGTTTTCTTCAAACATAAATAAATTTCATTCAAACTCAAAATTAATAAAAAATACGATAAAAAAACATTTTTAATAAAAATTAGTTTCTTAAATAAAATGATAACAGATTAAAATAAAATATAATTTTACAAAAAATTTTATATTAAAATTAATATTGTGAAAAAAGTATTTAAAGTATTAGTTTACACATTTGTAATAATTTTCGCTGTTATTGGATTTGGATTAACTGCATCTTATTTTGCTATTAAATTTCATTTAACCGACGACCCTGGTGCTGTTGATTACAACGACAGACTATATAAGGAACTTTCTGATAAAAACAACAATTCAAAAGCAATTGATTCGACTGCATATTACAGTATGACTAATAACAACAGAGCAGAAGATTACATGAAAATTATGTTGCTTGGAAAATTTTATCCATACAATGCTAATTTAATTTTAAATGCTGTAAATAATTCAAACGACCCTATTCTTGCCGATAAATTATTATCTGCTATTGATTTTAAAATGATAATAAATAAAGATTATATTGAACTTTTAGAAAAAGCCAAAAACATATACGAATATCCAATAAAACATGATACAATGGCAAGTATTTTCGAATGGATGAATATTTCGGAATGGAACGATTTAAAAATTGCTATTTTTAAAGATAAAAAACTTATTGATAGCGCCGCATACCTTGCTGGTGTTGAGCCAAGAATTATAGTATGTTGTTTAATCGGCGAACAAATTCGTTTATTTAATTCTAAACGCGAAATTTACAAATCGTATATCGGACCTTTAAAAGTTTTGTCGGTAGAATCTCAATTTTCGCTTGGTGTTGCAGGAGTTAAAGGTTATACTGCAATGGCTATTGAGCGTAATTTAAAAGATTCTGTATCTCCTTATTATATAGGTAAAAAATATGAGCATTTGCTCGATTTTTATTCTCATGTACCCGATACCGAAAGATATCATCGTTTAACAAGTTACAGAAATCGTTTTTATCAGTATTTATATCCTGCACTTTATTTAAAACAAGTGCAAACTCAATGGAAAAAAGCGAACTTTGATATTTCTGAGCGTCCCGAAATATTAACAACACTTTATAATGTAGGTTTTATTTCTTCAACTCCCAAAGTCGACCCGAAAGTTGGAGGTTCTATAATAAAAATTCATGATAAAGAATATACTTTTGGAGGTGTTGGATTCGACTTTTATTATTCGGGCGAACTTGCAAAAGAGTTCCCTTATTTAGAAAAAAAGTTTTGGGATTAACGAAACTTGTCAGGCAGGGCTTTCTTCTTTCGGGGCTTGAAATTTGGGTTCCTGGAACTTTGGACTTATACCGCACAAGCGGGATTGGTATATTATACACACAGGAGTTTATTTATGTAACATAACTTATTAAAATTAATGATATTATCTTTTAAAAAAAATGATTTTTACATTCTGCTTTTATTAAGCGTAATAGTTTTTATTATCGTTGCATTACGCTCTGTTTTTGTACCCTTTACTCACGACGAAGTTGCTACATTTTATTATTATATTCAATCACAAAATTTCCTCCCTTTTTATGCACATATTGACGCTAACAATCATGTACTTAATAGTGCTACAGCATCTTTATTTTATTGTTTATTTGGGAATCATCCTTTTATACTTAGAATTCCCAATCTAATTGGTTTAGCATTACTAATTATTGGAGCATTTAGGATTTGCAATTTTATAAATAATCGTCTGTTAAAATTTTTGACGTTTTCACTCATTTTGTTTTCTTTTCATTGGATAAGTTTCTTTAGTACTTGCCGAGGATATGGAATTTCGATGGGATTGCTTTTATTAAGTTTTACTTGTTTTCTACATTATATTCAGAATGTTAATAACATGAAGCAGTATATCTTATTTAGTATATTTATTCAACTTGCCTTATCAGCCAATTTAACCTTATTTTTTTTAGTTGTATTATCTTTTTTATACATTGTATATCAACAAGTAATTAACCGAAAACTTTTAAATTATTACAATATTTTAATACTCGTAACTAATTTGCTGATAATTGCATTTTGGTTAAAATATATTATGTTATTAAAAGAGAGCAACGCATTTTATTTAGGCAAGGGAGATAGTTATTGGGAAATAACTTTTTTATCGGTCATTGAAATTATTACAGGGACTAAAAATTTAATAATCAACAATATTATTGCATTATTATGTATATTGTTATTATTACTATCTGCATATAAATTAAAAATTTATAATTTAAAGCAAATTCATTCAAAATTTAACCATCCGTTGTTTGCTGTATTCTTTTTTATTATTTCTTTAATTATCAGTTTCTTTTTATTAAAATTATTTTTAAACGTTAATTACCCGCAAGAAAGGGCTGCATTGTTTTTTTATTTATTATTTGTACTGTTAATTGTTTTTTGTTTAGATACATATAATAGCAAACTTGTAAATTTATTAAGTTATATGTTAATAGCTGCATTTATTCTGCACTTTACTTTTAATTTAAATTTCAAAAAACATTCAATTGAAGAGTATGTTTCAATTCCCCAAAGATTTTATAACATTTTATTATCTGAACAACAAAAAAGTAATACTCAAATTACAATTGGTGGAAGCAATGATTCTGAATTTATTTATGGTTTTTTAAATTACAGAAATGGTGGAAAATTAAACTTAATTGACCCTGCAAAAAAAATGACAATGAACTGTGATTATTACATTGCCCAAATGTGCGATAGTCCTTTTTACAAACCATATTATTCCGAAATTATCCATGAACCCGATTGGGGTTTTGCTTTGTTAAAACGAAAAGAAAAAATTGAGCGTGAAGTAATATGGACATCAAAAAAAGCCATTGAAATAAATTGCGAAGATGAATTTGTAAACATTTTCAAATTTAAAGACACTACCTTAACAAACACCCAACCTATTCTTGTTGAATTAAATTTTGATATTATAAGCTCACCCGTTCCTAATTTATCATGGTTTGTTCTTGATATCAATGATTTTAATGAAGAAAATAATATTTATAAAAGAATTCCGCTTAATTGGTTGAAATCAGATTGGAATAATTCTAAAAATAATAGATACTGTTTTGTAACAGATAAGCTCCCAAAAAAAATTAAAAAAATGATTTTCTATTACTGGAATTCAAATAAAGAATATTCAAAAATAACAATTAGTAAAGTAGTTATATACAAATTAATAGGAAAAGGATTAGATTATTCTATTTGAATGAAATTAAAGAAGATTAACAGGATTTATATCGTTACCCAATCTTATCAATCTTTCTTATCAATCACCCTCAACCTCAACCTTAAAAATAATCATTCCTAATGTGATAACGCATGTTTACGTCCTGCCTCAAGAGCTTTTACATTCAAATCAATAACATTTTGCCCTTTGTTTTTAAAAATCTTATTTATTGCACTTATTAAAATTTCAAACGGGATATCGAGATATGGTGATGCCGCTCCAAGTATAACAATATTAGCCGATTTTTCGGAACCCAATTCTTTTGCAATATTGTCCGCATCAACCAATACATGATTCGGTAGTTTTTTTATTTCACTTAAAATTGTTTCAATTGGAGGATAATTTGGAATATTGTTATAAGGAATTGAATTAGTAATTAGCCAACCATTTTTTGACAGATAAGGTAAATATCTTAAACTCTCCATTGGTTCAACAGAAATTATTATATCTGCTTTCCCAAAAGGAATTAAATCGGAATAAATTTCTTGAGCCGAAATTCTCATATTCGACATTACATCGCCACCTCTTTGGCTCATACCATGAACTTCGCTTTGTTTTAAAAACAATCCCATTTCAATTGCAGCAGCACCAATAGTGGTAGCAATTGATAAAATGCCCTGCCCTCCTACTCCGGCAATCACAATATCTTTTTTCATTTGTTAATATATTTTATAGTTTACTGTTCAAGAAAGTTCAAGAAAGTTCAAAAAGTTCAAAAAGTTTAAAAATGTTCATTGTTCTATGTTCAAAAAAGTTCATTGTTCTACGTTCACTGTTCACTGCTGACTGTGGACTGTTGACTGTGGACTGCTGACTGTGGACTGCCTACTGTTTACTGTTCATTGTTAACCGTTTTTTTAATCTTGCCTTCTCAATCTTATCAATCTGTCTTCCCAATCTTTTCAATCTTTCTCAACCTCAACCTTAACCTCAACCCCATTCCTCAACCTCAAATATAATCAATCCTATCAATCTGTCTTCCCAATCTTTTCAATCTTTCTCAACCTTACCCCTCAACCTCAACCTCAAATATAATCAATCCTATCAATCTGTCTTCCCAATCTTTTCAATCTTTCTTAACCTTAACCTCATTCCTCAACCTCAACCTTAACCTCAACCTTACCCCTCAACCTCAACCTCAAATATAATCAATCCTATCAATCTTGCCTTATCAATCTTTTCAATCTTTCTTAACCTCAACCTCAACCTTACCCCTCAACCTTAAATTTAACCATTCTCTTGTGCTTTGTTTTTATTAATTATGTTTTATAAATTTTTCTCTCATTCTTTTATCAAGTGTAATTATACATTCACGCCGTGTAATTATAACAGATGGACCATTATATGCCAATTCTTCCTTAATTATTTTAACATTTTCATCATGGTTTTTTGGTAATGGTTTTAAAACTCTTAAATGTTCTGGTTCGATACCAACTCCCAAACAAATTGCATCAATTTTATTTAATGCTGCAGATGGTTGTCCACCTGTCATGCCAGTTGTGAAATTATCTAAAATAAAAACTTTTACATTAGCTTTATGCGTTGCACAATCTAATAAACCTGTCATTCCGCTATGGGTAAAAGTCGAATCTCCTATTACTGCAATTGCCGGTGTTAAGCCAGCATCGGAAGCACCATAAGCCATTGTAATTGATGCTCCCATATCAACACAAGAATTAATTGACTCTAATGGTGGTAATGCACCTAAAGTATAACAACCAATATCTGAGAATACTCTGCCTTTCGAGTAATCTTTTAATGCTTCATTTAATGCTAAAAAAGTATCGTTATGCGGGCAACCTTTGCAAAGTGAAGGCGGACGAGGAGCTACAACTGCAGGAACTGCCTGTCCATAAGTATCTTCCAAACCTAATGCAACTGCAACATTATTTGGAGTTAACTCACCATTGCGTGGTAAAGTCCCATCTAATCTTCCATGAATAGGTTTTCCAATGTTTAAAATACCTTTTAATAATTCTTCTATTAGCGGATAACCATCTTCGAAAACATAAATTTCGCTACATTCGGAATAAATTTTTTGAATCATTTTACGTGGAACTGGATGCTGACCAATTACTAACAATGGATAAGGCAAGTTATTATTTTGATAATTTTCCATTATGTAATTGTATGCTATTCCACAAGCAATTAAACCTTTAGATTTATCTTTTACATTAAAATATTTATTGAAATTAGAAATTTCAGCTTCATTTTCAAATTTTACCTGATTGTCAAGTAATTTACGATAGTTTTTTTTTGCTATAACAGGCAGCAAAATAAATTGTTTTAAATTAGATGGGAGTTTTAATAAATTTTGTTCTTTCTCAAATTTTCTAACTACTCCTGCCCTACTGTGTGCCATACGGGTTGTAATTCGAAGCATTACGGGGACATTATATTTTTCTGATATTTCAAAACCATAATGTACCATATTATATGCTTCTTGTTGCGAAAAAGGTTCAAATATTGGAATTAATGCAAACTTACCATAAAATCTGCTATCTTGCTCATTTTGAGATGAGTGCATTGATGGGTCATCGGCAACTACAACTATTAAACCACCATTAACGCCAGTAATTGCTGAATTTATAAAACCATCGGCGGCAACATTTAAACCAACATGTTTCATACAAACCATAGCTCTTTTACCGGCATACGACATACCAAGAGCTGCCTCCATAGCAGTTTTTTCGTTTGTGCACCATTTTGCCTTTACACCTTTTTGTTTTGCTATTGCTGAATTAACAATATATTCAGTAATTTCTGTAGATGGAGTTCCGGGATAAGCATATACTCCCGATAAACCCGAATCAATAGCTCCTAAAGCAATGGCTTCGTCGCCTAACAATAATAATTTCTGCATATTTTGATTTTTTATTTTTCTATTTTAATTTTTTCAAAAATATCAATAATTAAATAATATTTATAAGAATAATATCATGTTTAATAATATCTTTTTATATTTAGCATGATGTTACGAATAAATAGTTAACACAATTTTTCTTCTGCCACCATGTTCGCGAAATTCGCACAAATAAATACCTTGCCATATTCCTAAACCTAATTTACCATTAACAATAGGTATATTAATAGTTTGTCCTAAAATTGAAGATTTAATATGTGCCGACATATCATCTTTACCTTCAAACACATGAGTAAATTCTTTATAATTATCAGGAACTAAATAATTTAAAAAATTATTAAAATCATTACGTACTAAAGGGTCAGAGTTTTCATTAATTATTATTGCAGCAGATGTATGTTTTAAAAAAATATTTAACAGTCCAGATGGATGGATGGGAATTTGTTAAATTATCAATTAATTCATTTGTTATTAAATGAATCCCTCTTTTGTATGAACCAAGCATTATTTCTTTTTGCCAAATCATATTTTTATTTTTTTCAAAATTAATTATAATGTTATCATAAAATATAAAGTTCAAAAAATACGTACCTTTATATTTGATAAAAACAATAATGGTTCAATTAAAAAACATATTTTTATTAATTTGTATTTTTCAAATTATTTTTTGTAATTCGTACGCACAAAAAGCTGAGCTAATTCAAGTTAAAGGCATAGTAGTAAATAAAAAATTAGAACCTCTTCCGTTTGCTCATATATTAGTAAAAAGCAAAAATTTTGGTACAATAAGCGATGAAAACGGAAAATTTGATTTTTTTATCGAAAAAGGCGACACATTAATTTTTTCGTGTGTTGGATATAAAAAGTCGAGACATATTATTCCAACTATTTCTGATTTTAGAATTTACCATCTATTAGCACTATTGCAACAAGATACCATAATATTGCCCGAGGTTCTAATTCTTCCTTGGGAAACATATAAAGATTTCGTAGTGGCTTTTATAAAAACAAAAATTCCCGATGATGATATAGACAGAGCCGAAAAAAATTTAGCATTAATTCAATTGCAAGCAATTATTAATGAAGATGATATGCCATCGGCACCCGGGGCATCGTATAATTTATTAAGTCAGCAACGAAATAGTTTGCTGTATTGGAAGGGGCAAACTCAACCAATGCAAATTTTTAATGTTTTCGCATGGCAACAGTTTTTCGATTACTTAAAAAACGGTAAGTTTAAACAAACTAAAAAATAGGTATTCCTAACATGAACAATAAGCATTTTTACCCGAAAAAAAGAACTTAAAGTCGGGTGTTTATCCTCTTTTCATGGGCTTTTTATTGTTGTATTTTTATTTCATAAATCAATAATTAAATTTATGAAATCAAAATCGCTATATACAACAGTTTTACTTACAATAACAATTTCGTTATCGGTATTTTCGCAACAAAAATCAGATTTTATGGGTTTCCCTTCAGATGAAAACTTTGTTGAATCAAATCCTATCGCTATCGGATACAATAAAAATACTCAAACTTTGGAAAGTATGGCAGTTGAAAGGAATTTCAAATCGCCTGTTTCGCTACCTTCGGGAATTGCTTATGATGGACAGTACTTGTGGGTTTGCGGATATAATGAATATTTTATTTACCAGATATCAACTATTGATGGTAGTACAATAAATAAAGTTCCTGTTAATTTACAAAAACCTTATGGAATAACTTTTTCAAACGACACCATTTATTTAATAGATAATAATTCTAAAAACATTTTTGCATTCGACCATGCAACTGGTAATTGTTTAGACACAATTATTATTAACCATAATTTAATTTATCCAACAGGATTATATAAAATGAATGACGAATTTATTTTTAATGATACTAAAGGACCACAACCCAATGCAACAGGCGATTCTACATTCTTTTACAATTATAACACTAATACAATTATCGGCAACCAGGCTTTTGGAACATATTGTACTGGAATTACTTTTGATGGAACATTTTTATGGATAAATGATAATCCAAGCCAGTCAACTATGAAAATTGACCCGCAAACATGGACATTAATAAATTCATATAAAGTTCCCGGTGGAATGTACCCTAATGGTATTGCTTATGATGGTCAATATTTATGGGAAATAAATAATGCTTCCGATTCAATTTATATGCTTAATCCAAATAATGTTACAACAATTAACAATAACAGCACAGCCGGTACATTAAATGTATTCCCAAATCCGGTAAATTCAAACGAAAACTTTAATATTTTATTAAGCAATAGAACTGCAAATAATATTACAATAAGCGATGCAACAGGTAAAATAATTTTAAATAAAACAATTGCACAAAACTCATCTTTAATAACATTAAATGCAAACGATTTACAATTAAGTTCAGGGGTTTATACAATAAGATGTCAAAATTATTCTGATAAGTTTATTGTAAAGTAAAAATACCAAGTTCCAAATTCCAATCTTGATAACCATCGGGACCCAAATTCAAAGTGTGCTTGCAGGATTTAGAAATTCGAATTCATTGCATCAACAGGGTTTAACTTTGAAGCCGAGAGTGCAGGTGCAATACCCGAAATAATTCCAATAATTACAGAAATCAGTACACCTGAAATAACATTAGTTACACTCATCGAGAAATCCATATCAACCATTCTTGTTGCTAACACCGTGCCTGCATAAACCAGTAAAAGTCCAATAACGCCGCCTATTAACGATAACATAACCGATTCGGTTAAAAACTGAACTAATATAAAATAATTTTTTGCACCAAGCGATTTTTGTATTCCAATTAGCTTTGTTCGTTCTTTAACCGATACAAACATTATATTTGCAATTCCAAACCCGCCTACCAAAATTGCCAAGCCGCCAATTAAAAGTCCGGCAAAATCAACAATTCTAAACACATCTTCGAATCCCTGAGTTATTAAACTTGCTTTATTTAATGCAAAATTATCATCTTCAACAGGACGTAACCTCCTTATACCTCTTAATATTTCCCTTAAATCATCCGATAACTCAACAATGTCTATATTATTTTTTGCTCTAACCATTATTACAGGATTCATTTGTTCGTCACGTATATCAAAAATATTACGCGAATAATTTACAGGTAACAAAATAGAATTGTCCATGCTTTCATCAAAAATACTTGTACCTTCTTTTTTAAAAACACCGAGCACATTAATTTTTCTTCCCATTATTTTAATGTATCTTCCAATAGGATTAATATCTTTAAATAACGACTTTGCAACAGTATTTCCAATAATTGCCTTTGCCGAACCATTATTCGATTCAAAGAAAGAAAAATAACGTCCTTTTTCAATTTCAAACGAACGAATTTGAGCGTAATCATAAGTTGCCGAAATTATTGCTACATTATCAGTAGAATTGTTACGATATTCAACAGTTTTATAAGATGATACAACAAATACAACAGTTTCGGCTTTTGTTGAACGTAATTTTATTTCTTCCGATTCTTTTACCGACGGAACCGGACGGTTTAAATATTTCCACCATTGGTAATCGTTGCTAAATTCCCAGGGCCATTTTTGCACATAAACTACATTGTTGCCAAGCGATTCGATGCTGTTTTTGATACTCGATTTCATGCTGTCAATTACAGTGAAAACAGAAATTATTGCAAAAATCCCGATAGTAATACCAATTAGCGACAAAAATGTACGCATTTTATTTACTACCAAAGCACTAATGGCAGATAAAAAACTTTCTTTAAGTAATCGGAGTACTAACATTTGAGCAATTAAAAAAAACAAAAGTAATAAATGATTATTGTTATTTTTTTTGTCGTTTAAAAATAATATACCTTAAATCCGCAAGCCTTCTCGAAATCCTTTTACCCTAACACCTTTCGACTCCGCTCAAGGTGACTGTCAGACTGAGCGAAGTCGAAGCCTGACTTTACAACCGTCATAATGCTTGCGGATTTAAGGTATAACATAAAACTTTTCAGATAAAATATTTTCAATAATGCTTTGTTTTAATGCCCAAAAATTATAATTTTGTGAAATTTTTCAAATAAATTGAATTGAATAACTTAAAAGAAATTAAAACAGTATTTATATCAGTATATTATAAAGATGGGCTTGCTCAAATTGTAACAAAGCTGCATGAATTAAATATAAGTATAATCTCAACAGGAGGAACAAAAGATTATATTGAGAAATTAAATATTCCTGTAACTTCTGCCGAAGATATAACCGGATTTCCAAGTATTTTGGGCGGTAGAGTTAAAACTTTGCATCCTAATATTTTTGGAGGAATACTTGCCCGCCGTAACGAAGCAACTGATATACAGCAAGTTGAAGAATATAAATTCAGTTTAATTGATTTAGTAATTGTTGATTTGTATCCGTTTGAAGAAACTCTTAAAGCCCTCTCCTTTGGAGAGGGTTTGGGTGAGGTAAATTTAAAATCATCAAAAAATCCTCAAGGTTTAACCGAGCCAAAGCTATTGCAAAACCTTGAGATTTCTTGTGATGCAGCAATTATTGAAAAAATTGATATTGGGGGCATATCTTTAATTAGAGCCGCTGCTAAAAATTTTAATGACGTTGCAATAATATCGTGCAAAGAACAATATAGTTTCTTATATGATATTCTCGAAAAAGCTCACGGAAAAATATCTTTTGCAGACAGGAAACAACTTGCTACCGAAGCATTCGAAGTTACATCGCATTATGATACTGCAATATATAAATACTTTGCAAAAGAAAATAATGACTCTTTTAAAATAAGCATTAAAGGTTCAAATTCATTAAGATATGGAGAAAACCCTCATCAGAATGGAAAATTTTATGGCAATTTGAATGAAGTTTTTGAACAGTTACACGGAAAAGAAATTTCATATAACAATTTGCTCGATATTGATGCTGCAATTTCTTTAATTAATGAGTTTAACGTTATTACAGTTGCAATTATTAAACATAATAATGCTTGCGGATTAGCTTCTGTGAATGTTAATGAGATGGCGGGTCAAGCCCGCCATGACGAAGTTACACCGCCATCAAAACGTCATGTTGGTTCAGCAACCCGGAGTACATTAATTCAAACTTGGAAAGATGCACTTGCAGGTGACCCTGTATCGGCTTTCGGTGGAATTGTTGCCACAAATACCAATGTAGATAAAGAAACAGCTTTAGAAATTAACAAAATATTTTTTGAAGTAATTATTGCACCTTCATACAGTAATGAAGCGTTAGAAATATTAAAACAAAAAAAGAATAGAATTATTTTAATATCAAAAAATATTTTGTTTAACAAAAAGAATTTCAGAACATTACTAAATGGAGTAATAGAACAGGATAAAGATTTAATAACTGAAACAATTTCTGATTTAAAAGTTGTTACCGAAACAAAACCAACTTCAAACGAAATCGAAGATTTATTATTTGCTAACATTTTAGTAAAACATACAAAAAGTAATGCAATTGTTTTAGCTAAAAACAAACAACTTTTAGCAAGCGGTGCAGGTCAAACTTCAAGAGTTGATGCTTTAAAACATGCTATTGAGAAAGCAAAATATTTTGGTTTCGACTTAAATGGTGCAGTAATGTCAAGCGATGCGTTTTTTCCTTTTGCCGATTCTGTTGAAATTGCATATAATGCCGGAATAAAATCTGTTATACAGCCCGGCGGCTCAATCAGAGATAATGAAACAATAAATTTTTGCAACGAACATAAAATTTCTATGGTTTTTACAGGTATTCGTCATTTTAAACATTAATTTTACAACCAAAATAAAAAAGTTTCAAGTTTCAAGTTTCAGGTTTTCAAAACCATAAACTAAAAACTCTAAAAACAAAAACATAGAACAATAAACAATAATAACAATAGAACAGAGAACAAAGTATTAAGTATAATGAACAAAAACATTGAAATAAATAGAAATAAATTGAAATTAGTAGAAACAATTGTATGACTATGAATGACAAAGTATGACCATGAACTTAAAACTTTTTCGAACAATAAACGATGAACTTTTTTGAACAGTAAACAAATGGGATTATTCTCTTTTTTTAATCAGGAACTTGCAATTGACTTGGGTACAGCTAATACCATTATTACATATAATGACAAAATAGTTGTTGATGAACCTTCAATTGTTGCAATTGACCGAAATACGGGCAAGCTTATTGCAATTGGCGAAAAAGCACGACAAATGCATGGCAAAACTCACGAAAACATTAAAACTATCAGACCTTTACGAGATGGCGTTATTGCCGACTTTAATGCTGCTGAACTAATGATTAGAGGTTTAATAAAAATGATAAATCCTCATCCACGACTATTTTCTCCATCAATGCGAATGGTAATCGCAATACCTTCGGGAAGCACCGAAGTAGAAATTCGTGCTGTTCGCGATTCATCTGAACATGCCGGAGCACGTGATGTTTTTATGATTTACGAACCAATGGCTGCTGCTTTAGGAATTGGTCTCGATGTTGAAGCTCCCGAAGGAAATATGGTAATTGACATCGGAGGTGGCACTACCGAAATTGCTGTTATATCGTTAAGCGGAATTGTTTGCAATAAATCTATCAGAACTG
This sequence comes from Bacteroidetes bacterium GWA2_32_17, assembly GCA_001769035.1. Classification (GTDB taxonomy): domain Bacteria; phylum Bacteroidota; class Bacteroidia; order Bacteroidales; family GWA2-32-17; genus GWA2-32-17. The sequence goes on from MENF01000197.1 coordinate 15,012, forward strand.
CCGGTGATGTTTTTACTGCCGATATTATGGAATATATGCGACACCAACATAATATGAGAATCGGCGAACGTACTGCCGAAGATATTAAAATAAATGTTGGTGCAGCACTTCCCGACCTTGAATCACCCCCGCCCGATTACATTGTTAAAGGTCCACATCAAATGACATCATTACCTATTGAAATTCCTGTGTCGTATCAGGAAATTGCACATTGTTTGGATAAATCTATTTCAAAAGTAGAAGTTGCAATACTTCAGGTTTTAGAGGAAACTCCACCCGAATTATTTAAAGATTTAGTAAATAGCTGCATTTATTTAGCTGGTGGTGGCTCACTTTTAAGGGGTTTAGATAAACGTCTTACCGATAAGTACAACATTGCTGTAAGAGTTGCCGACGACCCATTACATGCCGTAGCAAGAGGAACCGGAATCGCATTAAAAAATGTTAATCGTTTTTCGTTTTTGATGCGATAGGACTTATGTACATCTTTAAAATCTCAAATAACAAGGTGCAAATGACAAATAAGTACCAAGCATCAAATTCCAAGTTCCAAATTCCAAATTCCAAAATTAAAATTCCAATATCCAAGTTTGGGACTTGGGATTTAAGGTTTGGGATTTGGAACTTGAATTTATAGAAGGTGAATATAAATCACTTATTTCGTTTGACATGAGAAATTTACTTAAATTTTTAATTCATTATCATGTAACTTTTCTGTTTATAGTTTTAGAAGTTATTTCTTTTACTATAACAATTCAAAATAATTTTTACCAACGTGCATCTTTTATAAATAACACAACAGAAATTAGTGGAAATATATACAGAATTTACAGTTCAGTAGTTGAGTATTTTAATGTAAGAAACGAAAACGATAAGTTAGCTCTCGAGAATACAGCTTTAAGAAAATTACTTAAATCAAACTATATTATTAATGACAAAAACATTCAGCAGGCTAATGATTTAATTTATAAGCAAAAATATGATTATATTAATGCAAAAGTTATTAATAATTCTGTTTTTCGTCAAACCAATTACATTACATTAAATAAAGGGAGAAATCAGGGAATTAAACCAGATATGGGAGTTATTAATTCTCAAGGAATTGTAGGTATTGTTAAAGATGTATCGTATAATTTTTCTATAGTTATTCCAACTATAAATATAAATGCTCACATAAGTGCTAAAATTAAAAAAAATAATTATTTTGGAACGTTGTCATGGGATGGTAAAGATTACAGATATGCCTTACTAAATGAAATTCCATTTCATGTAAAAGTTTCAAAAGGTGATACCGTTGTAACAAGTGGATACTCATCAATTTTTCCGGAAGGTATAACAATAGGTGTTGTAAAAGACTTTAACTTTAACCAAGGAAACAATTTTTATAATATTTACATTCAATTATCTACCGATTTCATGAATCTTAATCATGTAAATGTTGTAAGTAATTTATATAAAGACGAACAAAAAATTCTCGAAAATTCTGTAACACATGATTAACATTATTCCTCAAAATATTATCAGATTTTTTGTTCTTGTTTTTATTCAAGTTGTTATTCTTAACAATTTACAATTTAGCGGTTTTGTGAACCCCTTTATTTACATTCTGTTTATTCTTTTACTTCCTTTCGAAACTCCATCGTGGCTACTATTAATTATAGGGTTTGTAACTGGTCTTACTATTGATGTTTTTTCAGGAACAATTGCAATACATACAATAGCAACAACTTTAGCAGCTTATGCCCGTCCATTTGTTCTAACTCTTTTTGCTCCTCGCGATGGTTATGAAAGCAGAACCTCTCCTACTCTTAAATATTACGATTTATTATGGATTATCAGGTATTCAGTTGTAATAGTTCTTATTCACCACTCATGCCTGTTTTTAGTTGAAGTTTTTAGATTTTCAGGATTTTTTTATACGTTGTTAAGAATTATTTTAAGTTCAATTCTCACATCTATATTAATAATTATTAGTCAATTACTTTTTTATAAAAATAAATGATTAATCAATATAGCAACCGAAAATATATAATTGGTGGAATAATTATTGTTTTTTCATTAATTTTTACGTTTAGGATATTTTATCTGCAAATTGTTGATACAAGCTACAAATATTCTGCCGATAACAACTCGCAGCGTAGAATTACAAAGTATCCTGCCAGAGGAATAATTTATGACAGAAACGGTAAAATTCTTGTATTTAACGAAGCAGCATTCGACATAATGGTCATTCCTCAACAAACAAAACATTTTGATACTTTAGATTTATGCAAAACTTTAGAAATAAGTTATGAAGAATTTATAACACAATATAAAAAAGCTATAAGTTACTCTACTTACCGTCCTTCAGTAATAGTTTCTCAAATATCATCTAAAACTTACGCTATTTTGCAGGAAAAAATGTTTAAATTTCCCGGCTTTTTTGTTCAGGGGCGAACTCTTCGCAAATATCCAAACCCAATTGCATCACACATTTTAGGTTATGTTGGCGAAGTTAATCAAAATATTATTACTCAAAATTCGTACTATAAGCAAGGCGATTACATTGGAATTAGTGGAATAGAAAAAACTTACGAGCAATTATTACGTGGTCAAAAAGGTGTAAGTATATATATGGTTGATGTGCATAACAGAATTATGGGAAGTTTTGGCGAAGGTAAGTTTGATACTGCGACTGTTGTTGGAACAAATATCAAATGTACTATTGATGCTGATTTACAGCAATATGGTGAACTACTTATGCAACACAAAAAAGGCAGCATTGTTGCAATTGAACCATCAACAGGCGAAGTTCTCATGTTAATATCAAGCCCTTCTTATGACCCAAGTATGCTCGTAGGACGAATCAGGTCGAAAAACTATGTGGAACTTTTAAAAGACTCGTTAAAACCACTTTTTAACCGTGCTATAATGGCATCGTATCCTCCCGGGTCAACTTTTAAATTAATAATGGCACTTATCGGGCAACACGAAGGTGTTTTAAATACTAATACCAGATATCCCTGTGCTCAAGGCTATCCACCTTTGGGTGGTCATCCTAAATGCCATTCACATGCTTCACCTTTAAACCTGATTGAAGCTATTGGACATTCATGTAATTCGTACTTTTCTTATGTTTTTAAAAGTGTAATTGAAAATAAAAAATATAGAAACACATATAAAGCATTCGAAGCATGGCGACAAATTGCACTTAGTTTTTGTGTCGGGAAAAAAACTGAATCTGATATAGCAAATGAACTAAGTGGGAACATTCCTTCTATTAAATATTACGACAAAGTTTTTGGCGAAAAAAGATGGCGTGCTTCTACAATAATTTCACTTGGTATTGGACAAGCCGAAATGGGTATCACACCATTGCAAAGTGCAAACGTAGTTTCAATAATTGCTAATAAAGGTTGGTATTATGTTCCGCACATTGTTAAAGAAATTGGGAACAACCTTAATGACACTACTTTGAATCGTTTTAAAATTAAACAATATACAATGATAACTGATACTTCTATATATAAAAATGTTATAACCGGAATGAGCGATGCCGTTCTAACAGGTACTGCTTCAAGACTTAAAATTAATGGGATTGATTTTTGTGCAAAAACAGGTACTGCTCAAAACCCACATGGTAGAGACCATTCCGTTTTTGTCGCTTTTGCTCCAACAAATAATCCTAAAATTGCGATTGCTGTTTTAGTCGAAAATGCAGGTTTTGGAGCCACCTGGGCTGGTCCTATTGCAAGTTTAATTATTGAAAAATATATCAATAAAAAAGTGATACGTGTTGATTTAGAAAAATATATAATTGAAACTAATTTAATTGGAAATTGATACGTAAAATAAACATATTTAAAAGCGCCGATTGGCTCACTATTAGCTTATATGTTATTTTAATTATAATTGGATGGGTTAATATTTATGCTGCAGTTTACGACGAAAAACATGCAAGCATTATAGATTTTTCGCAAAAGTATGGTAAACAGTTAATCTGGATTTTTGCGGCATTTGTTATAGCATTCGCCATTTTTCTTTTAGACAGTAACTTCTTTTCGTTTTTTACATGGCCTATATATATTGTAATGCTCATTTTTCTTGTTTCAGTATTGCTCTTCGGTAAGGAAACAAATGGGCAGAGGGCATGGTTCGAAATTGGAACTTTTAAGTTACAGCCATCTGAATTTATGAAATTTGCAACAAATTTAGCTTTGGCAAAATATTTAAGTAGTTATAATTTTAAAATTCATAATATTAAGAGCTTGTCAATTATTGGCTTAATAATATTTATACCATGTATTTTAATATTACTACAAAATGATACTGGTTCGGCATTAGTATACTTGGCATTTGTTTTTTTACTATATAGAGAAGGATTAACCCCTTATGTTTTATTTTTCGCTTTGTTAACAATTATTTTGTTTATATCAGCTATGCTTGTTGATAAATTTATAATCCTTCAGATTTTACTTTATGCTGCACCAATTGTTTTCTTTTTGTTATATCCAAGATTTAAGACTCTTGGAATTGGAGTTGCAATATTTTTATTATCATTTTTAGTTGCTTTTGGTATAAATTTTATATTATCATTTCAATATTCACTTTATTATGTGTTTTTTGCTGCTTTGTTTTTAACAACAATTACAATTATAATCATAGCTCAAAAAAAACGAATAGCTTATGCGTCTGTTATAATGCTCTTCTTGTTCTCTGCTGTATCTTTCACTTTTACTGTTGATTATATTTTTAACAATGTTATGGAAAAGCATCAACAAGATAGAATCAATGAGTTACTCGGAATTAAATCCAACCTGCTTACTACCGGATATAATGTTAATCAATCAAAAATCGCAATTGGTTCGGGTGGATTTAACGGAAAAGGATTTTTACAAGGCACGCAAACAAAGTACAATTTCGTTCCGGAACAAAGTACCGATTTTATATTTTGTACAGTAGGCGAAGAACAAGGATTTGTTGGCTCAATGGTTGTAATGGTTTTATTTTCGACACTTTTTTTAAGATTAATTTTTATCTCCGAACGTCAACGCTCAAATTTTAGCCGAATTTATGGCTATGGAGTTGTATCTTTATTGTTTCTTCATTTTATTGTAAATATAGGAATGACTATTGGGCTTGCGCCAGTTATTGGAATACCACTTCCATTTTTTAGTTATGGAGGAAGTTCGCTGTGGTCATTCACAATTTTATTATTTATCTTTTTGCGGCTCGATTCGCACCGTTTTGAAAAATTAGCATAGTTACAACCTGACAGGTTACGAAGTTCCTGTCAGGTTGAAACTCGGAACTTGGTATTTGGAACTTGGTATTTGGAACTTGATATTTGGAACTTGGAACTTGGTATTTGAAACTTGGTATTTGACATTTGGTATTTGATATATAATTATGGCAACATCTATTGTAACTTATAATGGCAATTTAAGAACTACCGCTGTTCACTTAGCATCGGGAACTACTATTATTACTGATGCACCGGTTGATAATCAGGGAAAAGGCGAAGCGTTCTCGCCTACCGATTTAGTAGCAACATCTTACGCAAGTTGTATGCTGACAATAATGGGAATTGGAGCTTTGTCAAGAAGTTTTTCAATTGACGGAACAACTGCTGAAGTTACCAAAGTAATGGGAAATAATCCTCGCCGAATTGTCGAGATAATTGTAAAATTCAAGTTTTCTAAAAATAATTTCACCGAAAAACAAAAAGAGTTTTTTAAATTTGTTTCCGAAACTTGTCCGGTATCTAAAAGCTTACATCCCGAAATAAAACAATCTGTAAATTTTGAATTTTAATAATAGACATCTTTCCAAATAAATTGTTGCAAAATTAATATGTATATTGCCACGACCTTTAGGTTGAAAATAATCTATATATTGTCACGACCTTTAGGTTGAAAATAATCTATATATTGCCACGACCTTTAGGTCGTGGAATATTAAAATAAATAACATGGCTTTAGCCAAAACAATATTATGCCATACATCAAAGAAAATATTTATGCAGGAATATAATGAGATTTTGAAATTACACGGATTTAGTAAAAATATTTTGGCTAAAGCAGCTTCTCCTCTTCACAATTCAACCCACGACCTTCCTTCGACTTCGCTCAGGATGACAGGTCGTGGCAATAAATGGTCATGGCATCCGATAGCTATCGGATTAAAATTTAATTGGAAAGATGTCTAATATATGTAATTAATGATGAGAAAATTTATTAAATTTATTGTACGAAATATTCCACGAACTTACTTAATTAAATTTAGCAGAATTTTTAGTTTTATCATAGTCCCTTTTTATAAAGGAAATAATGTTGAATGCCCTATTTGCAATGGTAAATTTCGTAAATTTTTGCCCTACGGCAACAAAGGCGACAATAACCGGTTATGTCCAAAATGTTTATCGCTTGAACGTCACCGCCTTTTATGGCTTTATTTGAATAACAAAACAGATTTTTTTACAGCAAAATTAAAAGTTCTGCACATTGCTCCGGAGCAATCGTTTATTAAGCGTTTTAAAAAACTAACAAATTTAGAATATATTACAGCCGATTTGGAATCTCCACTTGCCGCTCTAAAAATGAATATTAAAGATATTCCTTTTAACGGTAATACTTTTGATGTATTAATTTGTAATCATGTATTAGAACATATTGACGATGAGCCAAAAGCATTAAGTGAGGCTTTAAGAGTTTTAAAACCAAACGGTTGGGCAATATTACAAGTGCCAATAAACAATTCATTTGAAACAACTTATGAAGATGCCAGCATTACAAGTCCTAAAGAACGCGAAAAACATTTTGGTCAATACGACCATGTACGATTTCATGGAAAAGATTATCCTTTACGACTCCAAAGTGCAGGTTTTAAAGTTGTAATTGACGAATTTGTAAAACATTTTTCTTCTCAGGATATTGAAAGATACAGACTTTCGACTGATGAAATAATTTATTTTTGTATAAAACCATAAACTTTGTTATTATCAGAACTTACACAGGAAATTAAAAACAGAATACGCATTTAACCAATTTACGCTGGTTTTATCCGTGCTCTACTATGAAATAATGTTTATAAACAATTGTTAATAACTTTTGTTAATAAAATATTTTTTTTAATAAAACAAATTGCAAATATTAGCATTGGGTAGATTATTCGCTTACTCATAATGACTTGAGGTGAATTGAGCTATAATCCTAAATCTTCGCCCACCGCCTTGGTTCGTGTCCTCACGAACCAAAACAAACCTATATCCCCGAAATTTTCACTTTATACTCTTTATCGGTTAGCATTTGTAACACCTTTTGTCTAAAATCGCCTTGAATTATTATTTCGCCATCTTTAACACTGCCACCTACCCCACATTTTGTTTTTAACAATTTACCTAAATCCTGTAAATCGGAATTCTTTCCAACAAAACCAGTAACCAAAGTAACCGCTTTCCCTGCACGTTGTTTTTTATCTAACAAAACAATCAAATGTTGTTGTTGCGGTAGAATTGTATTTATTTCTACCTCCTCATCTTCCCACCGCCTTGGTTCGTGTCCTCACGAACCAAAACAAACCTATATCCCCGAAATTTTCACTTTATACTCTTTATCGGTTAACATTTGTAACACCTTTTGTCTAAAATCGCCTTGAATTATTATTTCGCCATCTTTTACACTGCCACCTACCCCACATTTGGTTTTCAAAAATTTACCTAAATCCTGTAAATCGGAATTCTTTCCAACAAAACCAGTAACCAAAGTAACCGCTTTACCTGCACGTTGTTTTTTATCTAACAAAACAATCAAATGTTGTTGTTGCGGTGGAAGAGTTTTAACAACTTCTTTATCCTCATGCAATTTAAAATTAGGATTGGTGCTATAAACGATACCTGTTGAGTTTTTGTTTTTCATATTTTGTTAAGTTGTAATTATAAATGTATATTTATTTTTACAAAGATATTAGTTATTTGAATCAAAACTCAACTCTCTTTTAAAGTCCTCTCCTTTGGAGAGGATTTAGGTGAGGTCGCCCTCAACACTATAACCAAATAATAGAACAATTTAAAATCGAATTAGGCAAATTAATTTTCACGACAAAAAATCATTTTCCCAAACCTAACTATCGTATGACAACTTTATTAACTATTGTGTGACCATTGTATTAACTATTGTGTGACCATTGTATTAACTATTGTGTGACCATTGTATTAACTATTGTGTGACCATTGTATTAACTATTGTGTGACCATTGTTTGACTACTGAATGACTATTGTATTATATTTTTCTCTTCCACCTGCAAAACAACATCACCATTTAGTTTATAAATGTATGCAAATACTTTCAGGTTTTTATGCACAAAGTCTTTGCCTTTTAAATTATATAAATAAGATTTAATTAATGTGCTATCTTTTAAAGTAATATTATTGCTAATTGCTACACCAAAAGCTCCGTTTAAACTTCCTCTAAATACGTGCATGTGTGTATAAGCAGGAATATCATTAGGAGTAACGTCATAATTTTTTTGTGGCTTTATTATACTATCTTCGGTAAGTCCGCAAAAAAACATTAAAGTATCAGTAATATTTTCTAAAAAAGTTAATTTAATATGAGTACAAAACGAACTATCGCTTCCGTTATAATTATTTATTATTTGAACAGCCGATTTTGGTTGGTCGGTAAGCATAGATTGTACAACCGTTTGCCATGAAGTATGACTAATAACAATGTCATTATTGTACTTTGTTCTATTAATCATACCTTTAGGAAGTCCAGCGACAGAAATATGATATGTCTGGTCAATTTGAGTACCTACAGTAGTTCTAAAATTATAAATATATAACCCCGATGGATCTGGATTAGCATAATCATCGCTTACATGCAATGCAACTCCAACAATAGTATCGCCATAAGAATTTATTAAGTTTCTTAAAGCTGTGTGTGCACGCGGACAATAGCCACATTTATGACCGGTAAAATCTTCTACTAAAATTTTTTTATACACATTTGATAATACTGGAAATTGTGGAACAGGGCATTTTGCCGTATCAATATTTTCTGTGTTTGTAATAAAGGGATGTTCAATTTTATCGCAACTAACAATAAATAAAACAAACATTGTAACTATAGATAATAAAACTAAATTATTGTTTTTCATATTTTTCAAATATTAGAAACTTGAACTAATTGCTAAAATAAATCCATTTGACGCCGGAACATTCCTGCAAACTCCACCAACGCACATAATTCCTTGGCGTTGTTTTCCGTATCCTAATTGAATTCTGTTACCGCCTTTTGCATAAACTATTGCACCAGTATAATAATGAATTTGTTTTGATTTATCTTCGTTACCATAATTATACTGGTTGGAAATAGAGAAAAACCATTTTGGGGCAATTGAGTACTCAACTTGAAGCATTGCCCAGTTTCCCAAATCCTGTTTTGTAAATAATGCAGCCATTTCAATATGTACAGCGTTTTTATCGTTTATTTTATAAAGCATATCAACAATTCCAACATTTGAATAAACTGTGCCATGCCCTTTACGAAGCACATAAGAATTATAAATGAGGTTTTGATAAATAAAATTTGCACTAAATTTTTTAGAGAATTTTTTATTTATTTCTGCATTAAAATCCTGAAAATACAAATCGTTTCCTACTTTAAAAAAATCGGACTCATAACCATAAGTTCCTGATGCACCAATAACATTAGTATCAGATGGAATTGTTTGCTCAATGTTATTTAATCGGCTAAAATTTAATGAAATATTTGTACCGTATTTTCCACCAAAAAGAGTTTCTTTTTTAAATTTATACATTATTTCACCGCCACAACCTACCTCACCGTTACTTTGTGTAGCATAAGGATAAAAATTCAAAAAAGAATACGTATAAGATTTTGTTAAAATTGGCAAATAATTAATATTCAAATCAATTAAACTAGCATTTCGGTCGGAACGAAAACTCATATTATCAATTCGCTTTGCACTTAACAATATGCCCAATCCTTTTTTAGAGTAACTTGTGCTAATTAATAACGCGTTACCATTTTTATAAATATATAAATTATCGGCACTTGGGTCGTTTATTTTATAAGCATATTCGCCATTAATGTTAAATCCTCCATTTGAAATATTTAATCGTGATGCCCATGCACCTACATTTTCGGGAAGATTATAAACAGGGTCTTTATCTTGCTGATATTTACTCACAAAGCTACCACCTATAATAATTTGAGTTTTAGCTTCGTTCATTTTAGTAATTAATTCGTTGCAATTAACTTCTCCATCAATTCCACGAACAATTCCCTGACCTTGAGCAAAAAATAATCGTTGTTTTCCAGCTAAAGCTTTAACAGATACACCTTTATATAATTGATATTTTATTCTAAATCCATCAAAAGCATTATCATAGCCAAGTGTTTTTTCTTCGTAAGCTCTTAATATCAAACCATTTCCAAATTGTTCATAAAAACTTCCTGCGGTTATTTCGAGACCTTCATTGTTATATGTTAAAAAACGATAAGGAATACCATTACCATTGTATCGCGAATCGTATCCTAACAACGTGTTCATATATGCCTCGTAACGAATACCAGCAGTAAAATTGCCTTTTGAATAGATTAAATTTGCATAAGAATTTAAAAGAGCTTTTTCAGGAACTTCAGGTGCACCAATTAAACTATCTTTCTGATAAGTTTGCATATCAACCTGAAAATTTCCATGCAATTGTCCTTCGTTATTTGTTTGTGCCTGTATATTTGTTGATAATAAAAATACAGGAATAACTATTTTAAAAAAATTCATTTTAAAAATTATTCGTTAATTTTTTCTCCTTTAGCCAATTTTTTAATTTTCTCATATAATAAATCTTCATCACCTTCGGCATAAGTAGTATGCTGATATACAACCGTTCCCGAGCTATCTAATAAAAAAGTATGAGGAATATTTATGACATTCATAGCTCTTTTAAAATCACTATTAGCGTCAAGTAAAATTTCATATTCCCACCCCTTTCCATTTACAAAAGGAGCAACACGGTTCATACTTTTCGAATCATCAACCGAAACTGCATAAAGTTTAACTCCTGTTTCGATTTGCCAATCGGGATATTTTTCGGCAATTGAAACTAACTCCATTACACAGGGTTTACACCATGTAGCCCAGAAATCAATCACAATAGGTTTACCATTGTTTTTAATTTCAGAAGTATTAATTTTTTTTCCATCTAAAGTTTTAACATCTATTGATGGAAGTTTAAAATTAATAGTTTGCGAAAAGATAATATTTGTATAAAAAAAACTAAAAAAAACTAAATTTATAATTTTCATATATCTATTTGTTTACTGAAATATTTTTTGCGAATATAAAAATTCTTCGTTTCACTCAAAATGATTTATAAATTAAATAAAAAAAGAAATCTTAATTCGAAGTCAAAAATTACTCCAAATTAAGATTTCAAAAATCAAAGAACATTCTACAATAATATTATTTAAATTTTGATTGCTCTATTATCTATTGTTTGAAATATTGATTTGACGATAACTTTTGCAACCCATAAAAACCATCAATAAATATTTTATGTGTTGTGCATAGTTAGAGTCTGTCTGTAATGTCTGTTTTTTGAAAATCAACGTTTACCCCATCCCTAAAGGGAGCGTTGATTTTCAATGACTTCTCCCTTTAGGGTACGGGGTAAAAAGTCATCGAAAATCAAATCTACTTATATTACAGACAGACACTAGTTAGTGTCTGTCCATAATGTCCGATTTCTTCGTTATGCTTGTTTTGAAAACAGTCATTTACAAAAGTAAACTCCTTGATTTTCAAAACTACGCAAGCCTCGAACTCGAACATTCTGAACCAGACACTGACTTTATGGACAAACACTAGTTAATGTTTTATAAACGATGTTCTCTTAAGTAATCTTGCTGAATGATAAACTCTTAAAATATCTACCTTTGTATCTGATAAAATTTTATAAACAATCCTGTAACTTCCACTTATAACCTCCCTGATTTTAGAATTGTTAATTTCAGGAACAATTCTTCCTACTCGAGGATTATCAATAATATCCTGAACACGTAGATAAATTTTCTCAATTGTTATTAAAGCATATCTTTGTGAGTACAACGAAATATAGTCATAAATTTCTTTCAAGTCTTCAATTGATAATTCTGTCCAGACTATTTTGACCATTTATCTATCATTAATTTTACATCTTTATTTGAAATTACTTTACCATTATTAGATTGTATAATTCCTTCCTCAACTTTTTCTACAAATATTAACTGGTCAATTAACTCGTCAATACTGAATGATTCAGGTAAATTATCAATTGACTGTTTAACTTTTCGCTTTGTTAACATTTTAATTTAATTTTAATGTAAATGAAACAAGTATTCTATGAATTTCGTTAATACCAATAATGTATAACCCCATGAATTATCTTGTTAATACTATATTACGTGTAATAACATTCTGTTGATTTGTAATTCTTGCTAAATAGCTTCCATTAGAAAGTGATGTCAAATTTAATTGTTCACTATTAGAATTTAATAAAGTTGAATAAACAACTTTACCAAGAATATCAATTATTTCGATATTTGAATTTTCGGCATTTAAAACAAATAACTCGCCGTTTGAAGGGTTAGGGAAAATTTTTATTTGAGCTTCAAAGTCGCTTTCATTTATATTAGTTAAAAGCACATCAGCAAATTTTGATTGAAATACTTCTTTTGTAGTAGTTCCCTGAACAAAAACAACTACTTGCAGGTCGCTCATCTCTTCTACATTAGTAGTACTTAAGTTCTGAGTATAGGTTTGTGTATAAGGAGTTCCTGCTGTAAAGCTAACTGTTGAACCGCTGCCATTTGGTAACATTTTCATCATTACATGAGTCCATGATGTTTCACCGTTGTTTCCGACATTACCGGTAGTTGTTTTTTCAACTACTACAGTATAAACCTTAAAACTTCCGGTAACATAAGGGTCAATGGTAATTGGTACTGTAATAGTTGTACCGCTATAAGAAGGAGTAATATTAATTACGAAGAAAGTAGCTTTTGCAGTTTCGGTTGATAATTCTGTTGCCATACCACCTGATGTCATTGCTGAACTACCACCATCAATATACAAATCGGGAACGCCACTAACACCATAATAAGTTCTGCGGGTACCACCTTCTGCTGTGTAGTATGGGTCACCAGGGCTGGGCCAGTTCATTTGGTATTTAATTAAAGAAAACGCATTGGGATGTGCTGTAATAAACGGAGTAAAAGTACCGCTGTTAAAGCTAGCACAAGGGGCGCATGTTGAACTGGTAAATTCTTCATAGAGTGGCAACCGGCTGGTTGATTGTGTTGCAATAGACACCACTTTAGTAAGCGTATCGTTTGTATGACAACTGTCAGGATTAACACCATTTACACCACTTATCCATGTTTTAACAGTATAATTTCCGGGGGTTGCTGCCCAAACAGGTGTACATGTATAATTATAAGATTGACCGGGTGCAATATTAATAGAACTAACATTAGTTGTATTAGTTGTTCCTGAATTGATTTTATAATTTAATGTTAAGGAAGTTAAATTTGTTGTTCCATAGTTAATTACCGCTCCAGTAATATTAACATTACCTTGTGCAATGTATGAAGGTGTTGTAATTGTATTCATTTTAGCATCAATTGTATAAGGTTTAAATAATGTAAAATCATCAATCCACCAATCATTAATATTATAAGAATCTCCATTATAGAAGAAACAAAGCTGGGTAGTGGCACTGCCTATATCTGCATTTGAAAATTGAAATAAAACCTGAGTTGCAGCAATAGAAGATGATGGATTAACAATACTCCATATAGTTGTCCATGCGCCAGCATTCGAACGACTTGCCATACCAACAGTATATGCACCACCATAATGACTTAAAGCGTGCTTAAAACTGACGAATAAAGTAGTAGCACCTGTAGTGTTAATGTTGCCGGTGATTAGTCGGGAAGCACCAACAAATTGAGGATCCCAATAAAATTGACATTCAGGAGAAGTACCGCCTGCATTGGTTGATGCTTCAGAAGACCAATTAGTGGCATGTGCATCAATAGTCCATCCCGTTGGAGGAACCGTACTAAATGATTGTGTTAAATACGTAGTTTGCTGAGCAATAACAAACAAAAATGCAAATTGAATCAAAAATAGTAATCCTAATTTTTTCATAATAAATCGTTTTAGTTTTTGTCAAAATTAAATAAATATTTATTATCTTTGTAAAAATAAAAATATTTTTTAATAAAAAAATATTTTATTTTGAAATAATTGAAATAAATAATTGATAATTAAATATCTATATTATGAAAAAAATTTTACTTAGTTTAATCTTTTTATCAATTGGTTTAATAGTTAAATCGCAAACTCTTGAACTTTATACCGAAAATAATGTATTATTAGTTAATGGTGATACGATTTCAATTGATAGTGTATCAACTTCATTAGATAGTTTATCTTTTAATGAAATGACTGTTAAACTTAATGTAAAAAATACAGGTACTGTTTCAAAAAGTGTAATTTGCAAAAAACAATATATAGATACAGTCGCAGGAACTGATAATTCTTTTTGCTGGGCAGGTTCTTGCTGGCCGGAAGCTACTTTAGTTTCGCCACCACAACCAATTGATTCAGGAGCAACAAACTCAGAATTCAGCGGACACTATGACCCAAATAATAATATTGGAACTTCAATTATTACATATATTTTTAAAGTATGGCATAGTGATGATTCATCTTGGGTAAATGTAAAATATAATGCTAATTATAGTGGCATTTTAAATAATAGCTTTAGTTCGTCAATTTCGGCTCCTTATCCAAATCCAGCAAATAATAATATTAGTATTAATTACAATATTTCTAATAAAAATAATGCAAACATTTTAATTTACAATGTTTATGGTAAATTAGAAAAACAAATTTCAATAAATAATTTAATTGGAGTAATAAATATTAATGTCAGCGATTTACCATCAGGAATTTACTTTTACTCATTAAATATAGATGGGAAAATTATAAAAACTAGTAAATTAATCGTTAACCATTAATTTTACTTAACTCTTCTGATAATTTTTCAACTCCTATACTTGCTTTTTCTTTAATAAAAGTAACTTTTCTGTTGCAATAAACATCATTTGGGTCAACTAAAAAAATTGGCACTTTTGGTTTCACATAACTTAATAAACCCGCAGCAGGATATACATTTAACGAAGTACCAATTACAACAAAAATATCTGCAGTTAAAGTAATATCAATAGCTTTTTCGAGCATTGGAACTGCTTCGCCAAACCAAACAATATAAGGTCGTAATTGAAAACCTTTTTCACATAAATCGCCTTTCTTTAGCTCCCAACCTTTAATGTTATACACAAGCGATGAATCGCCGGTACTTACCGATTTTAATAATTCGCCATGTAAATGTGTAATATTTTTACTTCCCGCTTTTTCGTGCAAATCGTCAACATTTTGAGTAATTATGTGAACATTAAAATATTTTTCAAGTTCAGCTAATTTATAATGGGCAGCATTTGGTTTACAATCTAAAAGTTGTTTGCGGCGCTGGTTGTAAAAATCTAAAACCAACTCCATATTATTTCCCCAAGCCTGCGGGCTTGCAACTTCCATTATATCGTATTCTTCCCATAATCCACCCATATCGCGAAAGGTTTTAATTCCGCTTTCGGCACTAATACCTGCTCCGGTTAATACTATAAGATTTAGCATATTTCAAGTTTCAAGTTTCGGGTTTCAAGTTTCGGGTTTCAAGTTTCGAGTTTCGGGTTATACACACAAGCCCTCTTGGTATTTGGAATTTGAAACTTGGAATTTGGAACCCGTGGCTTATTCACTTTTGGCTAACACCAGTTATTAAACATTTAACTTTTTTGATTTATTGCTGCTGCAACCTTATCAATATTTAACATTCCGTAATCGAAAACATGTTTTTCGCCATTTTTCATTGAAAGAATTACCTTTTTACTTAAAAAGTTTTTAGCAGTTTCAACTGTTAAAATATCTTCTTTTGGTAATATTGAATAACCTAAAGAATTTGGTGCATAAGCAGAGGTCGCTTCAATTGTGCCTAAAATGCTTGCTTCGTACTTAGCTTCGTAAATAAGACGTTTGTTTGTAACGGTTAGTTTACCATTATATTTTCCGCCAAACGGAGGAACGTATAAAATTGTCCATGTGTCAATTTTATTTTCACCTTGTTCAAAATCAATATTTGCCATAATAAAAGTTTTAAAATTGTTAATTAGTTAATTGTACAAATTTATAAAATAATAAGTTAATTATGCAAAAATTTATTTATTAACAGAAGTAATAAATTATATTACATTTTAATACTTTTGAATTATTATAAATTTGAAAAATTGATTGACGAAATAACCATACAACGAATAATAGATACCTCCCGAATTGACGAGGTTGTTTCGGAATTTGTAACGTTAAAAAAACGCGGTTCAAATTTCATTGGTTTATGTCCCTTTCATAACGAAAAAACGCCTTCATTTTCGGTTTCACATGTAAAAGGGATATATAAATGCTTTGGCTGTGGAAAAGCCGGAAACGCTGTAAATTTTTTAATGGAGCACGAGCATATTCAGTACCCTGATGCCTTGCGGTGGCTTGCAAAAAAATATCACATCGAAATTCAGGAAAAAGAATTAACTGCCGAAGATATTGCCAAGCATGACGAACGCGAAAGTTTATTTATTGCAACAAATTTTGCTCATAATTTTTTTGTTAATTCTTTAAATAATACTGATGAAGGTAAAGCAATTGGATTATCATACTTTCACGAAAGAGGTTTTAGAGATGATATTATTAAAAAATTTGAACTAGGTTATTCATCCGAAAAATCAACTACTTTTTACCAAACTGCAATTAAAAACGCCTTCAAAGAAGAAATTCTTTTAAAAGCAGGATTAATTAATAAAGGTAATTACGATAATTTTAGCGGAAGAGTAATTTTTCCAATTCACAATTTAAGCGGAAGAGTTGTTGGGTTCACAGGCAGAGTTTTAAAAGACGACAAAGCTAAAGCAAAATATTTTAATAGTCCCGAATCGGAAATTTTTCATAAAGGGAAAATTTTATTCGGACTTTATCTGGCAAAAAAAGCAATTTCGGATAACGATAAATGCTATTTAGTTGAAGGTAATGCAGATGTTATTTCGCTCCATCAATCGGGCATAGAGAACTGCGTAGCATCATCTGGAACAGCTTTAACAATAGACCAAATATTATTAATAAAACGGTTTACTAAAAACATAATTTTAATTTACGATAGCGACCCCGCCGGAATAAAAGCTACTCTTCGTGGCATTGATATGCTTTTAGAAGAAGGAATGCGTTTAAAAGTTGTTTTGTTGCCTAAAGGCGAAGACCCCGACTCGTTTGCACGAGCGCACAGTTCATCAGAATTAATTGAATTTCTTGAAAAAGAAGAAAAAGATTTTTTTGCATTTAAAATAAATGTTCTTTTAAAAGATGCCGGCAAAGACCCCGTTAAACGCAGCGATGTTTTAAATGATATTGTAATAAGTTTAGCATTTATTCAAGACAACATTTTACGTTCGTTATATATAAAAGATTGCTGTAAAATGTTAAACGTTGAAGAACAGCTTCTTCATAGCGAAGTGGCTAAAAGAATTATTAATAAAAGATACGATTCAACTTCAAATATCAGGGCAAACGAATTAATAAATATTCAGCCACAAACACCTCAACTGCCTTCAATAATTGACGATTATTATGCCGAAGAACAAGAGTATGAAATTCTTAGAATACTTTTTCTATATGGAAACAAGACTTTATATAAAGAAATAAAAGACGAAACTGAAATTGAACATAAAGTAGTAGATTTTGTTATTAATGAATTAGTTAATGATGTTCAGGAATTAAAAAACTTATGCTATCATAAAGTTTTTAAAATATTTTGCGAACAACTTAAAAATTACAAAGAAATAGACACTAAAGAATTTATATATAACAGCGATGAAGTTATTCAAAAATTATCAGCCGATATATTAAACACACCTTATTATCGTGCAAAAATACAAGGACAAAGCGATTGGTTATCAAAATACTATAAAAGAATAGGGATTTATGTTAAAACCGAAGATATTCAACTTCAGGTTTCAGTTTCGGAAGTAATAATAAGGTATAAAATAAAAATTCTTGAATTGTATATAAAAGAACTTCAGAATAAAATAATGTTAGCTCAAAATGTAAATGCCGAACAAGAAATCAATAATTTGTTGAATGATTATAGCAAAACTACAAAAACCCTAAAAGAGCTTTATAAATTTTATGGGCAAGTTGTTAGGAAATAGTAAGCAGTTAGCAGTAATTGATAATCGGTAAACAGTAATCGGTAAACAGTAGGGATTAGGGTTGGAATTTGAAATTTAAGTTTGGTATTATTCAACAGTTACCGATTTTGCTAAATTTCTTGGTTGGTCAACATTACAGCCGCGTAAAACAGCAATGTAATATGAAAGTAACTGTAAAGGAATAACGGCAAGCAATGGTGCAAGCGATTCGTCGGCTAAAGGAACTTCCATAACATGGTCGGCAAGTTTGCGGATAACGGTATCGCCTTCAGAAACAATAGCAATTACAATTCCTTTACGTGCTTTAACCTCCTGAATATTTGAAACAATTTTATCGTATGATTTATCTTTTGCAGCAATAACAAAAACGGGCATGTGTTCGTCAATTAAAGCAATTGGACCATGTTTCATTTCGGCAGCCGGGTATCCTTCGGCATGAATATAAGAAATTTCTTTTAGCTTTAAAGCACCTTCTAAGGCAACAGGGAATAAATATCCTCTTCCCAAATACAAACAGTTATTGGAATTTTTATATAATTCTGCGATTTGTTTTATTTTATTACTTTCTTTTAATATTTGTTCAATTTTAGCAGGGATATTTACTAATTCTTCAACTAAAATCTGATAATTTTTATCGGAAATCGTTTTCCTTTCATGCCCTAAAAGCATTGCCATCATTGACAAAACAGTAACCTGAGCAGTAAATGCTTTTGTACTTGCCACTCCAATTTCGGGACCAGCATGCGTATAAACTCCGGCATGTGTTAAACGTGGGATGCTCGAACCAACAACATTACAAATACCTATTACAGTAGCACCTTGCTCTTTGGCTAATTTTATTGCAGCTAAAGTATCGGCAGTTTCACCACTTTGACTAATAGCAATAATAACATCATCAGATAAAATAACCGGGTTGCGATAACGAAATTCCGAGGCATATTCTACTTCAACAGGAATACGTGCAAGTTCTTCGAATAAATATTCGCCTACTAAACCTGCATGCCACGAAGTTCCACAACCTATTATTATTATTCTTTTTGCATTAATTAATTTATCCATTATATGGTACAATCCGCCTAAATGTATTTCGAATGGATTACGCGAAATTCTTCCTCTAAAAGTATCTTCAATAGCACGGGGTTGCTCAAATATTTCTTTAAGCATAAAATGGTCGAAACCGCCTTTTTCAATTTCACCTATATCTAAATCGAGCTTTTGAATTTTTGGAGTAATTTTTACATTCATTATTGTTTTAAAAGTAATTTCTTCGCGGTGTACAACAGCAACGTCATTATCATTCAAATACACAACTCTGTTAGTATGTTCAACTATTGGAGTAGCATCGCTGGCAAAAAAGTATTCGCCGTCGCCAACTCCAACAACTAAAGGACTACCCTTACGAGCTGCAATTATCATATCGGGTTCTTCGGTACAGGTAACTAAAATTCCAAAAGCTCCAATAACTTTTGTAAGTGCCAGCCGAACTGCTATTTCGGCAGATACTTGTCCTTTTAAATAAATATACTCTATTAAATTAACTAATATTTCTGTATCTGTATCGCTTTTAAAAGTATAACCTCTGTCAATGAGTCTCTTCTTTAATCGTGAATAATTCTCGATAATACCGTTATGAATAATTGTAAAAATTCCATTCATCGAAACATGTGGGTGGGCATTAACATCGTTTGGTTCTCCGTGTGTTGCCCATCTTGTGTGTCCTATTCCGACTGTACCAGAGATATCTTTACCAATTACATACTTTTCGAGGTCCGAAACTTTTCCTTTGCATTTATAAATTCTGTTTTTACCATTTAACAATGCTATTCCGGCAGAATCGTAACCTCTGTATTCGAGCCGTTTTAAACCACTTAAAAGTATTGGATAAGCTTGCTTTGGACCTATGTAACCAACTATACCACACATAAGATTTAGGATTTAGGATTTAGGAATTATGATTTAGGATTTTAAACTTCATCATTCGATGTTCGTTATTAAATACCATCTCCTTGGTTCGTGTCCTCACGAAACAAGAGGTTTTTGTTTTTGGAATTTGGAATTTGTGTTTTGGTATTTGGAATTTTTTTTAGACGCTGATTTACGCTGATTGATTATGATTTGTTTTTTTTGACGCTGATTCATTATGATTTTTTTTATGTGTTTATTGTTCAAAAAAGTTCACTGTTCAAAAAAGTTCAAAAAGTTTATTGTTTTACGTTCATTGTTTCATTGTTTCATTGTTTCATTGTTATGCAGTAGCAACAGTAGAACAATTTAGCAATTTAACAATCTTCTCAATCTTGTCTTCTCAATCTCATCAATCTTTCTTTTCAATCTTGTTTTCTCAATCTTTTTCAATCTTATCCTTTAACCTCAACCACTTATATAATCATTTTGTATTTGAAATTTGGTATTTGGTATTTGGTACTTGGAATTTGGTATTTGGTACTTGGAATTTGGTATTTGTTTTTTGGTACTTGGTTTTTTGTACTTGGTATTTGGTATTTGTTTTTTGGTATTTATTTATTAGGGTTTAAGATATGTGATTGACAATCTCATTCCGTTGTTTTTGCATTTAGGACCTCTAAGAATAACACGATTAGCACTAACTCTATTATCGTTAACAAATAAAGCTAAACCATAATTTGTTATTGAATTATCAACAAGTTGCTGAGCATAGCGTGAAATATTAAAACGATAAGTATTGTCGCTTGAATAATATGTTCCGCCGAAATATGAACTATTAACTAAATAATCGGGTAGAAAAGAATAAGTACCTGATGAATTGTAACTCACTAATAATAATTTAGTTGGAGTTTTATAAAAAGTTGCATCATAATTATCAACAGGAATAATTAATTCTGCTCTGACAATTGCAATTGTTGAATCGTTTTTTAAACTTGCTAAATAAGGAATATTTATTTTTGACATTAATCCCGACATTGCCTGCATATAAATTAACGAATCGGAAGTAAGAGAATCACCAATAATTGAATTAATTGTAGATGTTGTATAATCGTGCTCAAATAAATTTACTCTTGCACAACTTGAATTTATAAGAAAATCAAATTTATTACTAACTGTATCATTTTGGTAATATAAAGTAACTTTTGAGCGGGTGCTTAACAAATCAAAATAAATTATTGCACCACTTGATAAAATGGGTTGCGTTTTTAAATATAAACCTTTAAACCAATTAATAAATAAGGTATTATCAACTAAACTATCTGGATTTGCATTTACAAATCGTTGTGCTAAAGAACTATCTAATTTAATTGCTATTGATGTATCATTAGGGTGAGGGTAATAACTGTAATTTGCTAATAAATGGTTATTTTGAATGTAATTCTGAGCATTTAAATTTGAATAATAAGTAGAGTCGGAATAAATGTTGTTTTCTATTTCGTAGACCGAAACATTTTGCAAAGTGTTAGTATCGCCGTAATAACTGCTGTAATCAAGATATAACACAATTGAATCGGCAACGGGCGTTGTTCCAAAAGTAACATTAGTAGTAGATAATCTTATTTGTGTTAAAAAAGAAGCATCGGCTCTTCCAAATACAGGGTCGGTATATGAACCAAGAAGTGAAACTGTTCTTTCGTCGGTTGAAAGTGAATCTTCAAAAGTTGTGTAAGCTTTTAATGTGGCTGTGTCAACAGTAACGCCATATATTTTATCGCTACCGGGCTGGAGGTCTAATCCTAAAGTTGAAAAATCTTTTTTACACGAAAAAAGAACAATAGTAAAAAATAAAAAGAAAAAACTTAAATATCTTAAATTTATTAGCACCGAACCTTAATATTAAATTTCGACACAACTAGGAGTTAATACGGAATCGTAAAAACCCGAATACGCATCAATATAATGTTCTAAATCCTGATACTCGAGAACCGGTTTATCGGTTGATTTAATGTAATCGAGAACTTTGCTATTTATTTTTTCACTTCCAATAATTATTCCATCAGAGTATTTAATAGCAAGCTTCATAACACTATCATAATCAAGCGATGACATTATGTTTAAATCTTTTTCGGAAATTCCGTCAATTAATGCTTTTTTCTTAAAATTATTTGATAAACTACCATTAAAATCATCATCATAAACAGAAAAAATAACTTTTGTGTCGTTAAATAATGGGTCTTCGCGAAAAGCTTTCTTAATATATAAAGGTGTAAGTGCAGTAAACCAACCCTGACAATGAACAATGTTTGGTGCCCAACGTAATTTTTTTACAGTTTCTAGCACGCCACGTGTAAAAAATATAGCACGCTCATCGTTATCTTCAAAAACTTTATCGTCATCATCTTTAACGGTAAACTTACGATGAAAATAATCTTCGTTATCAATAAAGTAAATTTGCATTCGTGCCGATTGAATCGAAGCTACTTTAATAATAAGCGGATGGTCGGTATCGCTAATTATCAGGTTCATGCCCGAAAGCCGAATTACTTCGTGTAACTGATTTCTACGCTCATTTATGCTCCCAAAACGAGGCATAAAAGTACGAATTTCGCGTCCTTTTTCTTGAATTCCCTGCGGAAGATAACGTCCTATGTAAGACATTGGTGTTTCAGGCAAGTAAGGGGTAATTTCCTGAGATACAAACAATACTCTTTCTTTTTCCATATTTGGTTAAAAGGTATTAATTAAATGCAAAGGTACAAATAATAATACTTTTATACAATTAATTTTACATTTAGTTACAATATTTTTCAAAAAATATTGTATAGGGTTATATATCATTGATTTAATTTTTACATTATTTTAGTTAAGATGTTTTACAGATTTTTTTAGAATAATTTCAAAGGCATATTGTTAGGAAACCACGCTCGCATCTTGCGAGTGGGTTTTACATTATGCTCTGGCATTTTTATTCTATTTTTGTTTATAATTTACAATAAATGTATTTGTTGTAACGTGGCAAGATGCCAAAGAAATAATCACTCGCAAGATGCGAGCGATTGCGGGGGCGGTCAGATGGATATAGGAAACAGGCACACAATTGTACTACGTACCCATCAGACCGCTTGGAGTTACTCGCAGGATGCGAGCGATTGCGGGAATTTTTTTAGAATAATTTCAAAGGCACATTGTTAGGAAACTCAAACTATTTGTTAGGAAATTTTTAATTGATTTTAAATAGTTTACAATGTATCATTGTTAAATAAAATATTTAACTATGAAAAAAATCAATTTATTCACATTTTGCATAGCAATGTTGCTTTGCGTTTCGGTAAAAGCACAAATAGTGTTTAGTAACGGCTTTGAAAGCTGGACAGGTAATGTACCAGATAACTGGGTAGGCAGTCTAACAACCCTTGAACCGGACAGTATTTTGCAATATACCGCAAATGTACATTCCGGAACTAAAGCATGCCGGCTTGTTAATCAAGGTGCTTCTTTAAAATTCTCTTCTTTGCCAATTACATTTGATTCCGGATACACTTACTTTGTTTCTTATTGGGTCAGAGGGCATGGGCAAATTTCTTTAGTTGCAATCAATAATACAAATATAAGTGGTGGTGGAATGGTTGATACTTTAGGATGGATTTATCGTTCTGCCCAATATACACCAGCGTCAACAATTTCAGCGGAATTAGTGTTTACTGTAAGGCAAACCAATCTTGATAAAGACGACATTCAGATTGATGATGTTTTAATTTACAGAAAAAAATTTAATGAAACTTTGGCTCTAAATAATGTTAGAGCACCTTTTTCAAGTTACAACAGCTTGTTTTGGGATTTTACAAGCACAGCAAATTATGAAGTGCCTAAAGGAAGCGGTAAAACATCGCTTTTTGCTTCTGCCTTCTGGATTGGCGGTTTAGCATCTAACAATTCGTTACATTTAGCCGCAGGTAGATTCAGGTCTAATGGTGACGATTTTTTTCAAGGTTCGGTAAATTGCCCGGCAGACAGCTTCAATTATATCTGGAAAATAAACAAAACTGATATTGATGATTTTATTGGACATTATTATACCGGAAATATGAGTGGTTACACAATACCTGCTTCAATAATTAATTGGCCCGCATCTTCATCATACAATCCAAATCAAGCTCCATATTTTGATAACAACAGCGATGAAATTTACAATCCTTATGATGGTGATTACCCTTGCATCAAAGGCGACCAAATGCTATGGTGGGTTATGAATGATAGTTTAAAACCTCATACCGAATCGGGCGGCTTGCCTTTGGGAATTGAAGCTCATGTTTATGCATGGGCTTATAATCCCAATCCAGCAAATGACACATTAATTGCTTTAACAAATACTACATTTTTGCGATACGAAGTTCATAATTTATCTCAGGAAACATATCACGATACATATTTTGGTTTTTGGACTGATGGGGATTTAGGACAATATAGTGATGATTACATTGGCTGCAATGTAAAACAAAATTCAATGTATTTTTATAATGGCGATTCAATTGACGGTGATGGTAACGGACGTACTTATGGCACATTCCCGCCTGTGCAGGCAATTGTACAATTAAATGGTCCGCTTGCCGATGCTGGCGATGGAATTGATAACGACAGGGATAGTGTTATTGATGAAATTGGAGAAAAAATATTAATGTCAGGGTTTAATTACTTTAGAAATTCAGGTGCATATTATGGCGACCCAGAAACTGCAATTGAATATTATAATTTTTTACAAGGTTTTTGGAGAGATGGTACTCCTTTAACTTATGGCGGAACAGGGTATGGAGGGACATTACCTGCAAAATATGTTTTTCCCGGTAACAGCAACCCTTATGGCTGGGGTACTAATGGTGCTCCCCAACCGGAATGGTGGCAAACCGGCACACCTGACGATATACGGGGTGTTATGAGTTCCGGTCCCTTTACATTAGAACCAAATGAAACTGTAATTTACGATATAGCATTTGTTTGGTCGCGAATATATAGTGGTGCACAGCCCGAATGGATTTTAAACAACGAAGCCGATGTTGATAAAATTATTAAATGGTACAACTACCAGAATATTGATGGCTGCAGTAGTATATTAAATGTAAAAAGTGTGAATAATAATTTTACAAATTTTAAAGTTTACCCAAACCCGTGTAACAATTTACTAAATTTAAGTTTCGGAAAAATAATAAACTCAAATTGTACAATATCAATACTTGATTTGACAGGAAAAACAATTTACACTAAAGAGTTAAAATATTTTTCTTCAAACGAAACAATTTCTGTTACAAATTTAGATGAAGGAATTTATATTGTGAAAGTTATTACTAACAACGAGCAATATATTAGTAAGTTTGTTAAAAGTAACTAAATAGTGTCTGTCTATAATGTCCGATTTTTTCGTTATTCTCGTTTTGAAAACAGTCATTTACTATAGTAAACTCCTTG
>MENF01000198.1 GCA_001769035.1 Bacteroidetes bacterium GWA2_32_17
AAATTTAAAAAATGGGTTTTTAGACGGACTGCCGTTGTTTGCATGCTTTGCCACAAAATGTTATAAGGAGGAGTTCCTCCTGTAATTTGTACCATTGCTGAACCATTGCAAGGTGCGGTACAAATTGAAGCATTGTTAATAATTATAATACTAACAGTTAATTGAGCAGAAATATTTCCTGCACAAAAAAGACCAATGAACGAAAGAAAAAGTAACGATTTTTTCATAATGTATGTTTTTTAATATGTTAATAAACTAAAATATTTTGTTAAAAATACAATAAAAAAGACGATATCCAAAATATATTAATTGTTAATTTATTTTAAATTTATAATAATCTGAATGTCAGAAATAAATTTTTCGACTATTCCTTCTCCCCTTTTATTCTGTTTGCATGAATTTTATTCGCCAACCTTTTAATATAATCTTCAATTGTTTCTCCTTCCTGTAATTCAATTGTTTGCAAACCTAAACTAAAGTCATCTATAAGAGCATTATACAATTTAAACTGCTTTTTTAATACTTCATAGTCTCCTGTTTCCCAATAATTACCTTCGTCGGTAAGTTTAAAATTAATAAAATATTTGTTACTTAAATATTTTAAAAGCTGAATAACAATTACATGAATTTTTATTCCTGCATATTGAGTTTTAACTGAAACCATGTAAATGTACTTTTTGTAATCATAACGTTTCGAAAAACCAAAGCATTTTAAATTTACAATACTACTCATTCTTCCATTCGAAAGAAATTCTAACGAAATAGTTTCACAACCGGGCGGAGTAAAGCAAATTCCATAAATATTGTCATTATATGTTTTTGTAAAACCGGATTTTGGAAATTCTGTTTCAAAAATAAAATACTTCCATTTATAAACCTCACAAATATCCTTAACTTCGTTAATCATTTCATTTAACGAAGCATTACGATTAAATTTACCTTTGTAGTGAAAGCTTAAGCCCATTTAATTTTTTATTTTTTTTATTTTGTTATAATTCAACTCTTTTTATTTTGCTACAGACTTCACAATAAGCAATAGAAATAAAAATCTTTATAGACCTCACCCTAAATCCCTCTCCAAAGGAAAGGGACTTTTAACACATCAAGTAATAGGGATTCTTCCCCCCTCTCCTTTGGAGAAGGTCTGGGGGTGAGGTTTCTGTGATTTTTATTTCGATATAACATAATATTGACTGAAAATTAGACCATGCCTAACATCTTTACTAATTTTTAATTAATTTCCCGCTTCCAATAATTTTCTCGCTTTTACATTTTTTTTTAAGACATAAAATTATTTAAAAGGTTGCCTTTATAATGTATTATTTATAAATAGTTTTATGGTATTCAATCCCTGTTAAAAACAAACCCTTTGCTGGTGCTGATGTAGAAGCCATGCATCTGTTTTTTGTTTCAATAATTTTCTCAAAATCTTTGAGCGAAATTTCTCCTTTACCAACTTCTAACAACGTGCCTACAATTGCTCTTACCATATTACGTAAAAAACGATTTGCAGTAATTGTAAAAACAATTAAATCATCATGTTGCGTCCATTCAGCTTTTAAAACTTTGCAAATATTGGTTTTGCTGTTTCCGTGCAATTTGCTAAAACTTGTAAAATCAGATGTGATAATTAATATTGAAGCAGCATTATTCATGCTTTCAATATTTAATTTACCAAAATAATAATACGTATAGTTTAATAAAAAGGGATTCTTTTTTGTCAATATTCTATATTGATATGTCCTGTTAACAGCCGAAAAACGTGCATTAACATCTGATTTTACTTTCTTAATACTTTTAAACATTATATCATTTGGCAGAAACTTATTCATCTCTTGAATAAAATCCTCATTTATTTCAACATCAGTATCAAAATGTGCAACAAAATATTCAGCATGAACACCTGCATCTGTTCGCCCTGCACCAACAACTTCGATACTTTCATTTAGCTTTAAACTTAATTTTTCGTTAATAACTTGTTGAACAGAAATTCCGTTTTTTTGCTTTTGCCACCCGCAATAGTTTGTGCCATCAAAAGCTATCTCTATAAAATATTTATTTTTCAAATTATAAATTCTTTAATTAAACATTAAAAAGTTGCCACGAATTTACTCATATTTTATGTTTATTTTCAAATGTATTCGTGAGATTGCTTCGCTAAGTTCACTAATTGTATATTGTTTTTCTTAGTTTAATTCGTGCAATTCGTGGCAAAAAGATTTGTTGTTTTTTATCATTAACTAAATTTAACAAAATTATAATTTTATTAATAATTAGCTACCATACTTTTGACAAATATTATTTTCATCAAAATTCTGAAAAAATTAATTTAATAAATTATGAGTATAACTGTTGACATTAAAGAACTTAACGAAAGAATCCAGAGAGAAAGTGCTTTCGTTGATTTAATAAGTATGGAAATGAACAAAGTGATTGTTGGGCAGAAACATTTAATTGAAAGCTTGATGATATCTTTACTTTCTAATGGGCATATTTTGCTTGAAGGAGTTCCCGGATTAGCTAAAACTCTTGCAATTACTACACTTGCCAATACAATTGATGCAAAATTCAGCAGAATTCAGTTTACACCCGACCTATTACCAGCCGATTTAATTGGAACAATGATTTACAGTCAAAAAAAAGAAAGCTTTATTGTTAAAAAAGGTCCGATTTTTAGTAATTTTATTTTAGCCGATGAAATTAACCGTTCACCTGCAAAAGTACAAAGTGCATTATTAGAAGCCATGCAGGAACGACAGGTTACAATTGGTGAACAATCATACAAACTTGATGACCCTTTTATGGTACTTGCTACCCAAAATCCAATTGAACAGGAAGGAACATATCCACTTCCCGAAGCTCAGCTCGACCGTTTCATGCTTAAAGTTATAATAACATATCCTAAAAAAGAAGAAGAACAATTAATTGTACGTCAGAATCTTTCAAAAATATTCCCCTTTGCATGTTCTGTATTAAAAACAACCGACATTATAAAAGCACGTGATGTTGTTAAAGATGTTTATATTGACGAAAAAATTGAACGTTATATTTTGGACATTGTTTTTGCAACAAGATTTCCACAAGATTATAACCTTGCAAAATTCACGTCAATGATAAATTACGGTGGTTCGCCACGTGCAAGTATTTATTTGGCAATGGCTGCAAAAGCTTTCGCATTTATTAAACGCCGTGGTTATGTTATTCCCGAAGATGTTAGAGCCATTTGCCACGATGTACTCCGCCACAGAATTGGACTTACTTATGAAGCCGAAGCCGAAAACATTACAACAACAGATATTGTAAACGAAATATTAAATACTGTCGAAGTACCTTAAATCAATTTATTATGAAAAACAAACTAAACATAACTTTACTTTGCTTAAGCTTTTTAATTTTAATTGTTGATGCAAATTCGCAAAATATGGTTGGATTTTCAAAAGCTGACGTACAAAAACAAATGACAAGTAATTTTTCAAAATTCTCACCAAGTTCATTTGGAATAAGCACAAATATGAATACCTTAAAATATATTGATTCAAAAAACGACCGTACTTTAATTTTTTATTTCGATAAAAGTGAAAAATGCGAATATTCTAAAATGATTGAAGATATGGAATCTTTTGATGCAAGAATTAAAGAATTTAACGGCAAATACAAAACAAATGGAAATTTAAAGTGGATTGACGTGAAAAATGGTAAAAATTATAATGTTAGAATTGAAAAAGAAGAATATATTTTTAATGTTATTACTTCAAATTAAATAACTCATGTTACGCATAATTTGGGGTAATAGTTATTAAGTTATTTAAAAATTAATTAATTGTTAATAACATAATTAAATAACAAAGTAACTTAATAACTAAATGACTTAATAAAAATTCATGTTTTACAAAAATATCAACAGCAATATTGTTTATGCATAACATCTTAAATAATTTGATAATTAAAAAGTGGAAGCAACTGAGTTATTAAAAAAAGTTAGAAAAATAGAGATTAAGACAAAAATGTTGTCTAATCAAATATTTGCAGGAGAATACCACAGCGCATTCAAGGGTAAAGGAATGACCTTTAGCGAAGTGCGCGAATATCAGTTTGGCGATGATATTAGAAATATTGACTGGAACGTAACCGCCCGATTTAATCACCCTTACATTAAAATATACGAAGAAGAAAGAGAATTAACAGTTATGCTTATTGTTGATGTTAGCGGCTCAAAAGATTTTGGAACTAAAGGTCAGCTTAAAAAGAATTTAATAGCCGAACTTTGTGCAGTGCTTTCATTTTCGGCAATTATTAATAACGATAAAATTGGAATAATTTTCTTTTCAGATAAAGTCGAAAAATTTATACCTCCCCAAAAAGGCAAAAAACATATTTTAAGGATTATTAGCGAATTATTGAATTTTAAAGCCGAAAATAAAGGAACAAATATTGGCGAAGCTGTACGATTTTTTACTAATGTTACAAAAAAACGAAGCACCGCTTTTATTATTTCCGATTTTATTGACGATGGTTTTGAAGAATCAATAAAAATTTCGAGCCGTAAACACGATTTAATTGCACTTCGTATTTACGATGAGCGGGAAACTTCGATGCCTAATGTTGGATTAGCTTGTTTTAAAGATTCTGAAACCAATGCTATAAGGTGGATTGACACTTCCAATTCAAATTTCAGAAACAATTATGCTAATTTCTGGCTTCAGAAAGAAAAAAACTTAAATGAAATATTTTTGAAATACGGAGTTGATAATCTAAAACTTAGAACCGACTTTGATTATGTAAAACCACTTATGAATCTTTTTAAAAGAAGGATAAATAAATGATAGATATGAGAAAGATTCTTTTATTTTGCATTGTATTTTTTGCATTGAAATCAATAGTATTTTGCCAAATATTAACAATTGAGGCAAAACTCGATTCAAATAAATTTTTAATTGGCGACCATGTCAAATTAAACCTTTTTGTAACAAAATCAAAATCAGCAAAAATAAATTTCCCTATACTACCAGATAGTTTAGCACAAGGCGTAGAAATTGTACAAAGAAATAAACCTGACACAATTTCAAAAAATGGAGATATTATTAAACTTAAACAATCTTATTTAATCACATCATTTGATAGTGGCAATCATACTATTCCCCCTCTCCCATTTGAATTTTTGCACGATACTATAACAGACACTGTTTTTACTGATTCAATTTTGTTTTATGTTAATACACTAAAAGTTGATACAGCAAGTAAAAAAATTTATGATATTAAAGCTCCCTTCGATGAGCCTTTTAGTTTAATGGAAATTTTAGGATACGTTATATGGGGATTGGCTGGATTAATATTAATTATTTTAGGAATTTATATTTATCGTAAATTCAAGAAAAAAGAGCCATTAATAAAAATCCCTCAAAAATTAGCCGACCCACCGCATATTATTGCATTACGCGAACTCGATGCTTTAAAAGAAAAAAAATTGTGGCAAAATAATCACATTAAAAAATATCATACCGAACTAACAGATATTATTAGAAAATATATTGAAGCACGCTTTAATATTCAAGCATTGGAAATGACCAGCTACGAAATTATTCAAGCACTTTCAAACGAAAAATATATATCTGATAAAAATATTTCTGAATTACGGCAAACGCTTATTATTGCTGATTTTGTTAAATTTGCTAAAGCACAACCACTACCCGACGAAAACGATTTAAGTATTCGACACGCGTATCAATTTGTGAATGAAACTAAACCAACCGAACAAATTGTTTTAACAACTAATAATAATTCATTAGAAGGTGAACAGAAAGGAGGTACAAATGCCTAATTACGTATTTGCATCACCTGAATATTTGGTTTTATTAGCTTTAATTATTCCATTAATAATATTTTATATTTTAAAACAAAAAAAATCAGTATCTACAATACAAATTTCTACACTTCAAGCTTTTGGTAAACAAAGGCTTACTTTTAAAAACATTTTGAAACATATTTTATTTGCCTTTAGAATTTTATCCTTAATGTTTCTAATTGTTGCATTAGCCCGTCCACAATCTACTAATAGCTGGCAAAATATTTCTACTGAAGGAATTGATATTATTATTTCGATGGATATTTCGGGAAGTATGCTTGCCGAAGATTTTCACCCAAACCGCTTGGAAGCAGGAAAAAATATTGCTGCCGAATTTATAAACAGCCGTCCAAACGACAGAATGGGTTTAGTAGTTTTTAGCGGTAAAAGTTTTACACAATGCCCGTTAACTACCGACCATGCTGTTTTAATAAATCTTTTTAAAAGTATAAAATTTGGGATGATAGATGACGGAACAGCAATGGGCGAAGGAATTGCAACTGCAATAAACAGGATTAAAAACAGTAATGCAAAAAGTAAAACAATGATTTTACTTACCGACGGGGTTAATAATACCGGTTCAATTGCACCTGTTACTGCTGCCGAAATTGCAAAAACTTATGGAATTAGAATTTATACTATTGGAGTAGGCACAATGGGACAAGCTCCCTATCCCTTTCAAACACAATTTGGAACTCAAATGCAAATGATAAATGTAGAGATTGACGAACCTGTATTGAAACAAATTGCACAAATGACAGATGGAAAATATTTTAGAGCAACAAATAACGAAAAATTAAGAGAAATATATAAAGAAATTGATAAACTCGAAAAAACAAAAATTTCTGTAAAAGAATATAGAAAACATAAAGAAGAATTTTTTCCTTTTGTTTTAATAGCTGCAATACTGTTCTTTAGCGAATTATTTTTCAAATATTTAATATTAAAAAAAATACCTTAATATATGTTTAAGTTCGGACACCCTGAATATTTATACTTATTAATTGCAATATTGCTGTTTGCAGGGTTATATATATTGAATATTTTTATTCGCAATAACAATTTAAAAAAGTTTGGTCAGCATGAAATAATTTCTGTGCTTATGCCCGATGTTGCAAGATGGCGGACAAATGTAAAATTCATTTTGTTAATGTTAGCTTATGCTTCATTAATAATAGGTTTAAGCGACCTTGAAGTTGGCAGTAAAATTGATAATATAAAACGTAAGGGCATTGAACTTGTTATAGCAGTTGATGTTTCAAATAGCATGCTCGCTGAAGATGTTTACCCAAACCGTTTAGAAGCTGCAAAAATGGCAATTGAAAAATTAGTTGACAAACTTAATAATGATAAAATTGGTTTAATTGTTTTTGCCGGTGACGCATTTACACAATTGCCAATAACTGCCGACTATGTTTCTGCAAAAATGTTTCTAGAAAGTATATCACCTCAAATTGTTCCAATTCAAGGAACTGATATTGGTAAAGCAATTGAATTAGCAATGAGGTCTTTTTCAAGCGAAGGTGAAAAAAACAAAGTGCTTATAATTATTTCAGATGGCGAAAATCACGAAGAAGGTGTAAACGAAATGGCAGCAGAAGCTGCAAAAAAAGGAATAATAATTCATACAATTGGCATGGGACAGCCACAAGGTGCTCCTATTCCAGTTTATAGTAAATTCGGAAAAAAAGATTTTAAAACTGATAATAATGGAACCGTTATTATAACAAAGACTAACGATGCTTTATTACAACAAATTGCATCGGCAGGCGGCGGTGTATATGTTCGTGCAACTAATTCATTAACTGTTCTTAATGAAATATTCGACAGAATTAATAAAATGAACCAGAAAGAAATTGAATCACAAATATTTTCCGATTACGAACATCAGTATCAATATTTTATTGGCTTTACAATTTTTTTATTACTTTTTGAATTTATATTAATTGAAAGAAAAAATAAATTTTTTAAAAATATTAATCTTTTTAATAAACCATTACTATGATAACAAAGTTCAATATATTATTTTGTTTACTTATTATAACAATATACTCATTTTCACAGGTTGATAAAAAACAAATCCGCGAGGGAAATAAATATTACAATAATAAAAAATTTCGCGAATCGGAAGTTGCTTATCAAAAGGCATTAAAAAAAGACCCAAAATCGTATAAAGCAATTTTTAATTTAGGCGACGCATTATACAAACAAGATAAATTTGATGATGCAACAAAACAGTTTACCGAAATGACTTCAAAAGTTAACGACAAAGAAAACTCTTCAAAAGTTTACCATAATTTAGGTAATTCATATTTGCTTCAAAACAAGTTAGATGAAAGTATTAATGCTTATAAAAATGCTTTAAGAAATAACCCTAAAGATATGGAAACCAAATATAATCTGGCTTATGCACAATCTATGAAAAAGAAACAAGAGCAACAGCAAAAACAAGATAATAAAAACCAACAACAAAACCAGCAACAGCAGCAACAAAAACAACAAGATAAACAAGAAAAAAAAGATAATAAGGAACAACAGCAACAACCTAAAGACCAAATGTCGAAAGACGATGCCGACCGTATGTTGCAGGCATTACAGGATGAAGAAAAAAACACTCAGGATAAAGTTAAAAAAATACAAGCTCAACAAGGAAATAAAAAAGTAGAAAAAGATTGGTAATTTATTTAGTTTAAAGTTATTAAGTTATTAAGTTATTAGGTTATTAAATTAATTATTTAGTTAACAAAAAAAATGCAAAATTGCAAAACACATATTATTACATTATTCACGTTATTTCTTTTCATTACAATTCATTTTAGTTATGCTCAGGATGTACAATTTACTGCATCTTCAAAAAATATAGTTTCGGTTGGAGAGCAATTCAGACTTGTATTTTCTCTTAACAATAAACCATCATCTTTTAAAGCACCTTCATTAAATGGCTTTGATATTTTAATGGGTCCAAGCACATCAAGCAGTAGCAGTGTTCAAATTATTAACGGACAA
This sequence comes from Bacteroidetes bacterium GWA2_32_17, assembly GCA_001769035.1. GTDB lineage: Bacteria > Bacteroidota > Bacteroidia > Bacteroidales > GWA2-32-17 > GWA2-32-17. The sequence goes on from MENF01000198.1 coordinate 8,849, forward strand.
GTTACACAAAATGTAAGCTATTCATATACATATATTTTATACGCATCAAAAGAAGGAAAATTTAATATTGAACCTGCTGAAGCTACTGTTAATGGAAAAACTTATAAATCAAACTCATTATCAATTGAAGTTGCTAAAGGAGATAATTCTAACATGCAGCAAAACCAAAATCAAACAAGTAATTCCAACGATGTATCGGGAGATGATGTTTTTGTTAGAGTTTTCTTAAATAAAACAGATGTTATTCAGGGAGAACAAATTATAGCAACTATTGCAATTTATACAAAGTTAAGTATAGTAGGTTTTGAAGAAATGAAATTTCCCGCATATAAAGGATTCTGGAGCGATGATTTAGAAAACCCAACACAAATAAATTTAAAACAAGAAAAATATAATGGTTCTGTATATCAGGTTGGTGTATTAAAAAAGACACTTCTAACTCCACAACATTCAGGCAATATTACAATTGAACCTTTAGAATTAACTTGTTTAGTTCAACAACGTGTGAATAAGACTCATCGCAATATTTTTGACGATTTTTTTGGAAACTATCAAAATGTCAGAAAAAAACTTGTAAGTCCTGCTATTACAGTTCATGTTAAACCATTACCAAACAACAAACCTGCCGATTATAGCGGAGCTGTTGGTAACTTTGAGTTAGAAGCAACACTTGATAATAAAAACCCAAAAACAAATGAAGCTATTTCATATACATTAAAATTAAAAGGAACAGGTAATTTAAGACTTGCCGAGCTTCCTAAAATTAACTTCCCATCTGATTTTGAACAATACGACCCAAAAACAAATAACAACATAAATGTATCTGCAAATGGAACATCCGGTTCAAAAATTATTAACTATTTATTAATACCCCGTCATCCGGGCGAATTTACAATACCTGCATCCAATTTTAGTTATTACGATTTATCAAGTAAAATCTTTAAAACTCTTTTAACCCCCGAATTTAAAATTAATGTTGATAAAGATACTGCAAGCAACTCAACTGCAATTGTTTCAGAATTTTCAAAAGAAGATGTAAGGTTTTTAGGTTCAGATATTCATTACATTAAAACAAACAAGGAAAAATTAAATGAAAAAAATAAATATTTAATCTCTGAACCTTTATTCTATTTAGCATATCCATTCTCATTTGTGTTGTTTTTATTTTTAATTATTTGGCGCAGAAAACAAATAAAACAATATGCAGATGTTGCTGCTATGAAGAATAAAAAAGCTAATAAAGTTGCACAAAAAAGATTACAACTCGCTAATAACTACTTAAAAGAAAATCAGCATGAAAAATATTATGAAGAAATGACAAGGGCAATTTGGGGTTATTTAAGCGATAAACTAACTATTCCGGTTGCCGACCTTTCTAAAGAAAAAGCAAACGAAAATCTTAAATTGAAAAACATCTCTGACGGAACTATTTCAGAATTAAATAAAATTATTGAAAACTGCGAGTTTGCCAGATACTCTCCTAATTCCGATAATTCTGCAATGCAAGAAACTTATAACAAATCAACTGAACTTATTGGTAAACTTGAGCAAAACATTAAGTAAAAAGTGAGAAGTTAGAAGGATAAAGTTGAAATAAATAGAAATAAGTCTAAATAAAGTACAAAGTATGAAGTATTAAGTACCAAGAACAGTGAACAACAAAAACAATAGTCACACAATTGTCAAACAATGGTCATACAATAGCAATAAAAACAACTGAATGACAAAGTATGACTACTGAATGACAATGTATGACTATATTAACAATGAACGTAAAACAATGAACATTTTTGAACTTTTTTTAACAATGAACGTAGAACATTTTTAAACAATAAACTAAAAACTCTAAACTAAAAACCAATAAATATGAACACAATATCAAAACATAAACACATGATAATAATAATCATAATATATGTTTTTTTTACATCGCTTGGTAGTTTTGCTATAAACTCAGAATTAGCTAACGATTCGGCTAACTCCAATTACAAAAATGGCAATTACGAAAATGCTATAAAATATTACGAATCAGTTTTATCACAAGGCCAAGAATCGGCTACTATATATTACAATTTAGGAAATGCATATTTTCGTATTAAAGATATTCCAAAATCAATATTAAACTTTGAACGAGCAAAGCTTTTATCACCTAAAGATGATGATATAAATTTTAATTTGAATTTAACATCTGGTTTAATAGTTGATAAAGTAAATAACATTCCGGAATTTATAGTAACTGCTTGGTTTAAAAATATTTTAAACATGTTTAGCGCAAACATTTGGGCTGCTATAAGTTTAGTGTTATTTGTTTTATCATTATTAATAATATTGTTCTTTTTATTTTCAAAAAGAGCGTATTTGCGAAAATTATTTTTCTGGACTGGCAGTTTAATTTTTATTATTTCTTTAATATGCTTATTTATTGCAGTTGAAAGCAGAGTAACAATTATTGATAATCATTCTGCTATTGTAATGCAGGCAGTAACTACAGCAAAAAGTTCACCAAGCAATTCGAGTACCGACCTTTTTATTATTCATGAAGGAACAAAAGTTACAATAAACGAAAAACTTGACGATTGGACCGAAATAAAACTTTCCGATGGAAATGTTGGATGGATAAAATCGAAAGATATTGAGGAAATCTAAATTAATTTACCAAAATCTTAAAATTACTACTAAAAGCTCCCATTATTTCATTACTGTTAATTCTTTTTTCTTTTATTTCTTCAACTAAAAGTGTTACGACATTGTTTTCGAGAGTTGGTTTCGAGAATTTGTTTTCATAAATAATGGTTGCATCAGTTGGGATTTTGTAACCATTTAAAGTTTTAATAGTATCAACATGAGTTTGATAATAAACCTCACCTGCAATATAAGTTCCTCTCATTTGAGGAACTTCAAAACCATTTGCCCATATAACTCTGCCATCATTATTTGTAGAACGTAAACCAATTGCAGCTAAAGCCCCAATAATACCTTTCTTTTTGTTATTATTTAAAAATTTAACATTCAAATTATTGTTTTTAATTAACATAACTGCCTCTTTAATAGATACAATTTCTTTTTTTGATTTCAACGAAAATTCAACAATATCGTTCGAAATGTTATTAGAATCGGAAAAGACAATAGCTGTATTTGAACATTTCTGACAATTCTCAGTAATAAATTCCTTGCAAAATGAAATCAATTTTTCAAAATCACAAGATGTAACTTCTAAACATGCAGAATTATTAATATTTGTATATTTTATCTTTTTTGATAAAAAAAGCTGATGTCTGGTAATGTTAACAACTTTTCCAAGATTATTACTTTCTATTTGCTTTGCTAAACTTTTAGTAATCTCTCCAGTTCCTTTGGAAGTTAAACTATCAGTGTCATCAATCCCAATGAATAAACGATTTTGCGGCATTTTAAGGATAATTTGGTTAACGCAAAGATATATTTCTTAAAATAAGAAAAAAATATTTTTTGATAAAAATTATCAACTTTTTGATTAACAAATTTTATTTATCCTTTATAAACTCCTTAAATTCAATAATTAGCGTTTGTTAATAAAGTTAATATATAGCTAGGAATTACAAAATTTTTCTTTTTAATGCGTGAAATTAGCGACAAATATTTTTTTATAATTTTATTTAACACGACATTATGGACAAACACTATTAGTGTTTGTTTGTAAAGTCAACATTTTTAATTTATAGGGTATAGAGGTATAGGGAACTTTCCGAAAGTTAACGGCGCCATGGTCTTTGCAAACTTTCGGAAAATTACAATGACGGCTAATTGCTTATACCATATACCTTTATACCTTATACCCATAAGTTCTGAATTATAAATATGATATACATTTACATATTTTTTCGACTTTACAGACAAGTTCTAATTATTTTTGCTTATCCCGAGATATTATGAAAAACAATTACTTTTGTTAAAAATAATCAGTTTACAAAGAGCATGGACATATCACCTGATGGAAATAAATTCGGTACGAAAATCCAGGATTTAGTACAATGGTGTGAAACTGCATTTCAGCATTACCGGAACGGTTATTATGCCGATTCCCTCACGAATATGAGAAAAGGCGGAGAAGCTGCCTGTAAGCTCATTATCATTTTCAATTTTCCTGAAAAGGTCGCTGAAAATAAAATCGGGCAGAAGAATTATAAAGAACTTATTGAAACTATAATAAGAGATTATCTTGCACCCCGCAAAACTATCAACTGGCTCGAAACACTGCAGATACACGGCAATATCGCCACACATGATAATTATGTAATTAAGGAGCAGGCAAACTACAGCATTGTTGCCTTACGTTTGCTTATTTACTGGATTTTTGATGAAATGCTGAAAGCATCACTTCCTTCCCGTTTGGAAAAAGTTATGACTGAAACAGGAAGAGAACCGGGCAGGGTAGATCAAGAAAAAAAAATAGAAGATGAGTTGCTCAAGGTAAAAAAGGAAAAATCCAATCTTGAAGAACGATTACACTCACTTCATGGTAAAGAAGAGCAGGAAAAAGAAAAAACAGAACAATACAGGAAGTCCCTGGAAAATGCGGCGGCAAAGATTAGAGAACTTGAGCAGGACAAACAGAAAATAACAGCACTGGAAAGCGAACTTTTTAAAACAAGACAGGAGGCTGATGCGTTAAAGCAGAAACAGAAGGGTGCTTTTTTCAGTTCATGGAAAAAAATAAATATTTTTATAAGAGTAGGTATTTTATCTGTCCTTGTCATTCTGATTATTGTGTCAGGCTGGTTCATCTTTAAAAGCGTTGGTCTTACTGATTCTGAAAAGAAAAACAGAACTGTTACATCAATACATCAGCAAACCGACAGTCTGAAGATACTCATACTTCCGTTCATTATCTTACAGAATAACCCCAACCTTGAAATAAAATTTGAAGAAGCCCTGATAAACCGTATCCGGCAGAAAGCCCAGAATATGAAACTTAACCTTGATATTTTATACAAATCTTCCTTTCATAAATCATTTCTGTCTGATGAAGATGCAATAAAAGAGGGAATAAAGGTAAAGGCAGATCTGGTCGTCTTCGGAGAACTGTACGACCCTTCCAGCCCGGAAGACAGTATGCAGGTCAATGTCAGGTATTCCCTGACACGCCCGAATAATCGCAATACAGGTGAGACGGGGATAAAATCTTTTAAGAAACTTACCGACAGTTCAGCGGTCAGAATTATGCAGGAAATTGAATGTATGGTTGATTTTGCCCTTGCTGACCGTTATTTCTCAAGAAACAAATATTCTGATGCACTGGCATTACTTTATACGACTATTCCTATCAATAAATATCAGAAGATATCACTTTGTGATTTTCGTGCAACTTGTCACCAGGCGCTGAAGAATTATGCTGCTGCTGTTATAGAGCTGGAAAATTACATTAAGCTTGATTCTCACGAAGGTTACCCTTTTTCATTTTTGGGAAGCATCCTGAAACAGAAAGGTGATTATGAAAAAGCCGATGAGTATTATCAGAAAGCACTTCAGATTGAACCCGGCAACGTTGTTACGCTTCAGGGTTATTCAGACCTTTTGGTAACGGTAAAAAATTATGCAAAAGCATTGCAACTAATAAAGGAAGCTGTAACACTTGACACAATGAACGCTACTTCCTGGTACTATATCGCTTACATCGAAAATATGCTGAAAGATTATAGTGCTGCAAGAGAATATTATATTAAATCTCTTAAAATTGATTCAGCAAACACCAATGCCATGAAGGAACTGGCAGAACTTCTTGCCTTTAATTTCAATGAACCGGAAAAAGCAGTCGAATACTTAAATATGGCTATACGCAGAGACAGTACTGACGGAAGAGCAATGTTTCAGCTCGCTAATATTTATTCCTCTACAAGTCTAAGAAACTCCGATAAAGCGGAGTTGCTTTTTAAAAAGAGCAAGAAGTTCCTGGGGCATGAGAATGCCGCGGCTACAAACTTTGGATTAGGCATAGCAGCCTATAACAAGGGCAATTTAAAAACAGCAGTGGATTATTTTTTAAAAGCTTACCCTTCCGACAGTACAAATGTGGAACTATGCAAAAGTATTGCCCAGGCGTACCTCCAATTATATGACTACGGTAATGCCCAAAAATATCTTCTGCGTACTTATACTATTGATAGCATGGATTACCTTATAAATTATAACCTGGGCAATTATTATTTCTGTTCACCCGGAAAATATAATAACATGGGGAAAGCGGTATTTCATTTTGAACGGGTGCTAAAGACCTATCCTTACGATACGCTTGCCCTGGAAAATCTTGGTAAAATTTATCTGCAACTGAAAAAAATTGATAAAGCTAAAGAGATATTTACAAAACTTTATTCCTTAAATGCCAATAGTCTCATTGCTAATAAAGGATTCGGATATCTTGCCAAATTGAATGACGACTTTAAGAAATCATTGCAATATTTTCAAAAGGCTGTTGATGTATATCCGAATGATTGGGAAGCTAATGCTCAGGTTGCCTATTCAATGACACGGACAGAACCTGAAAAACATCTTGTTAAAGCCCTACATTATGCCCAGCGTGCTGCAGAACTGAATCCACAGAATGGAACAAATCTGTACATATACTCCCAGGTATTATTAATGACAAACGACTTTGCCAAGAGTGCCGAATATTATTACCGGGCTATCGAATTAGACCCGTCCTGTAAAGATGACCTGTTAGAAAAGGGACTGAAAGAAAAGGGGTTTTGATAGTTTTGGATGGCTTGGATTTATACATTATAAATTGGTATAGAGGAATAGGGTATAGAGGTATAGGGAATTTTCCGAAAGTTAACGGCGCCATGGTCTTTGCAAACTTTCGGAAAGTTACAATGACGGCTAATTGCTTATACCATATACCTTTATACCTTATACCCATAAGTTCTGAATCCGATATCGGATTTAGAAACGTTAATTTCCCATTATTTCAATCCAACCCGGATTTACACCAGCGGTATAAGACTTTATTAAATTCCCATTCAAATCAAATATTAGAGTTTCTCCATTTGCTACATAGTTTTTTGCATCGGTAACAATTATTTCATTTGTTAAAGAATTAATTGCCAATCCATAAAAGTTTTTTGAATGAGCAGTAATTAAAGGAATATTTGGTAATAAATTGTCGGTTATTGACATTCTGTATATATTGTTATTTATATAATAGAGAGTATCTCCTGCCCTATTTGCACATAAACGTACTGGCGACATTGAAATATCACTAAATGTAAAATGCTTAATTTCAGTCAAATCGGAGCTATTCAAACACCATAGCGAAGCATTTTCCTGTCCATAAGAACTGCCTGTAAAGCCACCATCGCAAAGCACCCAAATATTGTTATTCTTATCATTTACAATGCTATTTGGTTGTTTACCAACAATTGCAGAATCTAATTTATTATCTGTAAGTATATCAATTGAATAAACCATATTTCCATACGACCATGTTGTTACATATACTTTACCATTTAACAAAATCATTTTTTCAGAGGTATGTCCAATATTAACAAAGCCAACTATTGAATTATTTTGCAAATTAATTTTAGTAATTCTTGTATCATATAAATCTGATACATAAGCAAGTGTATCGTTAATAATTAACATCTGACGGGGTGAACCTAAGCCAGTTATTTTTCCGGAATATTTCATATCGCTTAAATTAACAATATAAATAATACCCGAATTATTTACAACAATATATCCTTTGTTATTATGGATAGTCATTGAATAAGCTACATCGCCAAGAGGAACAGCATTTGCTTCATAAAATATATCCTGATGGAATTTATTATTTGTTTCATCAAAAAATGAAAGCGAAGAGTTTCCCCACGTATAATTACCTTCGTTTACAACAAAAAAACCTGAATTATTTGTATTAACAGAAATTGGTTCGTCGGTTTTTTTCTTACACGAAAAAACAATTATAAATAACAATGTATATAATAAATATTTTCTCATATTTTAAACGATAAAACAATTGAAGCATTTCGCATAGGCATTGGTCGCCAAAGTATCAACTGGTAATTAGTATTAAATAAATTATTTAATTTAAACTCAACCGATAATTTTGATTTTATAATTTTAACAAAGCTCATAATAGACAAATTTGTAAGCCACAATGGTTCTAACAAATGTGAATAACTTCCATAATTCGAGGTTAAGCGAGTACCGTAAATCAACTCATCGAAACAAAACTCATAGTTTAAATACCTTATTCTTAATGAAGCAGTTCCATCATGAATTGGCAAATACGGAAGTTGTTCGCTTACAAATTCTTTATCTTTTGCTTTAGCAATATTAAAAGTATATGCACCATGTAAATTAAAAATAAATTTATTGACTTTTAAGTTACACATTGTTTTTATTTGCAAACCTTTAGAAATAACATTTCGAACATTATTGGGCGACCAATATCCAAATTGAGTTGGTTGCCATAATATCCAGTTAGTTACATTATTGTAAAAAAATTCTAATTCAGTTTCATTGTTTATCTTTTGATATTTTACACTTAAATCGCTTTGCCATGCATTTTCGGGTTTTAAATAAATATTTCCACCAGGAATATAATACAAAGCGTTTAAATTAGGGAAATTTGTATTATGCGATAACGAAGTTTTTATTACAATATCGTGCATTGGCAACAGTTTAAAAAAGACAGATGGAATTATTGCTGGTTCAAAATTTTGATTTTTAACAAATCTTGACAATAACGTAACATTATACCAATTACCTTTATTAAAATCTAAATTAACCATTGCATCAATAACATTATTTTTTACATTATACCCAACTTCCGACTTCTGTTCGTAAATATTAACATTCCGAAAATCATATTTTATTGAAGAGTTTAAATGAACGTTATTTGTTACACAAAAATTTGTGGACACAGAAGAGAAATACGATTTTTCGTTGCTTTTTGAATTAATATAAGTTACTAAGTTTGTTCCGGAGTAATGTTCCAAATTATAATAAAGTTCACTTACAGATACTCCTTCACTTAAAGTTAAATCAAAGCATTTTCTTTGATAATTCCACGTCCCGGAAATTCGTGAAGATTTATCGCCTTGTTTTTCTATATGCTGAGACGAAAAAACATTAGTCATTATTTGAGGAATTTGACGTTCAGCATTGGCTTGCCAATAATGTAGCGAAAATTCGTTTTTGTTTTTTTTATAAATTAAATCCTGAAATATATTTATTCTTTTGAAATCTGCACTTTGTTGAGTCATTTCCTGAGTAGGCAAAACAGCATTATTAAAATATTTAAAATCGTTATTTGACTTATGGTAAGATAATTGAGTAATTGATTTTAAATACTTTTTGCCAATAGATACTCCCAAATATGAATTATACAAACCAAAACTGCCTACTTCTTGTTTAATTTCGATAAAAGGCGATAACTTATTAAAATTGGGCGAATTGAAACTAACCTGTCCGCCAAATGCACCGCTTGAAGTAATTAAACTATTTGCCCCATAAAACAGATTCAAATTGTTATAAGGTAATGCAGGGATAAGTGAAAAATCAATCTGACCGTTCATTGCAGAATTAATTTGCATTCCATTCCAATCAACTTTTGTATGCGAAGCGTCAGTTCCACGAAATGAAACAGTTGTTAAACTTCCATCACCAAAAGTTTTAACATTTAACCCAGATTCAAATCTTAATATTTCTCCAGTATTTGCGCTAACACTATGCATTAATCGAAAACTATCAATTTGGTGTTTATTAATATTTGGAGAATTTGAATAAAGCTCTTTAACTTCCACTTCCTTTAAATGAATAGTATCTATTTGCGATTTTAAAAATAAAGGGAAAGTCAACAATATACATTGTAAAATAAATATTTTTAGTATGTTATTAATGTAAATCATTAATATTTAATAATATTGGAAGTGAAATATTTATTTTCAAAATAAACTTTTAAAACATATACGCCCGGTTGCCATTCGTTTGTAAAAATATTAATATGATTGAAAAAACTTCCAGTTACTAATTTTTTACCATAAATATCAATTATTTCAAAATTACAAAATCCATTAAAATAAATATTTACAAAATCTTTAACAGGATTCGGATAAATACTTACATTGTTCAATTTGTTATTGTAAATGTTTTGTGTTTTTTCATTTATTACTCCTATTGCATCTAAATCGAAGCCGCTTGTAAAAAATGGAGTTGGAAACGGGTCATTTATTTTATTCCCGTCAGAATCGTAAGTTGTATAATTATCTGATATACAACCAACAACATCAACAACTCTAACAAAAGTTACAGAGTCAATATTTAAAAATGGTTTTCCATTGAGTTCCTGCAAATCGAATGGTGTTCCAAATAAAGCTTTATATTTTCCTGCAAGGTTATTAATTTTAGCAGGTTCTAAAATGCCAAAAGTTGTAATTTGCGAATCAGTTTGTGTAAGCGATACAGAAGCGAAACGTTCCCAATGAATACTATCGCTGCTAACTTCAACAAAAGCCAATTCGATGAAATTTCCATCAAAAGAATTTTCAAAAACAGCTAAATCGAATCCGTTTCCATTTGAAATTGGCGGATTAAAAGTAAGCACTGCACTTCCGGCATCACCTATACTGACTGTAATATTATCAGCTTTGCCGATTGCATCATTTTCAAAACCGTTGGAAACAAGACTATCGCTATTTGATGAAATATCAACAAAACCGCGTTGCACTTTACACGATTTTGCCCAGTTTACAATTATACTACTATCGGCAAATATTGCTGTGCTGCCAAGCAAACCAGCAGCAGGCGGATATTGTGCAAAGCCAAATGTTTTAATAAAAAAGAAAAATATGATTATAAAATATTTCATTAATTTTTATTATAAGTGAATGGTTAAAATATTAAATTTTATTTTTTTATGACCTCACCCCCAGCCCCTCTCCACTTGGAGAGGGGATTAAGGGGAGAGGTGGTCGTGGCTATTAAATAGTAAAAATATGGCTTCAGCCAAAATTCAATATTTTATTAATTTTTAATGATTTTTTTATTAATCTCAACACCATCAACATTCATTTTAATAAAATAAATTCCTGAATTAAAATCAGTTAAATCTATTGAACTAACTTTCCCATGCTTCGAATAAATAACTTCTCCCGATAAATTATAGATTTTTAAATTATTAACCACTTTATTAAAATAAACTTGAGCGGTTGTTGGATTGGGATAAAAATCAAGTAAGTCGTTTACATTTTCAGTAACATTTGTTATAAAATTGCAGTTTAAGTTATCAAAACAAAAAAATGCGGGCGTATTCATTCCATAAGCACCTGTATCTGAAGATGATAAAACGAAGTCTAATTTTGTAATCTGCCCCAAAGTTGTTAAATTAACTTCTGTCCAATCTTTAATTATATAATCCATTAAACTATCGGTATAACTGTAATCGGCTAAATAAAAATGCACAGTATCGGTAACTAAAGTATCGTTATATCCGATAATGTCGAGTTTAAACCAATCGGGGTCATTTCCGCTAATTCCGCCAAATTTTTTTGAAAAAGAATCGCCATTTCTTATTGTTAAAGCAGTATAAGCCGAATTATTTATAAAAATTGATTGAGGAATAGCAGGAACTGTAAATGAAACTTCGGTAGGAATAACTGCATTAGTGTTCCAATCAATTGAATTAAATGAAACTCCAAAAACTGTAGAATTAATTAACTGAAGTCCTGCAAAACAACTATACATATTGTTAAAATCCTGTAAACTGTCATTTAATTTATTTGAATACGAAAAACCATTCCAGGCAGTAATCCCACCGCCATAATCAATAAAGTTGTTGGGGAAATGAGCATAAATTCCCGAATTAAACCCACCCGAAAAATCGGAGCCATTCCAGAACGAATCGGGTGGTAGCGATAAATCTTCAAAATTAATAACTTGTGATTTAGATGAGTAAATCAAGCCTAACGAAAGGCTAACGCATAAGAACATTTTTTTTAACATAATAAAAAGTTTTAATAAATTAAATAAATTAACATTAAAACTTTCGTAAAAAATGATTTGGTAAGAAACCGGTAATTCCCACCAAGCCTTTATCCCGAAAGCTTTGAAAAATTTAGTTTTAGGCAGGTCTTCTGGCTTGTTCTATTTTCGGTGAGCCTTCCCATTCAATTAAAATGAACAGTGGCGTGGTATTCCGAAAAAAATAAGAACTCACAGCAGCGGGTACTGCTCACGATTTTAACGTGATTCCCTTGCAATTTTTTCTATCGAAAAAATTTACCTTTAACTGGGACAAAAATATAAAAAAAATTGTTCTGAAAAAATTATATTTCACTAATTTATAAACAAATTGTGTTAATTAAAATTTTATACATTAATTTATTAATAATTACCGCATAATTTATAGTTTCCAGTTTTGTAATCGAGTAAATATAAAACTTTCAGATTTTTTCCACTATTAGCCATTATTGCTGCGCCTACTAATCCACCAAGAAAAGCACCGGCTATAACAGCATCTTGATTTTTATTTTTAATGTTTTTTTTGTCGCTTTTTATTGGTAATGAATAAAAAAAAGCTCTGTCTTTTTCTCTTGTTAAAAAAGAATAATCTGTATGTTTATTAAAGTTATAGCAGTTTATGTAACAATCTGTACCGTCACATACACCCCAAAATTCCTTATTAATACTTTTTTGTTTTACTTTGTTATCTTTAGAAATTATCTTAAATTTTTTTCCACCCCAAAGTGCTATTCGATTATCCGACCTTGTAACTACTTTAAAATCAAATATAATAGAAGGGCTATTATTTAAATATTCTTGAAATGTTAGATATGCCCCCTTTTTAAGAGCTTGAATATTAATTTTATAATTTACCTCATTTAATTCTTCAGCGTTTTTTTGTTTTGTAAAAAATTCATATTCGTCTAAAAGAATTTTATAAGTAACAGTATCGTTTGAATTAAATAGTTTGTAAGAAATATATGAAGCTTTAACATTAATTATATTGCAAACAATAGAATCGTTAGTTTTTTTATAAATAATGTCTTGGGCAAAAGACATTGATTGAAAAAGAATTACAAAAATAAATATTAATTTAATATTTCTTATAAAAATAAATTTAGTCATATTTCAAAATTATTTTAACTCATATTTTAATGCCTCTTCTAATTTTTCGTATTCAAATTTATATCCATTTTCTATAAGTTTTGCAGGTATAGCTGCTTGTCCGCCAATTAATATTCTTGCTCCTTCGCCATATAAAATTTTAAGAATAAATTTTGGTATTTTTAAAAAAGCTGATTTATGTAACGATTGTGCAAGTTGTTTTGTAAATTCAGAATTAGTTAATACTTCAGGAGCAACCAAATTATATACCCCAATAGGAAAAGAATTGTTTAATGTTTGTTCAATTATTTTTAACAAATCTGTAATATGAATAAAACTAAAATATTGCTTTCCGTTTCCAATTTTTCCACCGAGTCCTAATTTAAAAATTGGCATTACTTTTTTCAACATTCCTCCATCTTTTGATATTACAATTCCTAATCGAAAAACATAAACCTGCGTTCCGTACTCAAAAGCACTGTTTGCTGCATGTTCCCAATCGCGAATAACCTTTGCAAGATAATTATATGATAGATATTTGCTGTGTTCATCATGGAAATGTATATCATCGTATATGCCAATAGCAGAAGCATTTATTAATATTTTGGGCTTTGTTTTGCAAATACTTATAGCATCAATAATTTTGCGAGTTGTTAATATCCGGCTTGTATAAATTTCACGCTTATATTTACGAGTCCATCTTTTACCAATTGATGCACCTGCAAGGTTTATTATTGCATCAGAATTTTCAATTTTCAAAGCAAATTCTTCATTTGAAAAAAAATAATCATTTCGGTTAATTTTAATTATAGAATGTTCTTTTGAAGTAAGCTCATTAACTAATGCTTTTCCTATAAATCCGGAAGCACCTGTTATAACAATTTTCATTATGAGTTAAATTCTTTTTCGAGAACAGATGAAAGCTGTTTAATATCAACATCATAAATCAGTTCGCCATTTACAGCATAAGAAATGCTACCTGTTTCTTCCGAAACAACAATAATAAATGAATCGGTAGCTTCGGTCATTCCAAGGGCAGCACGATGACGGGTTCCGTAAAGCGGTGGTAAATCAATTCTATCAGAAACAGGTAATATACAACGAGCAGATTTAATTTTATTATTAATAATTATTACAGCACCATCGTGCAAAGGGCTTTCTTTTGAAAAAATTGATTCAAGCATTCGGCTCGAAATATTTGCATCAAGTTCATCACCAATATGCGAGTAATTATCAAGACTCATTTTTTTTGTAATTACAATTAAAGCACCGATTTTTTTCTTAGCCATATCGTCAACAGCAATAGCTATAGATTTAATATTTAATAACGGTTCGGCTTTAAATTTTAAACTAAAAAAACGCGAAAATTTTATTTTATAATTTTGAGAAAAATATTTTGAGCCAATTAATAATAAAAAACGCCTTACTTCCTGCTGAAAAACAATTACAAGAGCAATTGCCCCAACTCCAATAACTTGCCCTAAAATAGAGCTGATCATTTGCATTTTAAGAGCTTTAACAACAACCCACAAAACATAAATTATTGCGATGCCAACAAAAATATTTATTGCCACCGAACCTTTAATCAGCATATATACTTTATATAAAAAAAATGCTACAAGCAAAATGTCTAAAATGTCGAAAAAGGTAATATTTATAAATGCTGTAATCAATTAATTAAATTATAATTTGGGTATAAAAGTATTAAAAATTAAGATTGCAAATACATTTTAACAATTTTTATAGCTTCAAATGCAGCTTTAACATCGTGCACTCTTATAACATCAGCACCATTTATAAGTGCAATAGTATTTACTGAAGTTGTTCCGTTTAAAGCTTGTTCAGGCGTAGTTTCGAGTAATTTGTAAATCATTGATTTTCGCGAAATTCCTACAACAATTGGCAATTCTAACATTTCCAATGCTTTAAGTTCTTTCAGTAATGTATAGTTATTCTCTATTGTTTTACCAAAACCAAATCCTGGGTCAATTAAAATATCTTTTATTCCAATTTGTTTGAGGAAATTTATTTTTGAAGAAAAAAAACTTATAATATCTTGTGTAACATTATTATATGTGGGATTTATTTGCATATTTAATGGAGTTCCGTGAATATGCATAATAATATAAGGTATATTTAACTGGGCTATTTCAGAAAACATTTTTTCATCAAAACTTCCTGCCGAAATATCGTTTACCATTCCAAAACCAAACTCTTCGACTGCCATTTTTGCGATTTCGGAACGATAAGTATCAATTGAAAACCATGTGTCTGCAAAATGTTTATTTAAAGTTGACAAAACTGGTTTTAAACGATTTTTTTCATCTTCAAAATTAATAGGGTGTGAATTTGGACGAGTTGAAACAGCTCCAACATCAATAATTGTTGCGCCCTCGCACAACATTTTTTCTGCTTGCTCAATTATTTCCTTTTCTGTTTTGTATTTTCCACCATCATAAAATGAATCGGGAGTTACATTTAAAATTCCCATTACTATTGGCGATTTTAATTCGAAAATTTTTTGCCTGAAACATAAAGTTGTTTTTTTACGAAAAAATGTATCTTTACGCATAATCATTTTATAATTTGTCCAAAGGTAATAATTTTCAAAATTTTATATGAAATTTATAGTTTTAGAAGGATTAGATGGTGCGGGAAAATCAACTCAGGCTTCGCTTTTAACAGAATATTTAAACCAACAAAATATTAAAACAAAATTTTTGCACTTTCCCAGAACAGATTCAAAATATTTTGGTGATATGGTTGCACGCTTCTTACGTGGAGAATTTGGAGATAACGATAAAGTAAACCCATATTTAGTTGCAATGTTATACGCCGGCGACCAAAAAGAGGCTTCTGAAACTATAAACAATTGGATAAGAGACAATTATACGATAATTGCAGATAGATATGTTTATTCTAATATTGCTTATCAATGTGCAAAACTAAATTCTGAAACAGAAAAAGAAAAATTAAAAAAATGGATATTAGATTTTGAATTTAATTATTATAAAATTCCAAAACCCGATTTGAATATTTTTTTAGATGTTCCTTTTGTTTTCACAAAAAATAAACTAACCGAAACACGTACCGGACAAGAAAGAGATTATTTAAATGGGAATAACGATATTCATGAAAAAAGTTTATATTTTCAGGAACAGGTCAGAAAAGAATATATTAATTTATGCGAAACTGATTTGAATATAAAAAAAATTGATTGTTTTAACGAAAACAATGAAATGTTATCCCCCTTAGAAATTTTTAACAAAGTGAAGAATTTGATATTTAATATGATTAATGCAAATCAAGAGTTAAAATAATTGTCTGAAAATCAATTGCCATAAAAGCACAAAAACACAAAAGTTCAAAAAATAAAATTTATTATTTAATAAACTTTGTGATTCTTATTGACTTAATATTTTAGTGGCAAAAAGGAATAGTTCAACACTTAATTGGCATAATTAATAAAATTTAAGATTTAAAAAATTTTCATTTCAACAAAACATCTTATTTTTAAAGTTAAATAAATGAAATTTCAACAGCATGATTATAAGAATTTTAATTTTCATTAGCAGAATATTTGCAGGAGCAGTTTTCATGTTTTCGGGTTTTACAAAAGCCGTTGACCCATGGGGCTCTGCATATAAATTTAAAGAATATTTTGAAGCACTCGGAATGGAAGCATTTATTCCTTATGCACTTACATTTTCAATAATACTGATTGGAGTAGAATTTATTGTTGGGTTTTGCTTATTTTTCGGTTTAAAATTCCAGCTTGCAACATGGGGAGCATTATTGTTTATGCTTTTATTTTTACCATTAACTTTATGGCTAGCAATATCTAACAAAGTTTCGGATTGTGGCTGTTTTGGCGATTTTATTAAACTCACAAACTGGCAAACATTTTATAAGAATGTTATAATAATTGTTCCAACACTTGTTCTTTTTATTTTTCAAAAAAGAGGTAAACCTTATTGTTCTTGCCTTAAACAATGGTTATTATCGGGTATTGGCGTAATAATAATTGTAATTACAATGTGGTATTCTTATGCTCACCTTCCATTAATTGATTTTTTACCTTATAAAATTGGGAATAATATTTCAGAAATGATGAAAACACTTGATGGAATGTCAAAAGATGAATATGAGCAATTTATTACTTTAAAAGATACATCAACTAACAAAACAATTGAAATTTCAGTTAATAAATATTCTGGCGATTCAACTTATTGGGGTGCTGGAACAAAATACAAATACATTAGCATTTCTGAAGCTAAATTAGTAAGAGAAGGGTACAAATCACCGATTCACGACCTTACAATTAATACCGCAAGCGGTGAAAATATTTTAGATTCAGTTTTAGCAATTGATAATTATACTTTTATAATTATTTCTACAAAACTCGAAAAATCAAATGTTTCAAAAACTAAAGAAATTAATGAACTTGCAAGATGGGCTTCGTCAAAAAATTTATTGTTTATAGGTCTAACTTCATCGCTGAAAGAAGATATAAATAAATTTATAACTAATACTCAAGCATCGTTTATGATTTATAGTTGCGATGAAACAACTTTAGAAACAATAATCAGAGCAAATCCTGGAATAGTGTTATTAAAAAAGGGAACTATTATAGCAAAATGGCACTATAACGATATTCCAACACCTAAAGAATTTGAAAAAGAATATTTAACAAAATAAAAAATGAGACAAAAAATTGCAGCAGGAAATTGGAAAATGAATACTAACATACAAGATGGTATTACATTAGCAAAAACATTAAATGATTTTGCTAAAAATTTTAATAACAACGGGAAAGGAATTATAATAGCACCACCTTTCACACATTTATATTCAATTCTACAACAAGTTGACACAAATAAAATTTTTGTATCAGCCCAAAACTGTGGAGCATGGGAAAAAGGTGCCTACACCGGCGAAGTATCTGCCGAAATGTTAAATTCAATTGGTATAAAATACTCAATAATTGGACATTCCGAACGTCGCCAGTATTTTAATGAAACCAATGAAACATTATACACAAAAGTTAAACTTTGTTTAAAAAATTCAATAACTCCAATTTTTTGTATTGGCGAAAAACTTTCGGAACGTGAATCGAATGTACATTTTGAAGTTATAAAAAAACAATTAAACCAAGGGTTATTTGAATTAAGTCCCGAAGATTTCTCAAAAATAATTATTGCCTACGAACCAATATGGGCAATAGGTACAGGAAAAACTGCAAGTCCGCAACAAGCTCAGGAAATTCATAATTTTATTCGTAAATTAATTTCAGATAAATACGGCGTAACAATATCCAACGAAACAACAATTCTTTATGGTGGTAGCTGCAATGCTGCAAATGCAAAAGAATTATTCTCTCAACCCGATGTTGATGGCGGTCTTGTAGGTGGTGCTTCACTTAAAGCAAATGAGTTTATTGAAATTATTAAGGCGTTGTAACTCGTTTCTATATGTTATAATACCACATAAAGCTTAACATTTTTGGATGGCTTTGTGTAACTAATGTTACATTTATTTTTACAAAAATACGATTTTTTAATCTAAAATAAATTATCAAAAGGCGAAATTATCTTTTGTTAATATTCGAGGTTTAAAAAAATATTTCTGGCAATTCATTTACCAATATCTAATAACCTTTCCCTTTGTTGTAAACCTGAATATTATTGTTTAGGCACATCTGTAAAAGTACCTTCAGTTACAACTTTAGTATTTGCACTATTATTTTCATCTGCACAGGTAAAGTTAAAAGTTCCTGAAATTTTTTTGTTAACGGTATCAATTTTAGTAACAATCACACTGCCATTTATCGCATCAAAATGTACAACAGTTCCTGTTGGTCCAGTAGAGTAACTGGCTTTGGCAACACCCGGTGTTGGAAAATTTGTTGTAAACTGAAATGTGCCAATAGTATCGCTAAAAAACTGCAAACTCCAGTTTTTCCAAATATCGTTTACATCAGAAGTATTTATGGTAATAGAGTAACTGTTACTTGGATTTGTAAGATACATATATGACACATTTGCATTAAACAATTCGCCATCAACCTTTGCAGAAAAATTATATGTCGGATTATTTGGAGTAGTATTAGTATTTTTATCGTCTTTTTTACACGAATTAATACTAATAATCATTGAAACGGTAATAAGAACAACAAATAAGAATCGTAATCTTTTCATAATTATATGATTTTAATAATTTATAATAAATACTCACAATTTAACAATGA
This sequence comes from Bacteroidetes bacterium GWA2_32_17, assembly GCA_001769035.1. Lineage (GTDB taxonomy): Bacteria > Bacteroidota > Bacteroidia > Bacteroidales > GWA2-32-17 > GWA2-32-17. The sequence continues at coordinate 28,179 of MENF01000198.1, forward strand.
ACAAATATACAAAAGAATACAAGTTTTACAAATTATTAAAATCTTATAAAAAATTACTAATTGAACGTAATTGTTAAGAAAAGAAATTATCTTTGTGGTCATATTACTTATGTGTTGCAAAAACACTAAACAAGTAACGGATTTGAATAATAGACAAAATGTACAAAAATAAATAATTTCAATATGATGATAGATGAGGGTAAATATGTGCACCTATGGCTAAAGTATTCGGCTGTAATTCGCGTGCTTTTAAAAAACACTGAGAATAAAAATCAAAAGATTCAACTTTACAAACATGAATTTGAACATACCGGACACAAAAAAAACGCTGATTTTTCGTTTAGCTTCGATTTATTAAATGGGAAAGCGGTAAATGTTGTGAGCTCTACAAGTATTGCTCACGACCTTTGGCAGGTTTTAGATAATAATCCAGCTACAAGAATTTGGATGAAAGACCATAAAATTAAAATAAGTATAGGAAAATCGTTTGAATTGCAGTTTGAAAAGATATTAAAAGAATAAAAAGAATTTATTATTGTTCGGTAATGATTGCCACGAGCTTTAGCACGTGGAAAACAAAGCAAATACAAAACGGCTTTAGCCGAAACAATAAAACAACTAACTGTAGCTAAAGCCAAATCAAAATCTTCATTAATCCTCACCCTAAATGTCGTGGCAAATATAATAAATTCAAACCCGAACTTAACGAGTATTTTAAAAACATTAAATTTATATTTTGAATCAAAATGTAATTGAAATATATACCGATGGAAGTTGCCACAACAATTATAACATTGGGGCATGGGCATCAATATTGTTAGTTGCTAATAAAAAAACAATTTTTAAAGGTACCGCTCAAAACACAACACACAACAGAATGGAATTATTGGCGGTAATTAAAGCCATAGAGTTCTCAAATGAAAATTACAAGCATTCATTGTTAAAAATATATACCGATAGCCAGTATGTATTTCGAATTCCTGAAAGAATGGAAAAATTAAAAAAAAATAATTTTCATACAAAAAAAGGAATTCCTTTACACAATAACGATTTAGTGCAAATTTTAATTCGTCAAATTGAAGAAAATACAATTGAATTTATTAAAGTAAAAGCACATCAGAAAACAGAATCTGATAACATAAATTATAATACTGAAGTGGATAAAATAGCACGCCAAGCGGTTAGAGATGTCGTTAAAAATGCCTAATAACTATAATCAAAAGGGAATAATGTTTTTTACCTTTATAACTCCCCTCTCCTGTTTGTCATGAGTTTGTCGAAGGATGGAGTTGGGAGTGAGGTCATAAAGAAATAAAAAACTCAATCCGATATCGGATTCATTTTGCAAACCTGCCTACATTCAGTATAAAAAATTCACAATCTGTTTTTTAACATTTGGGATTAATATAATTTCAATTAATTTTATGGTTTGAAATTTATAAAAAAATCACTAAAATATAAAAACATGACACACCAAAATGATGATAATGAAAGCTTAAGTCCACAGGAAATTAAATTTAACGATTTAATTAAACGCGGCGACGATTTATTTAGCATTAGCATTTATCGTTATGCAAAAGACTGGTATGCAAGAGCATTAGAACTTCATGTAAACGACGAATTAGCTGAACAAAAATTAAACGAATTGTCTGTAAAACAGAAATTTGAACAAAAAACAATACTTACAATTTTAGCTGTTGCAGTTGTAGTTATTGGAGTTGTTTGGATTATGAATATTTAGAGTTTGTCCATAATATCAATATTTTTAATTTATAGGGTATAGAGGTATAGGGAACTTTCCGAAAGTTAACGGCGCCATGGTCTTTGCAAACTTTCGGAAAGTTACAATGACGGCTAATTGCTTATACCATATACCTTTATACCTTATACCCATAAGTTCAGAATTATAAATATGACATAAATTTACATTTTTCTCGAATTTATAGACAGACTCTAGTTAGTGTTTGTCTATAAAGTCAGTGTCTGATTCATAATGTTCGAGTTCAAGGCATTCGAAGTATTAAAAAATCAGGAGTTTACTGTAGTAAATGACTGTTTTTTAATACGAGAATAACGCAAAAATCGGACATTATGGACAGACACTAGTTAATACTGCTTATCCCCTTTTCACAATAAAATACGGATTTAATAAATTTTCTTTATTATATTTTATCGGAGTTTGTTCATCTGCATGAGTAAACGAACATCCCGACCCAATTGCAATTGCATGTCCGGCAGCAATATCCCATTCCATAGTTGGTCCAAACCTCGGATAAATGTCGGCTTTGCCCTCGGCAACCATACATATTTTTAATGAGCTACCCCGCGAAAGCAACTCTACTTTTTCTTTGTTTTGCTCTATGTTGGAAATATATTCTTTAGTCTCATCATTCAAATGCGAACGGCTTGCAACAACAACATAATTGTCTCTTCTAATATTAATTGGAAGTTTAATTGCTGAATTATAATTAAAATGAACTTCTGATGTTAATTTTGCTATAAATGCACCTTTACCTTTTGTTGCGAAATATATCTCATTTGTTACAGGAACATAAATTACACCTAATACAGGTTCGTTATCTTCTATTAAAGCAATATTTACAGTAAAATCGCCATTTTTTTTAATAAACTCTTTAGTGCCATCAAGAGGGTCAATTAACCAAAACCTTTTCCAATTTTTTCTCTCTTCAAAAGGAATGTTTTTTCCTTCTTCACTTAATACTGGGATATCAGTTGTTTTCAATATTTTCACTATTTCATTGTGCGAATTTTTATCGGCTAAAGTTAAGGGCGATAAATCTGATTTTAATTCAGAATCAATTTTATCGTTTTTATAAACTTTAAGAATAGATTTTCCGGCAATTAAAGATGCATTTATTGCAATGTCAAGATATTTATCAAACATAAATTTATTTTTTTTGCAAATATAAAAAATATAATTTATTAACTATTTTAGTTTATAAATCATAATGAACTCTATTTGTGAACATTACAAATATTATTTGATTATTTTTTTTTGGCTTCAAAAAATCAAATTTTAATATTAATTTTTATAGTTTATATTTGCACACTTTAAATAAAATTATATAAATAATCAGATAAATGAGAGGACTGAAAATCATTGTATTAGCAAAACAAGTTCCCGACACTCACAATGTTGGAAAAGATGCGATGAAAGCCGACGGAACTGTAAACCGAGCTGCTTTACCTGCAATTTTTAATCCCGAAGACTTAAATGCTCTCGAGCAAGCTTTAAAATTAAAAGAAAAATACGAAGGAACAACTATTACAATTTTAACAATGGGTCCGCCAAGAGCAGCAGAAATTATTCGCGAAGCTATGTACCGTGGAGCCGATAATGGTTATTTAATAACTGACCGTAAATTTGCTGGTTCCGATACTTTAGCAACATCTTACGCACTTTCACTTGCAGTAAAAAAACTTAAACCTTTTGATATTGTAATTTGTGGACGACAAGCAATTGATGGCGACACCGCTCAAGTTGGACCTCAGGTTGGTGAAAAAGTCAATATTCCACAGATTACTTATGCCGAAGAAATATTATCATTCGAAAATGAAGAGCTTATTGTAAAGCGTCGTTTAGAAAGAGGAATAGAAATAGTAGCTGGAAAATTGCCATTACTTATAACTGTTAATAGTTCAGCACCAGCTTGCAGAAATAGGAATGCGAAACTTTTAATGAAATATAAACACGCTAAAACAGTCAGCGAATTACAGGAAACTACCGAAGATTATATTCAGTTAACAAAGGACAGACCTTATCTTAAAATTGAAGAATGGAGTGTTGCCGATTTAAATGCAAAAGACGAATGGCTTGGATTAAGCGGCTCTCCAACAAAAGTAAAAAAAATCGAAAATGTAGTTTTTAAAACAAAAGAATCAAAAATTCTTTCTACTTCCGATAACGAAATTGAAAGTTTAATGAAAGAATTAATTGAAAATCATACCATTGGTTAATAAAAAAATAATAAAGTGAATAATATATTTGTATTTTGCGAAATAGAAGACAATAACATTGTTGCAGATGTAAGTCTTGAATTATTAACAAAGGGTAAAACACTTGCAAACGAATTAAATTGCAAGCTCGAAGCTGTTGTTTTGGGAAATAATTTGAATGGTATTGAAAAACAAATATTCCCTTATGGTGTTGATGTTTTGCACGTTGCTGACGAACCAAGACTTTTTCCATATTTAACTCTACCTTTTGCATCAATTATCACAAGTTTATTTGAGCAAGAAAAGCCTCAGATAGTTATTTTTGGTGCATCAACAATTGGTCGCGATCTTGCCCCAAGAATTGCATCATATATGCGTTGCGGTCTAACTGCCGATTGTACAAGTTTGGTAGTTGGTAATCATACTGAAAACCGTACTGGTAAAGAATATAAAAATTTACTTTATCAAATTCGACCAGCTTTTGGTGGAAATATTTTAGCAACAATTATCAATCCTGAAACTCGTCCTCAAATAGCTACAGTTCGCGAAGGAGTGATGAAAAAAGAAATTTTTGCATTAGATTATAAAGGAATAATTAAAAATATTGATGTAACAAAATACATAAAAGACGAGGACTTTTTAGTTAGAATTATTGAACGCCATATTGAACCGAAGAAAGTGAATATAAAAAATGCAAATATAATTGTATCAGGTGGGTACGGCGTTGGTTCAAAAGAAAATTTTAAATTATTATACGAATTAGCCGAAATATTAGGAGCCGAAGTTGGTGGCTCACGTGCAGCAGTTGACGCAGGATATATAGAGCATGAACGTCAAATTGGACAAACAGGAGTTACAGTTCGCCCAAAACTGTATATTGCCTGTGGAATTTCAGGGCAAATTCAACATCGTGCAGGAATGTTCGAATCGTCATTGATTATTTCAATTAATTCTGATAAAAACGCACCTATAAATAATATTGCCGATTATGCAATTATTGGCGACATTAACGAAGTTATTCCAAAAATTATTAAATATTACAAACAAAATTCAAAGTAAAAAATATTATGGCTAATTTTTATTCCGATAATAAGGACCTTAAATTTCACCTTACACACCCATTAATGAAAAAAATAGTTGCGTTAAAAGAACGCAACTTTGCCGATAAATGTAAATACGATTACGCTCCACTCGATTTTGAAGATGCCATGGATAGTTACGATAAAGTCCTCGAAACCATTGGCGATATTTGTGCAAACATAATTGCTCCAAATGCTGATTCGGTTGACCAAGAAGGTCCACAATTAATTAATAATGAAGTACATTATGCTCGTGGCACTCAAGAAAACTATGAAGCAGTGAAAAAAGCAGGACTTATTGGTATTTCTTTACCAAGAGAATATGGAGGATTAAATTTCCCATTCGTACCTTATGTTATGTCAGCTGAAATTGTTTCTCGAGCAGATGGCGGATTCTCCAATATATGGGGATTACAGGATTGTGCTGAAACATTAAACGAATTTGCATCAAAAGAAATTAAAGATTTATTTCTACCTCGATTTAATAAAGGGGCAACTGCCTCAATGAACTTAACTGAACCTGATGCAGGTTCCGATTTACAGGCAGTTCAGTTAAAAGCTACTTACGACGAGAAAACTCAAAAATGGCTTTTGAACGGTGTTAAACGTTTTATTACAAACGGCGATGCCGATATTTCTTTAGTATTAGCAAGAAGTGAAGAAGGAACTACTGACGGTCGTGGTTTATCATTATTTGTATATGATAGAACTGAAAAAGCCGTTACAGTTAGAAGAATTGAAAATAAATTGGGAATTAAAGGCTCTCCTACTTGCGAACTTGTTTTTAAAAATGCACCATCACTTTTAGTTGGCGACCGCAAACTCGGACTAATAAAATATGTGATGTCCCTAATGAACTCTGCTAGATTAGGCATTGGCGCACAATCAGTTGGAATTTCAGAATCGGCATATCGTGAAGCATTAAAATATGCAAATGAACGCACTCAATTTGGAAAAGCTATTATCCAGTTTCCCGCTGTTTATGAAATGCTTTCAGTAATGGAAACCAAACTTAAAGCTATTCGCTCTCTTTTATATGAAACATCGCGTTTAGTTGATTTTTACAAACTATATTCAAAAATATCAGACCAAAGAAAATTAGAAAACGAAGAACGTAACGAATTAAAAAAATATCAAAAATATGCCGATGCTTTTACCCCACTCCTTAAATTAACAGCAAGTGAATATTGCAATCAGATTGCTTATGACGCTTTACAAATTCATGGTGGAGCCGGCTTTATGAAAGACTTTTCAATTGAACGTTTGTATCGCGATGCAAGAATCACTTCGATTTACGAAGGTACATCTCAACTACAAGTTGTTGCTGCTATCCGTTCAGTTACAACCGGAATTTATTTAAGCTGGATTAAAGAAAATGAAGCAGCAAATCACGGACATGAACTTGATTTTATTAAAAAAATATTAATTGATATGACTACTGAATACGAAAAATGTGTTTCAGTTGTTATTGCTGTAAACGATTTGGAATTTATTGATTTTCATGCCCGAAGAATGGTCGAAATGGCAGGAAATATTGTAATGGGCTATTTGTTATTAAATGATTCTGCCCGTGATTTAGAATATAAAAAAATTGCTGAAATGTTTATTAAACGCTCATTATCACAAAACAAAGAAAAAGCATCATTCATTTTAGCAACAGAATTAAAAGATATAGCAGCTTATAAAATAGCTAAATTATAAATATATAAATGTCTCTTTTCTCCATTCTGAATTATACAAAACACTTATTTTCCGAAAAACATCTTTGTAATGCACCTTTTAGTAGTATTTATATAAGTGGTGACGGAAGTATAACTCCATGTTGTTTTAACAGAAGTTACGTTTATGGTAACATATATGATACACCACTTAATGAAATTTTAAAAAATTCTAAATTTTCAGAATTTAAAGATTTAATAAAAAGCCACAAATTCCCTATTGGCTGTGATATTTGCAAAAAACATGTTCAGGAAAACAATAAATCTAATTCAGGAATAGCAACTTACGAGAATTTCCCAATACAAAAAAATCATTTATCAGTTATTGAGTTTGAATTAAGCTATAAGTGTAATTTAAGATGTACTATGTGCCGCTTAAATGAAGCTCATTTGTTTGTTAATGATGTTAGAACAAATAACATTAAATTTACTATAAAAGAACAAATTGCACAAGTAGTTAAAAACATTAAACTTATGCGATTTTATGGAGGCGAACCTTTTTTTATTGAAGAATATTATTCAATCTGGGAGCAAACTATAAATATAAAACCTAATTGCAATTTCTTTGTTCAAACAAATGGCACAATATACAATCAGCGAATTGAAAGTATAATCAAAAAAGGGAATTTTAATTTTAATATGTCACTAGATTCTGTTGACAAAGATATTTATGAATCAATTCGTATGGGAGCTCATTTTGAAAATTCGTTCCAAAATCTTTTTAAATTTAAACAAATTGCAGAATTCAAGGGAAAAACTATGAGCATCTCTGTTTGTCCTATGAGAATTAATAGTAAAAACATTCCTGATATTTTAGAATTTTGCAACAAAAATAATTTATTTATATTTTTTAATACTGTATTTTCTCCATGGAATATGGCAATTTGGAGCATGTCGCAAAACGAATTAACAGAAATTTTTAATTATTATAAATCATTCAAATTTTCAGCAAACTCAAAAGTAAAAATAATTAATACACAGAGATGGAAATCGTTTTTAAATCAAGTATCTAATTGGATTGAAAATGCAAAAAGACGCCCTCACCTATCCGAAAACGAGATTGAAAATGCAAAAAATCAGATTTATTGCTTAATTAAAAATAAAACCGATAATTTTCTTATTCAACAAAATATAATTATTAATTTCAACCAACTTAAAATTAAAGTAACCAATTCGTTAGATGAAATATTGAAATTTGTACCTGTTAAAACATTAATCGAAAAAATAAATAATGCCGATGCCAAAACAATATACATTAAAGTGATTGACAAAGACGAAAACGCAATAAATGAAAATATTATTATTCCATAGTGTTTTTCAAAATAATCAATCTTTCATTTAAAATTTTTAGATTTGCATTTATTTTATTTATGATTACAATTATTAATTCATCTAAAAAAATTAGATTTTAATTCATATTTAATAAGTATTTGAAAATTGTAAAATAATGAAAAATATACTTATTACCGGTGGATTAGGTTTTATTGGCTCACACCTTGCAAATAACATTGCACAAAATCCTAATTATTCTGTTTCAATTATTGATGCCAATAAATATTACTTTAAAAAAGGGAAACATAATTATAACTATTACAATAAATTAAAAGTAGATTTATTAAGTTATAACAAAGTAAATATTTACGATGTTGATTTGCTGAACTTTTCTAAACTTACTGGTTTAATTAAAATAATTAAACCCGATATTATCATTCATTTAGCATCTGTTTCGGTTGCCGGAATTGCCGATTATTTTCCAGATAAAGCAAAGGAAAATATTTTCGATATTACTTTTAATTTATTACAAATTATAGTAAATAAATTTCCTGTCGAGAGATTTATTTATATTTCATCATCAATGGTTTACGGACATTTTCTAAAAGATGTAAATGGAAAAATAATTCCTCCAAATGAAGAAGCTCCATGTAATCCAATTGACATTTATGGTTCCTTTAAACTTTGTTGCGAAAATTTAATTAAAACTTTTCATTATAGTAAAAATATTTCCTACACAATTATTCGCCCTACTGCAATTTACGGTCAATTTGATTGTAATTTTAGAGTTACAGAGTTATTTGTTACAAACGCATTGCTTAATCGTCCAATATTATTGGATAATGGCGGATTGCACCTTTTAGATTTCACTTTTGTTGAGGATGTTGTTAACGGAATAGCATCAACAATTAAAAACCCAAATGCTATTAATCAAACATTTAATTTAAGTTTTGGCAAAGGTCGTACTATTAAGGAATTAGCCGAATTAATAAAAAAAATTATTCCATCAACAGAAATTAAAATAAGCAATTGCAAACCTTTTAGACCAAACAGAGGTGCTTTAGATATTTCTAAAGCTAAACATCTATTACAATATTCTCCTCAATTTCCGTTAGAAAAAGGCATTAAAACATATATAGAACAAGTAAAAGAACATATTTCAAATTTAAAATATCCGAAAAAATATTTCTGATAATGAACAAAATTAAATTCTATAATGTTGCTCGCTTTTATAAAAATTATAAAAATGAAATACTCGAATTAACAAATCAAGTATTCTCAACAGGGCAAGTGCTTAATGGAGAACCAATAATAGAAGCAGAAAAAAAAATAGCATGTTTAACAAATCGCAAATATGCTGTAACAGTTGGTAGCTGTACAGATGCTTTATTTTTTTCACTTATTGCCTCCGGAATTAAAAAAGGTGATGAAGTTTTAGTCCCTGCATTTTCATTTATAGCTTCTGCGTCTGCAATTTCAAGAGCCGGAGCTACTCCTGTTTTTGTTGATGTAAATAATGATGGCTCAATAAATTTTGAATTAGCTGAAAAAAAAATTACAAAAAAAACAAAAGCAATAATGCTCGTACAGTTATATGGTAAAATGATTAAACCACAAAATATAACAAATTTCACAAATAAATATAATCTAATTGTAATTGAAGATGCTGCACAAGCATTAGGAAGCTCTAATTCAAATATTCCTGCCGGTAAAATTGGTTTGGCAAGCTGTTTTAGTTTCGACCCTTCTAAAATTATAAACGCTTTTGGGACTGGTGGAGTTGTAGTTACTGATAACGAAAAAATTGCAAAGTCAATTCAAATATTAAGAGTTCAAGGCAAATTAGCAAATTCAGAACCAACTAAATTAGTTAGTTGTAACAGTAGAATTTCTAGTCAGCAAGCTGCCATTGTATATTTTCAGTTAAATAAAATCGATGAAATTATTTCAAAAAGAAATTTAATTGCAAATTATTATAATACTCAATTAACTAAAATCGAATCAATAAGAATTTTAAAAACTTCTGATAACGAAACATGGAACTATCACAAATATCCAATATTCACTAACTTTAGAGACGAATTAAAAAATTATTTAACCGAAAATAATATTGAAACTAATATTCATTTTAAGAAAATACTTCCCGAATATTCCGTTTTCAATAAATCAGAATCTAACTTCCCAATTTCAAAACAACTTACAGAAACTGAACTATCACTACCAATTTATCCTGAACTTACTGATAATGAAATTTCATTTATTTGCGATAAAATCATTAACTTCTTTAAATCAAAGAAATTATGCTAATTGTTGGAACTGGCGGTCTTGCTAAAGAAATTTTAGCAATGATTATTAAATACAAATTATCTGAATCTGTAACATTTTACGATGAAAACAATAATGTTCCTTCAATGCTATATAACAAATTTAAAGTAATAAAAGAAGAAGGTGAAATCAGGAAATATTTAAAATCCGATTCGCCCGAATTTATTGTTGGTATTGGAAACCCACGAGTAAGAGAAAAACTTACTAACAAATTAAAAAATTACGGTGGAAAAAATTCTAAAATAATTTCTAAAGATTCTGCACTTTTTCAATTTAATAATTATCCCGAAGGCACTATAATTGAGCCTTTTGTGGGCATTTCTCATAGTTTGCAAATTGGCGAAGGTTGTGCAATACACATACATGCAAGTATTGGTCATGCTGCTATAATTGGCAAATATGTAAATATTGGTCCTTCTGCTACTATTATCGGTCCAACTGAAATTGGCGATTATTCTTATATTGGTGCAAAATCGTTAATTATGCCTAATTTAAAAGTTGGCAAACAAGTAATTGTATCGGCTGGTGTTACAGTCAACAGAGATTTGAATGATTTTGAAACTTATTATGGATAATGTTATACTAAAAACGGGATAAAAACAATTATTTTAAAGGGCGGGAATTATACTAAAAACAGCTTGTTCCGCTTATGCGGAAGGATAAATTTGTACTCGCACTTATAATTTAATCTTTATTCTTTGTTTTTCCAAAATGCACCATCCTGCAATAATTTTTAAAATTTTTAGCAGTTTTAATCTCAAGTTCTTTTAATTCGTTGGTTGATAAATCATCTATAAAACAAGTTGGGTCGCTTGCAAAAATATTTCCGGTTAAATAATACGAATAAACCCTGCAACCACCACAAGTAAAACGGAATTTACATTTACCACATTTTCCTTCTAAATTTGAACGCTCAACTATCTTTGTAAACAATTCCGATTTATATAAAATATCATAAAGCTCTTCAGTTAAAACATTTCCACCCGACACATGGTCCGAAACTAATGGACATGGAGCAACATCGCCTTTTGGATTAATAGCATAAAACGAACCAACCCAGCATCCAACCGAAGGGTTTGTTGGAACTTTTAACATTTCTGAAACTTGCACACTATATTTAATATAATCTTTAGTATTTAAAAAAAACGGAACGTAACTAACAAAACCTTTATAATATTCACGTAATGCAGGATGTAAATATTTTTTCATTATTTCTTTGTTAAACATCCACTTGCGGTTACTGCTATTTCTTGGAGAATACGGAACTCTGTTAAAAGGCAAATGCAAATTGTTAATATTTTTTAATGTTTGATGAAAAGTTTCACAATTAAAACTGCCCATCGTTACCGAAACATTTACAGTAAAATGATGCCTTTCAAGACGATTTAGTACTTTTAAAAAATATTCTTTACTACTTTGACGCGATTCAATATTTTCGTTGTCAAATGAATTTATCCCAAGCGAAATAATAACATTTCTTCCTAAAATTTTTTCAATTTTATTTAAAGTTTGTTCATCTAAAGTACTTCCATTTGATAAAATTCCAATCGAAAAACCTAATTCATTGGCTTTTGCTAGAATATCAAAAGAATCTTTACGTAACAAAAATTCACCACCCGAAAAATCAATATTATTTGTTCCTAATTCTTTTGCGGGTTTTAAAATCCTTTCAACAATAACCGAAAAAGATAAATCTTCTTCAATTTCATCTTTCTTATTAGAGCCACTCGAGCAATTTGGACAAGCAAAATTACAATTACGTGTTGATTCTAAGTATAATGTATGAAACAAAGGATTCATATAATACAATAAAAATAATTTTTGAAGATAATTATTTTATTTTATATTTGTATAAAAATATTTGTAACTATTCAGTATCCATAAAAATTATCACGCAAAAATCAGTTAAATGTAGTGAACGATTATTTCTTTTAGGTTTTTTCTGCTGGTAGCACGCAATAAAAAAAATCATTTATGATTTTTTTAACTCTGCGAGCTTAAAACTTTGCGGACTTTGCGCCTTTGCGTGACATAATATTTGCGAGACATAAGACAAAATGAGTTTAACAAAAAACATTAACTTTAACAAGATTAGTTAATTTATTTTATATTTGTATAAAATTATTTTAATGAAAAAAACAGCTTTAATTTTAGGTGGCTCAAGTGGAATTGGATTAGCAACAGCTAAAATTTTAGCAAAAAACAATTGGAATTTAATAATTGTTCATCGCGATAGGCGAGCAAATATGCCCGAAATAGAAAAGCATTTTGATGAAATAAGAGCTTATGGTGCAAAATTATTAACAATTAACAATAATGCTTGTGATAACAAAGGGCAAAATGAAATTATTTCTGAAATCAAGTCTAATAATTTAAATTCTATAAATGCCTTAGTTCATTCAATTGCTGATGGTAATATTGGTAGTTTCACATTAAACACCGAAAGAAAAACTGATGAATATGGGCTCGCAAGAACAATAAATGCAATGGGTTCATCATTTGTTGTTTGGACTCAACTATTAATTGAGAATAAACTTCTATCAGAAAATGGGCGTATTCTTGGCTTTACAAGCGAAGGAAGTTCAAAAGTATTAAATCAGTACGGTGCAGTTGGAATGGCAAAAGCCACTTTAGAAGCCGCTTGTCGTTATTTAGCAGTAGAATTAGCTCCAAAAAAAATAACTGTAAATCTTTTAAATCCTGGTGTAATGCTTACAAATGCAATAAAAGTTTTTCCTAATGTTACTAAATTTGTAAATAAAGCAATAGAACGTAATCCTTCAGGCAGACTCACTACTCCTGAAGATATTGCAAAAGTTGCTGAATTTATTTTATCGGATAATGCTGCATGGATAACAGGTGAAATTATTCGTGTAGATGGTGGCGAACAACTAATTTCAATATAAGTATGAGTGTATAACAAAGAAGGATGAATAAACCCAGAACAAACGCATGAAAATTTTCACAAACTGTCAGAACGCTCCGATGGAGCTAATATTTAGGTGATTTCATTATTTCTATAAACAGTTAAATCCTAACGGATTTTTTGTATATTTACAGTTCCGATTGGAATGTTCTGTTTATAGAAATTACAACATTCTTGACAAATTAAGCCTCATAAAGACGACCTGTGAAAGAGAAATATTTATTTTATGCGTTTACTCTGATGAATAAACAACATTATTTTGCTGATAAAAAAAATAATACGTATTTTTGCTACAGCGTAGCAAACTGTTTATAGAACGAAATATTTAAATTAATAAATAAGCTCCATAGGAGCGACCTGTAATATGGCAAATACCTATTCTCAAATGTATGCACAAATTGTTTTTGCGGTGAAAGGTCGTGAAAATATTATTCCGCAAAAAAACAAAGAAGAACTCCATAAATATATAACGGGTATTATTAAAAACCATGAACAAAAATTATTGGCTGTAAATTGTATGCCAAACCATTCGCATATTTTTATCGGATTCAAACCCAACATTTGCATTTCCGATTTGGTTCGGGATATCAAAACCGCAACATCATCGCTTATTAAAGAAAAAAGATGGGTTAAGGGTATGTTTTATTGGCAAGAAGGATTTGGTTCTTTTACTTATTCCCATTCGCAATTAACCAATGTGATAAATTATATAAAAAACCAGGAAGAACATCACAAAAAGAAATCATTTAAAGAAGAATACTTGAAATTATTGAAGAAGTTTGATATTGAATACAATGAACAATATTTATTTGAATGGTATGAATAATTATCAGGACACTCCGCTGGAGTTTTGGTATTTTTGATAAATTTTTGCTATAAACAGAAAGCCCCTCTGGGGCATATAAAGCAATTGACAAAAAATAATTTAACCTAACATTTATAGAACTTAAGCGGAAAAATGGAACTCCCAAGAATTATTACACACTCATATAATATTAATGGATAAAATAATCTTAAAATATATTTTAAAAAACCTGCCTTACAAAAAGCCATTTTTATTTGTTGATGAAATTACTGAGATTTCAGAAAATCAGATAATTGGAAATTACACGTTCAAAGAAAATGAATCTTTTTATAAAGGTCACTTCAAAAATAATCCTATAACCCCTGGTGTAATTATTATTGAAACAATGGGACAAATTGGTTTGGTTTGTTTTGCATTATACATGTCTTATCCTCACCCAATTGTATATAAACCAATTTTATCAGTTGTAGAAGCTGAATTTTACAACCCGGTTTATCCAAAAGATAAAGTAATTGTAGTATCAAAAAAAATATACTTTAGAAATGATACTTTAAAGTGCAAAATCGAAATGTTTGATGTTAATAACAAAGAACTTGCAAAAGCAACTGAAATTTTAAAATTAGTAAAAAAATGAATAGTTTATAATAACTAAGTAAGATTTTCAAAATAACTTCCCCCAAAAGCACTTTATTAATTGAGGCATAATGAGGCAATTTTATTAACATCACAATA
>MENF01000199.1 GCA_001769035.1 Bacteroidetes bacterium GWA2_32_17
TTACTTATGTAAATGACTGTTTTCAAAACAAGCATAACGCAGTCAGCGGACTTTATAGACAGACTCAATTTATTACCTTTTCAAATGTTGAAGTAATAGAAGGATAAATTGCAACAATTAAGTTTGTTAACGGTTTATATAACAACGATTGAGTTTTTGTTTCGTTTTTTATTAATAATCCGGAATGGTCGTATTTATTAAGTAACAAAAGAACAATACTAATAATTAATATAGATTTTGCAGCCCCTAAAACAGCACCTGCTAAACGGTTTGGCAATCCCAAACCAGCCGATTTTACTATTTTTTCGACAAGTTTTGCAATTAAAAAAACTAAAATAACAATTAACAGAAATGTTACAGAAAAAGAAATCAGCGGGACATAATCCGACTTAATTGTAAACCATTTTATAATGTATTCTGCAACAAAATTCGAAAAATGTATTCCACCCCATATACCCAACATCAATGCTGCTAATGAAGCAATTTCAACTATAAAACCTTTTCTAAATCCTTTGAATCCGAACCAGAGAATTGGAATAACAATTATAATGTCTATAAAATTCATAATTAATTTAGGTTAAAAATTTGTTGTTAATTTTACAAAAAACATTTTAATTGAATTTGGTAAATCATAAAAGTAACTAATCAGAGTCAAAGTTAATTTGATTTTTTATTTACATTCAAGTTCTTCTCTCAAATATTATGTCACGCAAAGCTCGCAATGCCCGCAAAGTTTTAAGCACGCAAAGTTAAAAAAAATCATTAATGATTTTTTTCATTGCGTGCTTACAACGTGTTCCGCTTAGGCGGAACCATAAAATCTTATAGTCATTTTTTCTTTTTACTTATTATAATTTTCTATATTAACCCCGTTGGATACCAATTTTTATTTTCATACCACTTTCTATAGGAATTATATAACGGAGTGAATTGCGAACTTTGCGACTTTGCGTGACAATTTTTACGCATACTGAATAGTTACTCATAAAAAATCAGAAATAAAAATTAAACAATATATCGAATAAGAATTATATATTAATTGCTATAAATCAGGGCTAAAGCCCACAACTTTTGGTGTTTTTTAACCACGACCTTAAGGTCGTGGCTATTAAAACAACAGAATACTTGGCTTCAGCCATAACATATACTTTTTCGGTATAAACTATATTTATACTGCAATAGGGAATAATTTGAGTTTTACATTTTTACTCCCCTCTCTTTTGGAGAGGGGTCGGGGGTGAGGTCATAAAAAAACAAAAACTCAAATTATAACCACTTAAAGTATAAATAAAATAATTTTCTAAAATTTTGTGAAATTTAATAACAAAAAATTAAATCTTTATAAAATGTCGAAAAAAAATTAATAAATTTGTTCATGGCAATTTTAAACTCAATAATTAACTGGCTCAATATTAAGCGAATGTCGCAGATTGAACTTTTTCGTAAATATCCTGTTGATGTTCAGTTAGAAACTTTATACAAATTGCTTAAAAAAAATCGTGAAACTGAATGGGGGAAAAATTACGGCTTTAACAGTATAGATACGGCATCTGATTTTAAAAATCGTGTACCATTAAGCGATTATAATTCATTAACACCTTATATTAATCGTATTCGTAACTGCGAGCAAAATATTTTATGGTTTTCAGAAATTAAATGGTTTGCAAAATCATCGGGAACAACAAACGATAAAAGTAAATTTATTCCGGTAAGCCGCGAAGCATTAGAAGATTGTCATTTTAAAGGAGGAAAAGATATTATCGCATTATATTCATCGCAAAAGCCAAATTACGAATTATTTAAAGGAAAAACACTTGCGCTTGGAGGCAGTCATCAGGTAAATGATTATAATAATGCCTCATATTACGGCGATTTGTCGGCTGTTTTAATGCAAAATTTACCATTTTGGGCTGAGTTTCTTCGTACTCCAAATCTTGAAATTGCTTTGATGGATGAGTGGGAAAGTAAAATTGAAAAAATGGCAAATGTTACTTCTAAAGAAAATGTAACCAATATTGCAGGAGTTCCTTCTTGGATGTTGGTTCTTATGAAAAGAATTTTAGAAATTTCAGGAAAGTCAAACATTAACGAAGTATGGCCCAATCTCGAACTTTTTGTTCATGGTGGAGTTAGCTTTACTCCTTATCGCGAGCAGTTTAAAAAAATCTTTTCATCGGAAAAGGTTAACTATTTAGAAACATATAACGCATCCGAAGGTTTTTTTGCAATTCAGGATGATTTAAGCAAAAACGATATGTTGCTTATGCTCGATTATGGAATTTATTATGAGTTTATTCCGATTGAAGATTTTGGTAATGAAAATCCTAAAGTTCTTAATATTGGTGAAGTTGAAATTTGTAAAAATTATGCAATAGTTATTTCTACCAATGCGGGTTTATGGCGATATGTTATTGGCGATACTGTAAAGTTTACTTCACTTTATCCTCATAAAATTGTTATAACAGGACGCACAAAACATTTTATTAATGCTTTTGGTGAAGAACTTATAATTGAAAATGCCGAAAAAGCTATTAAAATTGCTTGCGAAAAAACAAGTACTAACATTGTTGAATATACTGCAGGACCAGTTTATATGACCGAAAAATCAAAGGGGGCACATGAATGGTTATTTGAGTTTTCGGTTTCGCCTTTAAATATGGAATATTTTATGGAAGTCTTAGATAATGCACTTAAAAGTTTAAATTCCGATTATGAAGCAAAGCGATATAAAAATTTATCGCTCGATTTTCCTAAATACACTATTTTAAAAAAAGGTACCTTTTATAAATGGCTTAAAAATAAAGGTAAACTTGGAGGTCAACATAAAATTCCACGACTTGCTAATCACCGTGAATATATCGAAGAAATGTTAGCAATTTAAAATCTTTTATAATGAAAATATTAATAATTTTTATTTTGCTATTTACTACAACTTCCGATTTGAAGCTTATTAAACAATTTTCGGCAAATTCAGAAATTGTTTTAACCGATGCTATTGGAAATATTTATGCAGTTAATGGGAATAATGTTACAATGTATAATTTCGAAGGATTAAAGAATTTTTCGTACTCAAATTCATTTTTAGGCAGTATTTATTCTGTTGATGTTTTAGACCCAATGCGGGTTTTGGTTTTTTACAAAGAGTTTAATAAAGTAATTTTTCTGTCAAATAAACTTTCCGAAATTAGTTCTGCAATTGAACTTGATAATTTAGGATATAGTCAGATTAGTGCATGTTGTAATTCTAATTTAGGTGGATTTTGGATTTTTAATGCTCAACAAATGCAACTTGTGCATTTGAATTCTAATTTAGAATCCGACCGCAAAGGTACTAATATTCAATCAGTTTTACAAAGCAATGATTTACCTGTTTATATGTTAGAACAAAATGATGAAATATTTGTGTCGGCACCAAAATCAGGAGTTTTAGTATTCGACAAATTTGGAACATATAAAAAAACCATTCCACTTTATCAGTTAAATAAATTTCAAGTTGTTGGTGATAAATTTATTTATCTAAATAACAATAAAATATTTTCATATTCTACTACCAATAATGCAGATTCCTTATCCATTCCCGAAAACTTAAAAATTAAATCAGTTTCAATTTATAAGAATAAAATTGTTGTTTCAAATTCAAACGAAATTTATGTTTATGAATTATAAAAATTAGTATATTAAAACAATTAAATGCAAACAAATCATAAAATATATAATTCCGAATACGTTAAAAGTTTCGTTTTAAATAAAATAAAATGCAGCAATAATTTAGATTTTTGTGATTCAAAAACTCTAATACCCGGAAATGAAAAGAAAGAACAATGGCTCACAAAATACATTTCGGCATTTGCCAATTCAGGTGGCGGGACAATAATTTTTGGTATTAAAAAGGAACGTAACAGGGCAGTTGAGTTTGATTTCCTGAATTTAACAAATGTTACATCTTTTTGGCTCAAGAATTTAATTGAGAATGAGATTTCACCGAAAATAGAAAACATCGAAATTGTTGAAATTTCAAGTGAAAATAATTTGCTAATAGGAGTAATTGTTTTAAAAATACCGAATAGCATAAATCGTCCTCACATGGCTTCCGATAACAGGTATTATTTTAGAACAGGAAATAAAACTGAATTAATGTTAGAACAATATGTAAGAGAAATGTACAATGTTGCCTCGGTTCCAAACATGGAATTTATTGGTGTTGTTAATACACAAGGTGTTCCTACATTAGAAAACAATAAAATTTTAAACATGAATTTTTATCCTAAATTTCTTGTTCGTAATGCTGGAAGTGCAATTGAAAAACATTTTAAATTTGAATTATGGATACCTTCTGAATTTCACGATTCGTTATTTTTCTCGCAGCAAAATTATTTTAATAGACTCGAAGGTGTTTATTCGGTTTTTTCGGTCCCCAATCGTCAGCCTGTTTTTCAAAACGAAGTATGCAATATTTTAGAGGCAAAACTTTTTGTTAACTCCGATAATATTGATGTGTTTAACAAATCGGAAATGTTTATTAAACTTTTTTATTCGCATGGGTTAAAGGAGTTTAGCTATAAATTAAATGAAACATTTACTTATGAGAGCAAAATGTTATCTGCAACTGATTTTTTAACAAATAAATTAAAGAAATAAAAGGTTTTTAGTTTTAGGTTTATAGTTTTTAACAGCTTCAAACCCAAAACTTCAAACATTAAACCAATGAAAATGATATAAAACATAATAACAATGAAAAATTTATTTATTTATTTAATTCTACCATTAATGATAGGAATGCAAAATTGTAAAAATGCCAATGAGAATAATGCTTCTCAAGACGTTGAAAAAACAAATATTTCAACTACAACCATCAAACAGGCTACCGACACATTATTAATAATATATGGTGATAGTAAAAAAGAACTTATCGAAAAAGGTGTGAGCCAGTCAGCAGCTTTGTGGTTCGAAAAAGATGGTACTTCGGAAGATTTTAATAAATTTTGTAAAGTAAATTATATAGGAAACGACTCAATGCGTGAGTCTGTATATAGTAAAATTGAACATCAACTTGAAATATTAAATGGTAATTTTAATCGTATAACAATTGGGTTAATGGAACCACTACATCTTGATAAAGGTGAAGTGTTACCTATTGATGAAATGTTTGGAGGCTATAGTGTTAGCTCACATTTTATCGACGATTTTTTTACTAATAAAATCGCATTTGTTACAATTTTAAATTTCCCATCTTATTCATTAAAAGAAAAAAATGAAAAAGGTGCATCGTGGAATCGTTTACAATGGGCTTATGCACGTTTAGGCGATGTTTTTTCCAGCAGAGTACCAGCAAATTTAATTCAGAAAATTAGCGAAACATTAACCGCAGCCGACACATACATTAGCGAATATAATATTTATATGGGAAATTTAGTTGATGATAATAATAAAACATTATTTCCAACAGATCTAAAACTTATTTCACATTGGGGATTACGCGATGAGTTAAAATCGCATTATAGCGATACTGAAGGGTTACAAAAACAAAAAATGATTTATAATGTTATGAAACACATTATCAGTCAAGATATTCCTAATGAAGTTATAAATAGCAATAAATATCAATGGAACCCAAATGAAAACAAATTGTTTGAAAATAGTAAAGAAATTAAATTTACTTCTGAACCTAATACCAGATATGAGCATTTGCTAAATGTTTTTAAAACTAATAAAGCAATAGATTCGTATAGTCCCCAGTATCCAACATATATTCAAAGAAAATTTGATGGCGAAATGGAAATGTCGCAAGAAGAGGTAGAAAAACTATTTATAGAATTTGTTTCATCTCCACAAGTAAAACAAGTTGCAGAAGTAATTAGTAAACGATTGGGAAGAAACCTTGAACCCTTCGATATTTGGTATGATGGCTTTAAAGCTCGCAGTACAATTTCGGAAGATGAGTTAACAGGAATTGTAAAAACAAAATACTTAACAAAAGATAAATTTCAACAGGATTTGCCATTAATTCTTCAGAAACTTGATTTTAGTCCCGAAAAAGCTCTTGAAATTACAAACCGTATTTCTGTTGATGCATCGCGTGGTGCTGGTCATGCTTGGGGTAGCGAAATGCGTGGCGATAATGCACATTTGCGTACAAGAGTTGGTAAAGATGGAATGGATTATAAGGGCTATAATATTGCTGTACACGAATTTGGACATACTGTTGAGCAAACTCTTTCGCTTTACGACATGGATTATTATACAATGAAAGGTGTTCCAAATACTGCCTTTACCGAAGCGTTAGCATTTATTTTTCAAAAACGCGATTTAGAATTATTAGGAATAAAAAATTCTGACCCATCCAAATTTGATATGATGGCTTTAGATAATTTTTGGGCTTGCTACGAAATAATGGGAGTATCGCTAGTTGATATGCAGGTTTGGAAATGGTTATATCAAAATCCTGATGCAACGCCTGAACAACTTAAACAACAAGTGATTTTAATTGCTAAAGATGTTTGGAATAAATATTATGCTTCGGTTTTTGGAACAAAAGATGAACCTATACTTGCAATTTATTCGCACATGATTGATGCACCACTTTATCTTTCCGCTTATCCAGTAGGACATTTAATTGATTTTCAAATTGAACAACAAATTAAAGATAAAAATTTTGCAAATGAAATTCAACGTATATATACTCAGGGGCGTTTAATTCCAAATGTATGGATGAAAGGTGCTGTTGGTAATAATGTTTCTATTAAACCAATGTTAGAAGCTACAGATGAGGCATTGAAAAAAATAAAGTAGAAATAAATAAAAAAATATTTAATTTAGCATAAAAAAATAATGATTGCTAAAAAATCTGCAAACGAACGAACTTTTCAGGGTATATTATTTCAAATTGTTACAAAAATAATAACCGAAGAAAAAGAGATTTATTTTGAAAAAATAACACAAGAGGAAAATATTGGAATTGGCAGTAAACAACGCTTTGCCGATGGTTTGCTTTACTCAAGTGCATTTAAAAATCGTAAAGTTCTTTTTGAACTTAAAAACACCGGTTGGGATGCTACTGATGAAATTCTTATAACTGATGCAATGCATAAAGCAATGGATGCAGGAATTGAATATTATGTTTGCGGAACACCCCGCCAGTTAGTTATTTTTAAAACTTTTGAACCAAACACAACAATATACGAAAGAAAGAAAAAAATTTACACAATTTCAAACGTAAAAAAAGATGATGATGTTCTTCTTCCAACTTATGAAAAAACAATATACAATGAACTAAAAAAAATTCTTAAAGATTTAAGCGATTTAATTAACGACTATAAGGAAATTACTTGGGATAGTATTGATAAGTTTTTTGTTAATAAATTATCGTCATACATACTCGAAGCATCTGCTGATATGTTTGAGCCAATGTATAACAAAATAAGCAAAGACAATAAATTTAAAACCCGACTAAAAGATTATTTAAAAACTCAGGATATTTTTAATGTAACATTTAACTTTAATTCTGATGATGTTTACAAAATTTGCCAGCTTTCGAACTATTTATTATATCTTAAAATAATGTTTTATTCTTATTTGCAAAAGGAGGTTCCCAATTTAAGATTAAAACCATTACAAATTCCCGAAGATAAAAAATTATTGAATCAAACTCTGCGTTCACGGTTTGACGAAGTATTACAGCACGATTTCGAATTAATATTTTCAAAAAATGTTCTCGACGAATTTGAATTTGAACAAAATTATGTTCCTGTGTTAAAAAGTAATGTTGAAAGTATTAGAAAGCTTAATTTTAATGAGCTTAACGCTGATATTGTGGGAGCTATTTACAATGTTTTAATTGATAATCAGGAACAGCATGATAGAGGGCAGCACTTCACTAATACTTTTGAAGTTG
The DNA here is from genome assembly GCA_001769035.1 of Bacteroidetes bacterium GWA2_32_17. GTDB lineage: Bacteria > Bacteroidota > Bacteroidia > Bacteroidales > GWA2-32-17 > GWA2-32-17. The sequence continues at coordinate 7,892 of MENF01000199.1, forward strand.
ATGTAGTAAATGCATTTTGTATTAATAAACACACGAAATTAATTTTAGACAGTGGTTGCGGAGCAGGAACTTTTTTAGTTCGTGCATATTATTTCATGAAACATTTTCACCCCGAATATAGCCACGAAGAATTATTAGAAAAGATTTGGGGTATAGAAATAGCAACATTTCCTGTTTTTCTCTCTACTTTAAATCTATCGTTATTAAATATAAAAGCATTCGATAATTACCCAACTATTATTAAAAGCGATTTTTCCGATATTACTACTAAATCTTCTTATCATGGTTATTTTTTAAACGACAGTAAAAGCTTTGCAATTAAAAATATAAATGGTAATATTTGTGATGTCCAAATTCCAGTGTTTGATGCCTGTGTAGGAAATCCACCTTATATTAGACAAGAGCTTATTGAAGATAAAGAAAAATGGAACAAATTAGCAGAAATAGAATTTGGAATTAAAAAAATTAACCAACAAAGCGATATGTATGTTTATTACCTTATGCATACTGCCGCTTTTTTGAAAAATGGGGGACGTTTTGGATACGTTATTTCAAGCTCTTGGCTTGATGTTTCGTTTGGTGCCGGATTTCAGAAATTTTTATTAGACCAGTTTAAAGTAATTGCAATTCTTGATAATCAAAAGAAAAGAAGTTTCGAAACGGCATCAATTAATACAATAATACTTATTCTTGAAAAATGTGATAACAAAGAAGAAAGAATAAACAATATTGTTAGATTTGTTAGGGTTTTTAATGATTATGAAAGTATTATTGGAAAGTGCAGTAATGGCGAAAGAATTGAAAAAATTAAAACATTTGCCGAAAGTATCGAAAAAATAAAAAAAATAACAAAGAACAAAGATTTTAATGTTACAGTAATTAAACAAAGTACACTCGAAAACGATTCAACTATTGATGGTAAATACGAAAATGGTCATTGGGGAGCTAAGTATCTTCGGTCTCCTGAAATATTTACCAAGATTATTCAAGCGAGTGGAGATAAATTAGTTCCGCTTTCAAAGATTACAAATGTGAAAAGAGGTTTTACTACAGGCGCAAACGAGTTTTTTTATGTTGTTAATATTATGTACGGCATTAAAACAGGAGCAAATAATTTTTTTTACATAATTGATGAGACTGAGAAAGCCAAAGCATTATCTGATAAAGAATATAAATTGATTTTTGGTGCTGAAAAGGAAAAACATATTAAAGTGTGGGAAAAATTCGGATGGTATTTTTCCGAAATGAATAATCAGCATTATATGATTGAAAGATTTTATTTGAAACCCGTTTTTAAAACACAAAAAGAAGCAGTAAATCTTGATGTTGAAATTAAAAACTTAAAGTATTATGTTCTTATTTGTCCTGATAGCAAAGACAAGTTGAGTAAATTTAAAAATAAAATTTTGAAATATATTGAAGATGCAGAAGCGAATGGTATTGATAAAAGACCTAGTGTTCAAGGTCGGAAAATTTGGTATGATTTATCAAGTGCTGCGGTAACTGGCGATTTTATTTTTCCCTCAAAAATTGGCGAGAAATTTCGTTTAATTGACAATAGAAACTCTAAAGTTTATTGCGATAAAGTAAATTATGCAATAAAAGTAAAAGAAGAATTTGAGGAATATTCGGACATACTTTTTTTAATCTTGAATAGCATTACATTCCGATTTTTTGTTGATTTATTTTCGCGACAATTAACAGGAAGCCAAACAATAAGCGATGTTGACGTTAATGTAGTTGAAAAAGCATTAATTATTAATCCTATTTTATTAAAAAATAAAACAAAAGAACTATCTAAAATATACAAGTCAATTAAAGATAGAGAACCCGGAAATATTTTTGAAGAAGTAAAACAAGCTGATAAAAGAAGATTAGATGAAATAATTTTTGAATCTATAGGAATGAAAGCTTCCGATGTTGATGAATTATATGTTGAAGCATGTAAATATATTCAAGATAGAAAAGAAAAATCAGAATCGTTAAACGGTTCTAAAACAAAACAAAAATTAAGTGCCGAAGATACTTTAAAACTAATAAAAGATAGATTTAGCGAAATTAATAAATATAAAGATTTAATAATTGGATTGAAGTGTATTAAATATGCAATACCAGAATGGAAAGCTAAATATCCTAAGGGAGGAGTAGGAAATGAAAATTTATTTAACCATTATAATGTGTATTTTGTTGAAGGTAGTGTGCAAAAACAATTAAGTTTTAATAATATTCAACAATTAATGTTATTTCAATTTTTAAACTCAACTCTTGATATTAAAGGAGTTAAAATAAATTTGCCCAAATCTTCAACTGATTGTAATAAGGTATTGGAAACAATTAAAAAAGACTTTGAAAAGAATATCACACAAATAAAAGGATTGCTAAAAGTAAACCGTAGTAAAGCAAATCCACTAAGTATTTATAGAGATGTTTTAATGAGTTGAAAGATGCAGTTGGCAAAGAGGTTTCTATTAAACAAATATGCAATTTTTCAAAAAATGTTCAACTTTACAAAATGGTTAACTTAAATAAAAACCCAATATTATTTAACACTCTACAATATTTTAAAGGCAATAATTTAATTGCCTTTTTTATTGTAATTATTGCTGCAATATTAAGATTTTACAAGTTTTCAGAAATTCCATACACTCTTGACGAACTCAGTGCTTTATTGCGAACTAATTATGATTCCTATACTGATCTTATTAATTTAGGCATTTTGAGAGACGGTCATCCTGCGGGGGTTCAATCTTTTCTGTTTTATTGGGTTAAAATTTTTGGTTATTCCGAAGCTGCTGTAAAATTACCATTTATTATATGTGGTATTGCTTCTGTTTGGTTAGTATATATTATTGGTAAAAAATGGTTTAATTCAACGGTTGGTTTACTTTCTGCTGCATTTATTGCAACTATTCAATTTACCGTAATGTATAGTCAAATTGAGAGACCTTATGCTTCGGGGTTATTCTTCTTCTTGCTATTTGTTTATTTTTGGTCAAACATAATTATTGAAAAAAGAAATCAATTATATAATTGGATTGGTTTTTCTATTTCGGCTGCGTTATGTGCATACAATCACTATTTCACACTTTTTTCGGCATTAATAGCAGCATTTTTTGGTTTGTTGTTAATATCAAGACAGCATTTAAAAAAATATCTATTATTCTGTTTTTTTGCAATTATGCTAACATTACCTCACATAAATATTTTTATAATACAATTATCGCATGGCGGTTTAAATTGGCTTCCCAAACCTAAGAACTCTTTTTTTATCACATATTTAGACTTTATTTTTAGTTTTTCATGCTGGCTCGAAATCTTTTTTATAATTCTTTTAATAACAGGAGTTTTTCTGTTTTTAAAAAATCATTCAAAAAACAGCAAAAATAATTTAAGGTTTACGGGATTAATCTGGTTTCTATTACCAATTATTACTGGTTTTGTGTATTCCATGCTCGGAAAACCGGTTTTGCAATATTCGGCACTTATTTTTTCGGTTCCGTTTTTATTTTTAGCAACATTTTCATTTTTCCCTTCGCTAAAAGTGCGAACAAATGCAGTTCTTGTTTTTTTGATTTTTTGCTTTACAATTCCTTCTTTAGTTTTTGGACGACAGTATTATAAATTCTTCTATAACCAAGGTTATGATGCTATTGCAAAAAATCAAATTGCTTTATTGGATTCAGTAAAACAACCTGTTTCATTGCTTATAAATGGTTACGAACCATTTTATCTTAAATATTACACACTTAAATATCATCATAAAATTCCGTGTAATTTATATGTGTTCGATATGCTTAATAATATAGGATTTAGAAATTATATTCTAAATTTGAAAACAGATTATATAGCAATTGCACATGTTGGAGTAATGCCACTTCAGAATTATGATATCGCCCAACATGAGTTTCCTTATTTTGTTAAACGCTCTGTAGGTTTTGGTTATGAATGGTATGTTTTTTCAAAAATTCCTCAAAAAAACAGTTCCAGATTTTATTTAGAATCGAATAATTATTTTGATAAGCCTTTAAACGACTGGTCGTTTAGCCATGCAAATATTTGCAAGAGTCCAACTGATTCAACTAATGATTGTTATAAATTCAATGAAGGCGAAGAGTGGGGTCCGGGATTAAAAGGTTTATTACAGAAATATAATTGTTGCTCTCATGATTTTATTAATATATCTGCAAAATTTTATTCTGAAAATTGTAAAAAAGACGCTGTTATAGTTCTTACTCTTACTGATAAAAATGACAGCTTAATTTCATGGATAGGTGCATCAAGTAAAGATTTTTATAATGCAAAAAATAAATGGCAAACAGTAAACTTAGCAGTTCGTTTAACAGACATTAAATTGTCAACTGACAGCGTATATTTTAATACTTACATTTGGAATGTTGGAAAAACTCCAATCCTGCTTGATGATTTTTGTGTTAGATTTGAGAAAGGGAATCCTTTTATTTATGCGATTATTTCAGACTTTTAAAACTTAAAAATTATTTTATTAGAAAAAGTTCGTGAATTTTGCATCAATTTTATTCATTGCTCCAAATATGAAACTGACAAACACGAAATAAAATAAACAGATAAAATATTTTTTTACTTTTGAACAATATATTATAAAATGATTATCGGGTATAGTGAAAAATCATATTTATTGTGTTTTGTAAATACTAACTTCAAAATCGTCAAAATTAAAGTCAACATTTCCATAATTCCAAATGTAAACTTTAATAATTCCTTTATGATTTTTAGGAATATCTATTTCAAAAGATAATTGGCTAAATCCCCAATTATCAAGAATATATTTTTTAACATTTGGTAATGCAATACTTGAATATAAATTACTTTTTGAATCGGAATCATCTTCATAAGAAATTACAAGAGAGCCATTTGCATTGTCGGGTAAATTAGAAAACACAGAAGCATAAACAATTATTTTATTAGTTGTATCTTTTGTTAAATCGGTATATTTGAGTATAAATGTTGACGAGTAATTATTTTTTAATACGATACTTGAATATTCGCCTGTATATGAAACAGATGAAACAATATTAGTGTTTGGTGTCCATAAAGAATCTGTTTCGTCTATATCATTAATACTTGTTAAAAATGGTTTTGGTTCTGAATTGTCTTTTCCAAATAACTTTGAAGAATTATAAAAAGGAATTTGTATTGAGCCAGTGTCTAAAGAGTTAATATTATTTTTAAAATAAATTTGTTGCCATTCTAATTTTATTTGTGATGAAACAGCCCTTGAATTAATACATGAAAATCGAATTGCCTGAACCTGATTTGCAATTACATTTGTCATAAAATCATTAAAATATGGAGATACCCATATTCCTTCCGTAGCTGTTTCGGGACTAAAATTAAAACGAAATATTTTTCCGTTTAAAAGTTTGTACTCTATAAAATATGGTTGGTCTTTATAGAAAAACGATTTTAGCTTTTGAAAAAATGATTTACTGAAATTAATTTTAACTCGCTCAATTCCATCAACTATTTTGGGAATTGTTATCCATGTATTCCAACTTACATTTTCAGTTTTAACAGATTTCGGTTTTTCGAATTTTGAACTTTTACATTTTTTAAACAAAATAGCACCATATCTCGAATTTTTAGTGTTAGGTATTTCTTTTACAAACAAATAATTGTTTAATATTTCAAATATGGTATTGGGTTCGTCGCTTAACATATATCTGTTATCTAAAGAACCCATAGTTCCACCATTTCTGTTTTCAACGCTATGAAAAATTAAATATTCGGGACCATTGGCAATCGAGAAATCTGATGCAGTTTCTTTATCTATTTCTGGAGAATAAGCTAAAAATAATAATTGACGACCCGGTTTCCATTTTAAATTATTTTTAGAAATGTAAGCTAAATTCCATGGGTAAACATCTATGGAATGATTTGAAATTTTTTGTAAATCAGCCGAATCTAAAACAAACTCAGATTTATTATTATTCGATGACAATAAAAATGTTTTTTCAAAATCAGAAAAGTTAAAGAAGCTATTATAAAAATGATTTACTTTGTTATATTCCATCTGTCTTACATTAAAATCATGGAAAAAAGACATATTAAGATAAAATAACGAAAAAATAATAGTAGGAACTAAAATCTGCCTGATTCTTATTTTTCCGGCAAAAATTGTAATAAGTCCAAACCCTAAAATGATAAAAGAATAAATTGATGAGTAATGGGGGGGGTCTTCGCGGGAGATACAATATTTCCAATTTAATAAAAAAGCTATAAACATAATCCAGTATGCTTTACGTGCATTATTATCTTTTACTATAACAGGAAATAAAACAAATAGTATAATAATAAAAAAAACGATAAACATGTTGTTTTCGGAGAAAAGGGATTGGGAACCAGAATAAGAAAAACTCAGTTGTATAATATTATAATGATATGTAAATATCGCTGTAATTGAATGAAAAAGAATAAGTCCCGGTAATAATAATGCAGATGTAATAATTAAAATATAAATTAAAAATTGCTTGTATTTTTTAAAATAAAATAAATCAAAAATAATCTGGCTAAATATAACTGATAATGCAATAATTCCAATACTTGCTTTTATATATATTCCAAGTGAAGCTGATATTGCAGCTAATAAAATCCAACCCCAATGCCGGTTTAAATTAAAATGAAGAATAGAAACAATTGCAATTGTTATTATTGCATGGTCTATTTGAAAAAACAGTGCCATTGTTAAAACAATAATAAATGTAAATGGATTACGATTTACATCAGTTTTTTTCCCAAGTAACAATGTTAAATAAATAAAAGTAAACCAAGATAATAATTTAAAATAAATAGAATATATTACATGGTTTCCCATAACAACCGGAACTTTTAAAAATGAAAGAGGCCCCCATGGAAATAATAAATTATTAAATAATGTTATATCATTATTAAATAAATAATTTAATCCCCAATAAGCAGAGCCGTCATAAGAACTCTCATAGTTAAAATTACTTTCAGGAAAAGCGATAATTAAAATTATAAAAGATAATAGAATAGTAATGTAATATTTATTTAAAATACTCAAATTGAATTTTTTCATAAAGATTATAAATTAAATATAAAGGACAACAGATTGCTTAGTAAGATTTTCAAAATAACTTCCCCCAAAAGCACTTTATTAATTGAGGCATAATGAGGCAATTTTATTAACATCACAATATTAATAAAA
>MENF01000200.1 GCA_001769035.1 Bacteroidetes bacterium GWA2_32_17
AAAAGAAGGCTTGTCAAATAACATTGTCTGGTCAATGTTACAAGACCAAAGCGGAAACCTCTGGTTCGGCACTTATGGCGGAGGGGTATCGAAATACGATGGTAAATCTTTCACGAATTTTACCGAAAAAGAAGGCTTGTCAAATAATTATGTGTTTGCGATGCTGTTAGATAAAAATGATAATCTTTGGTTCGGTACCCGTTTTGGACTTTGCAAACTTGCAAAAAGTAAGATGGCGAAGCTTGAGGGCGGCGACACCCTGTCAGGTCTCCGGGGGCATGAAGGAGGGGACCTGACAGGGTTAAATGGGGGAAAAGAATTAATATTATTCAAATCTTATGGATATGAAGATGGCTTTTTGGGTATTGGAGTAAATGGTGGAAATACAGGTAAAAATATATATGAAGCCAGCGACGGCACAATATGGCTCGCAGCCAACGACAGGCTTACGGCTTACCACCCCGAAGGCGATGAACCGGATACCATCCCGCCGAATGTTCAGTTAACAAGTATCGAGTTGTTTAATGAAAATATAGCGTGGGTGAACCTGACAGGTCTTCATAAGCCTGTGGGTGGTGTCCTGTCAGGTTTGAACGTTGCAGCAGATACTTCTTTTGTATTAGGAAACGGCGTAAGTGTCGGCAATTTTGAGTTTGATGGATTAACACGTTGGTATAACCTGCCCGAGAATTTAAGTTTAGCATATAACAATAATTATCTGACTTTTAATTTTATTGGCATCACACAGTTACAAAGTAAAAAAGTAAAATATCAGTATAAGCTTGAAGGAATAGACGAAAACTGGAGCGCCATAACTAACCGCACCGAAGCGCCTTATGGCAACTTACCGCAAGGCAGCTACACATTTAAAGTAAAAGCCATGAACAGCGAAGGCGTATGGTGTAGAGACATAGCATGCTATGTCTTTACCATACGTCCGCCATGGTGGCTTACATGGTGGTTTAAAACGTTAATGGTTTTAAGTTTATTGTTTGTGGTTTATAGTTATATTAAATGGCGTGAGCGGAAATTGAAAAAGGATAAAGAATTACTTGAGAAAAAAGTAAATGAGCAAACGCATGAATTATCAGAAAAAAATGAGGAATTAAACCAGCAGAATGAAGAGATTATCACTCAAAAAGATGAGATTACAGCACAAAGAGACCTGGTAACACAACAAAAAGATGAACTCGAAACTGTAAACACCGAACTCGAAAAACTCTCCATTGTAGCCAGCGAAACCGACAATGCGGTAATAATATGCAATAAAGAAGGTAAATTTGAATGGGTAAACAAGGGCTTTGAAAAACTTTATAGTTTAACACTTGAACAATTTACAGCAAAGCACGGTAAAACCATTTACGAAACCAGCTCTAACCCTGCTTTCAAAGAAGTGGTAAACGAAGCTGTCAAAAATAACCGAAGTATAACATATAATTCGCAGTTTACCAAAGCAACCGGCGAAACCCTGTGGTTGCAAACCACGCTTACGCCAATTTTTGAAGAAGCTAATAGTCCCGTAAGTGACGAAATATTTATAGCCCCGACCTTCAGGTCGGGGGATGAAATATTTATAGCCCAGCCAATAGTTGAAACAACCGAAGAGGTTCAAATAACCGACAGTCCCGATAGGGACGAAACATTGGTAGCTGTAAATGAAGATGTTAAAAAAACCGAAGATGTTCAAATAGCCGATAGTCCCGATAGGGACGAAATATTGGTAGCTGTAAATGAAGATGTTAAAAAAACCGAAGAGGTTCAAATAGCCGATAGTCCCGATAGGGACGAAATATTAGTAGCCCCGACCTTCAGGTCGGGGTTAGAAACGAACCACAAGAAAGCGTTGCACGACGTAAAGCTGAGCAAAGAAAAACAGTTACCTGCAACGCAACGCAACGGCACTCATTCGCTCCAAAACCTTAAAAAATTGGTAGCAATAGAATCCGATATAACAAAGGTTAAAGAAGCCGAAGAAGAAATAAGCAAACAAAAAAAACAACTCGAGGAAATTTATAAAGAAGTAAGCGATAGTATTAATTATGCAACACGTTTACAATCTGCTATTTTACCCGATATTAATATTTTACACAAACATGTTGCAGAATGTTTTATTTTATTTAAACCAAAAGACAAGGTAAGTGGCGATTTCTACTGGTTTGCCAGTGTCGAAAACCAACTCGTAATAACTGTTGCAGATTGTACAGGGCACGGTGTACCGGGTGCATTTATGAGCATGCTCGGAATGGGCATGCTGAAAGAAATTGTTGTGAAAGAATACATAACCCAACCCGATGTCATTCTCAAAAAATTGCGTAAAGAAGTTATAAAAGCTTTAGGTCAAACCGGAGCATCGGGCGAACAAAAAGACGGTATGGATATGTCGCTTTGTTCTATTAATACCGAAACATATAAACTACAATGGGCAGGAGCTAATAATCCGCTTTACATTGTAAGGAAAAACCTAACAGGTTTTGAAACAAGGGGGCATGCCCCCTTGTTTGAAATAAGGGGGCATGCCCCCTTGTTGTTAGGTTTAGAAGAAATAAAAGGCGACAAAATGCCCATAGCAATATACGATAAAATGGACAAATTCACACTTCACGAAATACCGCTTAAAAAAGGCGATATAATCTATTTAACTGGCGACGGATTTTCTGATCAATTTGGTGGACCAAAAGGCAAAAAATTCATGTCAAAAAATCTGAAAGAACTATTGCTTAAAATCTCTGCCGAACCAATGAAAACACAACACGAAATATTAGACAAAACCATAACCGACTGGATAAACGGCCATGGAGAAAAATACGAACAAACAGATGATATAACAATAATGGGAATAAAAATATAAAAACCCGAAACTTGGAAGTTAGAAGTTAGAGGTTATAAGTTAGAAGTTAGAAGTTGGAATTTGGAATTTGGAAGTTGGAAGTTGGAATTTGGAAGTTGGTATTTGGTATTTGGAACTTGGTATTTGTTTTATGAAGTCAAAAATTAAAAATATTCCTAAAAATCCTGTTAAAAATATTGTAGTAAAAGACAATAGCAAAACATTAAATATAATGTATTTTGCAATTATTTTATTAACATTTATTTCATATTTTAATACATTTAAAAATGGTTATGTGCTCGACGATTTTTCGGTAATAAAAGAAAACTGGGTAGTTAAGCGCGGGATTGAGTCAATACCTACAATATTTAAAACATCGTACAGATATGGTTACTGGAGTTCTGCCGATGATTTATACCGCCCGCTTTCGCTAACAATGTTTGCTGCCGAATGGCAACTATGGCCCGATAACCCAAAACCCGGACATGTAATTAATGTTCTTTTATATGCCATTGCCTGCGTTGTTTTATTCTCAACATTACGAAAACTCTTATATAAATATAATGTTTTTTTACCATTTATTGCAACATTAATTTTTGCACTTCACCCTGTTCACACCGAAGTTGTTTCAAATATTAAAAGCCGCGACGAAATTTTAAGTTTTTTATTTTTAATTTCTACATTATACTTTGCAGTATGTTATGCCAATTCTGCTAAAAACAAATGGTTGGTTTCAGGAGCAATTTCTTATTTTCTTGCATTTTTATCAAAAGAAAGTGCTATTACATTTTTAGCTGTTTTTCCATTGGCAATTTACTTTTTTACAGATGCTCCGAACAAAAGAAACATACTGTTCTCGGGCATAATGTTAATTCCTGCTATAATATTTCTTGCAATCAGGGCAAAAGTACTTGCCAATCAACCCGAAATGGCATTAGTTTCATATACCGATAATTTACTCGTTGCTGCTCCCGATATACTTACCCGCCATGCAACAGCTATAAAAATTATGGGTAAATATATTTGGAAATTAATAATCCCCTACCCCCTTGCAAGCGATTATTCATTTAACCAAATTACTATAAATGGATGGGGGAATTTATGGGTTTTAATTTCATTCTTCTCATTGTTATTTATGGGAATATTTGCGTTTATTAAATTTAAAATCAAACATATTTTGTCATTTGTTATTTTATTCTTTTTTATTACAATATCTATTTATTCAAACATTGTTATAATAATAGGTTCATCTTTTGGCGAACGGTTTTTGTTTATTCCGTCACTTGCATTTAGTTTAGCTTTATCATGGATAATTTTTAAATTACTTAAAATAAATACTGAGAAAACACAAATTACTGAACCAAAATTGTTTTTTAATTTCAATAAATTAATTGTTTTAACAATAATCCCAATATTATTAATTTATTCGGTTGAAGTAATTTCGAGAAACAAAGATTGGAATTCAAACCTTTCGCTTTATTCTGCCGATGTAATAAAATCGCCCAACAGTGCACACATGCGTTATTATTATGGTTTGGTTTTGATGAAAGATAAGGCAATAAATAAAAATTCGCAGGTAGAACATCCCGAATATCTCGATTCAGCAATTGTTCAATTTAGCATAGCTGCTAAAATAGTTCCAACGTTTGCCGATGCTTATGACCAGATTGGTTTGGCATATTATCGTAAAAACATGAACGATTCGGCAATAAAATATTATCAAATTGCCTTAAATTATAATCCTACAAAATCAATTACTTACAGTAATATGGGTGTAATTTATTTTAACAATAAACAATTTGACAGAGCTTTGGAAGTTTATCAAAAAGCAGTAAAATACGACCCTGCCTTTTCCGATGCATGGATGAATTTAGGAAGCACTTTTGGAACTTTGGGAAAAGCAAATGAAGCAATTGAGGCATTTAAAAAATGTGTTGAATTTAATCCGCAAAATGCAACTGCAACATATTATATTGGAATAACTTACAAAGGCATAGGCGATAATATTAATGCAAAATACTATTTAGATAAAGCTGCCTCAATGGATTCGAAATTTGCACAGCAAAAATAAATTTTATTATTTGTTATTTTTTTATAAATTTTCGAGAAATAGAGTTTGTTTTATCAAAAAAATTAATAACATACAATCCTTTTTCAAGAATAGAGACATCAATTGAAAAATCAGTGAAATCAGATTTTGTATAATTACGATTAAAAACATTTCTTCCAGTCAAATCATTAATATTTACTCTTAATTTATCAACATTTTCAGAACTCATTTTAACGAATAGTTTATCAGATGTAATTGTAGGATAAATATTGATTTGCATCTCATTAAATATATTGTCAGCTATACTAGTTTGACTACCAGACATAACAATATCTTCAAAACAACCCATTGCGTCAATCAAATTATTGGTTGCATAATAACTAAATTTTGGAAATCCATAACCAGAACTTAAATTATTAGGAACTACAAACTGAATTTGAAACATTCCATTAACAACGTTATCGTTACCTTGTAATAAAACACTATCCTGACGTAAAAATAGATATATGGTATTTACATTGTTCCCTAACGTTGTATCCATCCTTTCTTTATCATATAATTTGTAATATATTGTTCCATAAAAACTATTTATGGTATTACCTGAATTATCGGCAACAAAACCTTTAATATTAATTGTATCGCCAGGGAATAATGTATCGAGTTGATTTTGAATATTAATGTCATTTATTTGAGTTGTTACAACATTGTACTCAGGATATGATAATTTTAATGCTGGGTCACCAAGTAATAAATAAGTTCTTTTGTTAATATCTGCTTCTGATGAAGTTAAATTTTTTGCAATTTTAAGAATCTCGCCGAGTTTATAATGTTCACCATTTTGATTTCGTTCAAATAAATAATCATAAAATTTATGTGATAAAACAAAACTTGAACTTGAAAAAGTTATTCTGTCTGATGCAATTAATCCTATACAACCTCCCAATGGATTTAATATTAATCCTTCGCTACCTGATGTTATTTCTGGTTTATCAAATTTACCGAACTCACATCCAGAAACATAAAAGAAAGGAAGATTATCAATGTTTGTAAGGCTTTGAATTGTTGCTAATGTTAGTACTTTTTCGCTCGCTAATTGTGTTTCATTTCCGTGACCTACATAACTCATAACCAATGAGCCATTTAGAAATTGATTTTCGATTGCTTGATTTACAGATGGATAGCTACTACCTAAAGTATCATAAACTTCAATATAATCATCAAGATATATTTTATTAATATTATAACAATCGTAAGATGTATCAATTGTATTAGTAATAATATTTGCATGACTAATATGCTCATTAGAATCTTCATCATCAGCAATAAAACATAAATCAGTTCGCCAGTTTTTAAAAGTATTAGGATTTGTAGAATAATTAATAATTTTATTATCAACATCTTGTGCCTCATTTTGTGTTTTAACAGGTAACCTTCCAACGCCAATATCCATCGAACCAATTAATCCATTTTCTAAAGAATCTAACAAAGTAAAAAAATCATCTGAAGCAACACTACTTATTGGAGCAGATGAAGCTAAAGATTCAAATGTAGGTACGAAATTAGTGTTATTTGTTATTCTGTTTTTATAATCATAAGAAGCATCTCCAAATAATAATATTTGTGAGAGCGAATCTGATATGTCTTGACCTTTTTGATACATTAATCTTGTAAAATCTCTAATTGCAGATAAATCCTGTGCACCTGATGAAAATTCATTATAAATTTGCTCAGTTGTAACAACTTTCACAGAAATATTATCATAACTAATATGGTGATTGGAAAGTTGATTAGCTTCATTTACAAATAAAGGGTTTGTTACAATAAGCATATTAGCACTTGAAAGACCATGTAAATTCTGATTTGTAACTTGTTTAATAAATTGAGGTGTTAAAAATGAGGTGTTATCAAAAGCAATAAATTCCTTTAAAGAATCTGTATTCACAATGAACTCTTTATTAATACCATTAGTTACAGTTAATTGTTCTTTAATATTTAATGGATATGAAACATCCCAAACCTCTGTTGAAATTGGCGAATTTAAAACTATAAATTTTGAAATATTTCCTATTCCTTGACTTGTCATATCTCTAAACAACATTTGAGAACCCGACATAATTAATTTTCTTCTAGCATTAATTTCAAAATAATCGAGCCAACCTATTGATGTTGAATCTCCTATATTATAAGTTAATGATAAATTTAATGTATCTGATAGTGAATTAAAATTTGCAATACCCGTAGTAATATTAAAATAGTTTGATGTTATCGAATAAAGTTGAACAAATGCAACATTTAAATTTAAAATATTTTGTGCATTTGCAAGTATAGAAAATGAACTCGTTACTCCTGATCTTGCGGCTACACTAGCTTTATAATTTATTTGATTTGTATCAATGTTTGGAAAATAAAAAGAGAGATTATAAGTCAATATCGAATCAAATTTTTCTCCTAACCATAATTTTCCGGATTTTAATAAATTAAATAAGTCAACTTCATGATATTGAAAATCGTCAAAAGAAGTTACAATATAATTAGGTGTATCAGTTAAAGATGGTCGCAATGTAATTCTTTTCCCTAATCCAATATCAGTATTTAAAAAATAATATGTACTATCGGTATAAAGATTCATTTTATGTTCAAAACCAGTATTGTTTTGTCTAACATTACTTGTTACAGGCGATTGAGCATAAAACAATATGTAATCATTTACATCAAAAACATTATCGTCCTCTCCTATTACTTTAATAGCATTTTCTGCAAGATCATCAGGGCGATTTTGACTATTTAATTCAGGTAACATTCCTGCACCATTTCCATAAATTCTTATATTTTTAGGATTTATCGAATTTACATCAACTCCCATGTTAATTAAGTCGTTGTATGTTATTTTATAAATTCCAGTTTCTCCTACTGCAATTTTATACCAATTACCACTCAATAAAATAGAATTACTAATTTGACACCATGAAATAAGCCATAACAAAGAACACAATAAAGTTAATGATAAACTTTTCATAATTATATAATTTATTTTTTTAGTTAACAAATGTTAAACGAAGGATTTTTTAAATTATTATTGAAAATCAATTTTATATATTTTACTTTATATAAAATTAGTTATTTAATAATGATTTATAACTTTACCAAAAATATTTAATGCTGATTATAAAAATAATTTTTTGGCTCTTATTTGCTTTTGTATTATACGAATACATTGGATATGCTTTATTATTAATTATTTTAGTCTTTTTTAAAAAGCTATTTATTTCAAATAAAATAGAAGGAAATACCAATTTACCAGATGTAACTTTATTTGTAACTGCCTATAACGAAAAAGATTATATCGAATCTAAAGTAGAAAACAGTTTTTCATTAAACTATCCTGCAAATAAACTACATTTTTTATGGGTTACCGATGGCTCAGATGATGGAACACCTGAATTATTATCTAAATATAAAGAAATCGAGGTATTGCATAATACCGAACGTGCAGGAAAAATAAATGCAATGAACCGCGGAATGAAATACGTTAAAACTCCAATAGTTATTTTTTGCGATGCAAATACTCTTCTTTCAAAAGACAGTGTAATTGAAATAGTTAATGCCTTTAAAAATCCAAAAGTTGGTTGTGTTGCAGGCGAAAAAAAAATTGTTAATAAAGATTCCGATACAGCAGCAGGTTCAGGCGAAGGAATTTATTGGAAATACGAGTCGTTATTAAAAAAATTAGATTCAGAGTTACACACAACTGTTGGTGCTGCCGGAGAACTTTTTGCAATAAGAACTGAACTTTTTAATGATGTAGAACCCGATACATTACTCGACGATTTTATACTTTCGATGCGAATTGCAATTAATGGATACAAAATAAAGTATGTTCCCAAAGCTTATGCTACAGAAAAATCATCAGCAAATATTAATGAAGAGCTTAAAAGGAAAATTAGAATTGCAGCAGGGGCTGTACAATCATTTTTTCGTTTAACAACAGCTTTAAATCCATTTCACGACATTTTGTTAGCATTTCAGTTTTTTTCGCATAAGGTATTGAGATGGTTAATAACACCATTTATTTTACCCTTTGTTTTATTATTAAATGTACATATTGTTGTTTTTTCAAATAACTCAAACATAATATATTTTGTTATATTACTTTTGCAAATCATTTTTTATATGCTGGCATTTGTTGGATGGGCAATACGCAATTCAAAAATAAGATTAAAATTAGTCTTCGTTCCCTATTATATTTTTATGATGAATTATGCATCGTGGCTCGGTCTTTTCAGATATTTAAGCGGGAAACAATCTGTAAATTGGGAACGAGCTAAAAGAGCAATGTAAGGATTCTTTTACTATGTGATTGTAACGAAATAACATGGTTATTTGATTTTTGCATAAATAGCCGTAGCATTTATGCTACGGTAAAATAGAAATTATAATAACGGCTTTAGCCACAGATATTTGTTTTTGGCTAAAGCCGATTTGTTGGTTGTTTTATTTCAACGTCATAAATGAAGTTGCTAATTATAAATGATTAGCATATTTCATAACAATTCCTATACATCTTTCCAAATAAATCCAATAGCTCATATCTATCGGATAGAAAGTTGTCTTTTAAACTAAATTAATTTTTGTAAAACAAAAAAATGATAATGAATTTATCAGGGTTTTGCATATCTTAGTTGCGGAGAGGGGGGGATTCGAACCCCCGGTACCAGTTACCCAGTACGACAGTTTAGCAAACTGTTAGTTTCAGCCACTCACCCACCTCTCCTGAAAGCATGCAAAAATAAGGATTAGAAAACTAACTACAAAATTTATTTTACAGGACATCTAAAATCCGATAGTGAGCGTAGTTGTATTAATAATCACTCACAAGATGTAAGCGATTGCGGGAATAATCACTCGCAGGATGCGAGCGATTGCGGGAGATTTGAAATTTGTAACTTGGATTTTTTTATTTTAAGAATAGTTTTATTTCTTAGTGTCATTTTCGCCACCTTTAGAAATTGATTCGCGCATACTTGTATCTGCCTGAACATTTCTTAATTTATAATAATCCATTATTCCCAAGTTGCCACTTCTAAAAGCTTCGGCAATAGCCATAGGAATACCAGCTTCGGCTTCAATAACTTTTGCTCTTGCTTCCTGCGATTTGGCTATCATTTCCTGTTCTAATGCAACAGCCATAGCACGACGTTCTTCGGCTTTTGCCTGTGCAATTTTTTTATCGGCTTCGGCTTGGTCGGTCATCAATATAGCACCGATATTTTTTCCAATATCAATATCTGCAATATCAATAGAAAGAATTTCAAAAGCAGTTCCGCTGTCAAGTCCCTTTTTTAAAACTACTTTCGATATTGAGTCCGGGTTTTCTAAAACTAACTTATGAGTACCTGAAGAACCTATGGAAGAAATAATACCTTCGCCAACACGTGCAATTATTGTTTCTTCGCCTGCACCTCCAACTAATTGCTTAATATTTGCACGAACTGTAACTCTTGCTTTAACAATAAGCTGAATTCCATCTTTTGAAACGGCAGCAATTGCCGGGGTATTAATAACTTTTGGGTTTACCGACATTTGCACAGCTTCAAAAACATCTCTACCTGCAAGGTCAATAGCAGTAGCCATTTTAAAATTCAAATCAATGTTTGCTTTACCTGCCGAAACCAATGCATGCACAACAAGCTGAACATGACCACCTGCAAGATAATGTGCTTCCATCTCGTTTCTGTTTAATATAATACCGGCTTTTGTGCCTTCAATCATTGAGTTTACAATAACTGCAGGAGGTACTTTTCTCCAACGCATCAATATTAATTGTATTAATGATATGCGAACTCCCGAAACTAAAGCCGAGAACCACAATCCTATTGGTATAAAATAAAGAATTATCCATAAGCCTATCACTCCTGCAATAGCTATGGCAATGTAAAGAGCTGTTCCTGTAATCATGATTTTATTTATTTAAAGATTTAACAATTAATGTATTACCTGTAATTTTAACAACTATAATTTCAGTATCCGGGTCAATCATTTCGTTTATTGTTTTTGCTTCGTAATATTCGTTATTTACAAGCACTTTTCCCATTGGGTTAAGCCGGGCAACAGTAATTCCGGTATCTCCAATTTTAATATCAGTTTCTATTGTATTGGCAACTCCATCAACATTTGTATTTAACATAAATTTTTTCCAGGTATTTGCCCTTAATGCAAATACAATAGCAATAATTAAAAACAATATTGTACCAGCAAGTACATAATTTCCAATTTGTGTTCCATAAGTAGAATAAGAAAAGTATATGCCTAACGCAAACATTATTAATGCTCCAACACCAGCAACAGTGGAGCCTGGAACAATAACAATTTCAATTATTGTTAAAATTATTCCTAAAATTAAAAAAATTATAATTGCTATTAACATATATTCAAAAAATAATAAAGATAGTTTTTAATTTGAAGTTTATTTGTTCATTGTTCATAAAAGTTTACAGTTTCGGGTTTAAAGTTTTTAGTTTATGGTTTTGAAAACCTGAAACTTAAAACCTGAAACTTTAAAATTATTCTATTACAGCCGACAACCCTTTACTTGTTAAACTGTCTTTCATGGGTTTAAGAAACTCTAATTGACCTTTTTTAATATCACATTTACCTTTAAAATGAGTAATGATTGCACATTGTTCGGCTTGTTGTGGTTCATGCTTACAAATACTAACAAGTGATTCGATTACGAAATCAAAAGTATTAACATCGTCATTATATAAAACGAGAAACATTTCTTTTGCCTTGTCATTTTCAGTGTTTAAAGGTTTTATTTTATTTTTCTGCTCCGTTGTCATATATTTATTATTTTTAAATTATTTCACAAAAATACTAAATTTATTGATTGAGTGTTTTTTTAGCATCATTTACAGAAATTTTTTGTTTTCCGCTATATGCAACAACAAATGCATCCTTTTCCCCATTATTAATAACAACATCACGCATTTTAATTGCTTCATCATACGATTTAAATTTACCAATAGAATATATAATTATTCCATTTTCATCTTTATCCTGATTTAAACCATAATTTGCTGCAATTTCTAAATATCTTGCAACTTTAGCAACAGGAACTTGTTCTTTAAAAGAGCCTATTTGAACTTTAAATATTACAGAATCTTTTATAATATTGATGCTTTGATTATTATTAATCTGTTGTTCGGGATATTTTACTTCTATTTGTTCTGAATTGGTTCCTTTATTTTGTATTCCAATTTTTAAAGCATCGGCAACACTTAATCTTTTTCCATTATAATATGCCGAAACAAAAGCATCTGTTATACCAAGTTGGATTATACGATTTTTTTCAATGTCTGCCTTTTTGAAATCATTGTATTTGCCAGTAGTATAGCGAATAAAGCCATAGGCATGCTCTTCATAAATTGGAGATAAATTTTTTAAATCCTGTGCAGTTACAGCATTTTTATATACACCAATCTGAACAGTATAAAACAAATCAGTTGTGTTAGTTACATTTGTTGAATTAACATTTTGATTATTTGCAGTGTTAATGTTAGTAACTTTATTTTTGTTTTGAATTTCGGTATTATTATAAGTAGTATTTGTTGCACGATTTTTAATTTTATCTACTTCGGCTTGAGCAAGTTGTTTATAGTTTTCGGTATTACCTGCTTCTTTTAATAAGCGACGAGCTTCGTATAGCGGAATTTTTTTACCATCCTTATATGCTACAATAAATGCATCGCTATAACCTATTGGTTTAATCTGGTCGCGTACTATTGATGCTGCATCTTCGGAGTAAAACAAACCGACATAATAACGCACATATTTACTTCCCTCTAATGTTTCACCTGTAACTGGATTCAAACCTTTAAACGATTCGTTTTTTATTGGGGCATTAAATGCACCTATCTGAACTTTAAACACAATCCCATCGGGCAAAGGAATATTCATAGGAATTGGACTTGCATTGCTATAGGCATTAACTGGTAAAATTGAAAAACCAAAACCTTGTTTATTAAGTGCTTCTATAAAATTAGAATTGTTTGTTGTTTGTTTGTTGGTGATTAGATTTGATGCTATAACTTGTTTGTCGGCAATTTGTTTGTCGGCAATTTGTTTATCAGCAATTTGTTTGTCGGCAATTTGTTTATCAGCAATTTGTTTGTCGGCAATTTGTTTGTCGGCAATTTGTTTGTCGGCAATTTGTTTATCAGCAATTTGTTTATCAGCAATTTGTTTGTCGGCAATTTGTTTGTCAGCAATTTGTTTGTCGGCAATTTGTTTGTCAGCAATTTGTTTGTCGGCAATTTGTTTGTCAGCAATTTGTTTGTCAGCAATTTGTTTATCAGCAATTTGTTTATCAGCAATTTGTTTATCGGCAATTTGTTTGTCAGCAATTTGGTTATTTACAAGCAAATTGTTATCAAGGAAGTCGTGATTTTCAATAGTTTTTATTTTTGTTCCTTCATTGTCAATATAAAAGAATGCACCGGAAATGTCGGGTATTTCTGAAGAAGGTGTTGTTGCAGTAAGTTTATAACTAATTTGATATTGACTTTCATCGGGGAGTGTCGTCCATATAAATTTCACATTATTATCTTTAAATGAAAAGGCACCATTTTTACTATCAATGTTTGTGGCAGTATATCCAAGTGGAATTTTTTCCTGTACTTTTCCATGTTGTTTATCTTCAGAAAGATTAGCATTATTAACTAACAAATGAACTGTAATTCCGTCTGTTTCACGAATAATTTGACGATAACAAAATACTTGAGTGGTAGAAATGTTTGGAAGAATTGCATTATTTGCAATTTGTTGTTTGTTGTTCTCAGTATTGTTTTCAATATTATTATTTGTGGTTTGATTGTTAATTGTTTGTTGTTTATTGTTTGTTGGTTGTTGGTTAGTAGTTTGATTTGATGCTATGATTTTTTGGGTAGTATCAACTTTTGTTTCAATGTGAGTTATGTCAGCGGTACTTTTTACAACCAGATTCTGCTCTTGTTGTTTAATTTTATTTGGATGAGTTAAAGCATATTCTTTCAATTCGTCTTCTAATGGTTTTAAGTTAAAATAAATACCATAAGCTTTTTCCTGGTCTTCAATAGCTTCAATTTCTAATTGTTTTGCCTGAACAACCATTTCAAATGCTATGTGTGCATCTTCTTTCATAAATGCTTTTTCGCGTAATGATTTAGCTTTAGAATATTTTGTATTGGCATTTTTTTCGAGTTGTTTCCCTTGTCTTGCTTCGTTTGTGTTGTCATTTAAACGTGTCTTTTGGAAATTATCTTTGTATAAATAGAAACGTGCATCATTAACACCTTCGTCAATTTCGGCAGATGTAAACTGGCTTGCAAACATATTCTTTTCTAACTTTGGTATTTGTTTCTGGGCTCTTTTCTTTTCTTTTTCATTTGGAGGCATATCAACAATTTTTTGCAAACTATCAATTGTTTTCTTATATTGAGCAGCATCATTAATTAATTGATTTGATATAACTCTTTTTTTCTCAACTTCGTCAAATCGTTTAAGCTCATCTTCTTTGAGATTTAATTTTGAAATTATTCTGCTTGTTTTAATATGTACAATATCATCAACATCAACAGGTTGGTTAAGAACATCGAGACGGTCAACTTTTGTAAGGTCATTTGTTGAAACAAAGAATACTGGATTTACATCAGTTAAAACATCAACAGCAAAATCCTGACTCGATAATGCTTTCTTTTCAAAATCAGTTGCACGTTTTAACTCTTCGTTTTTTTGAGTTTTGTCGCTTGTATTTTTAGCTTTTTGACGAATATTATTTGCTTCGTTAAAGTAAAATTCAGCTTCGCTTGCATATTGTTTTGCTATTGATTTATTGTTGCCAATGTTTTGAGCAGAATTTTGTAACTGAATAATTTGATTTTTGTAAACAACATATTTTAAACTATCGGCTTTCCCAAGATTGTTATAGGCAGTAATTGATTCTTCTATTGCCTTTTGTTCCTGAACATCAACTCCTTTTAAAATTTTCTGTTTTTCGGATGACGAAAAAATATTTGCAGCTTGTTTTCTTTTGTCTTCAACTTCTGCTAAATTTTTATTTGCTTCGTTAAGCATAACATCAGCTTTATGTGTTTCCTGACTGTATGTTTTAAGTTGATTTTCTTCATCGGGGTTTAATGTTATTTGTATTGTACTGGGAACTGTGTTAGTATCAGGCGAAACAGCATTAAACCTCTTTATCACAATCTGATTACTTATCACATAATTATTTGATGTGTCATTACTTGCAGTTAAATTAGTTTTAGATTTTACAAATAAATCAATAGCATATTTTTGCTTTTGTATTGCAATTTGTTCAATGTTATCGGCTTTCTGATACTCTTTTTGTATTTCTTCGGGTTTATTTAACATGTTCGCATCTTTACGAACATTTGATGCCTTTTCAAAATAAATTTCAGCTTCTTTATCAAGCATATTTGCAAGCCGTAAGTCGGGATTCTTATTATCAATTATTCTGTTTTCCTCAATCACATCTTTATATATTGAATTTGCATCCTGATTTGATTCTTTTGAGATAGTTAAATAATTATTAATTAATTCTTTTTGCTTTTCGCGTTTAGTAATTATTTGTTTTTCGATTTGTTTTTTTGTTTGTACATCGGAACTTTCATTCTTCCTGGTTAAATCAGAAATCTCAGCAGTTATCTTATTATATTGTTGAAGATTATCTTTTAATATTTTTCTGTCATCTTCAACAAGTTTCATTATTTGAACTTGGTCATTGTTTTGGGTTAAATTACTTTTTAATTGGTACTGTGTTGCATTTAATACTAATTGTTCATTTGTTATTAAACTTGTATCAATTTCAGAAACTGCATCAGCATGAAGTTTTGAGGCATTAAAGTTACTTTGTTCTTTTATCTTTTTATTTTGAGCAATTGTTTTATTCAAATCTGTAATTTGTTTTTCAATAGACGATTTTGAGTTAGCATCTGTTGTGTTATTAAGTGAACCATTTAATATTTCAAATTTACTTTGTTGTTCTCTTATTAAATTATCATAATATTGTGCATTAAGTAACTCTTTTTGATAAGCTACTATTTTCGAATCCTGATTTGTTTGATTTTCGTTACTGAATGGAAATACTGAATTACTATTATAAGCATTTGTATTATTTTTCGAAGCTAATGTTTTATCGTTGGTTTTAGCTTGTTTTAACAATTCATTACTTTGTTTTCTTTTTAAATCTTTTATGTCATTTAATTGTACAATTTCGTTAAATGCAGCAGCGTGTTTATTAGCGTCGGTAATTGTTGCCATTGTCTTTTCCTTTTCTGAAATAACAACTTGTAAAGAATCGGCTATTTTATTATTACTTTCGGCCTGAATATATAATTTTTTAACTTCTTCTTCGTTTAATTGTGCATTATTAGATACGGTTAAATTATTATTTTTAGCAGTAGTATTAGTATTTTTAATATCAATACCGAGTTCTTTTGTAAAAATCTCTTTATGAAGTTGCTCTTTGTTAATATTTTTTGAAAGCATTGCAATGTCCTGAGATGAACGTTTATCGTTATTTACAGAATTTAATGTTTGTTTTAGAAAGCTCACTTCAGCTTGTAGATTTTCATTTTCAGTTTTTGTCTTTTCATAGTTTTCTTCTAAAACTGACTCTTTTGTCTGATATTCAATTAATTGCTGATTTTTACTTTCAATCTTATTATTCAGTTCATTTTTTTGTTCGGTTAAGTAATTTTCGTTATATTGTTGTTTAAGTGTATTAATTTCGTTTTCCGTTTCCTTAATGTTATTCTGGTTATCACTATAAGTTTTCTCGTTTTGCAAAAGTTCAACCTGTTTATTGTAAGCAAGATTATTTCTTTCGTTAATTTCGTTTTCTAATGTTGTATATTTATTCTGACTCTTGTTAAGTAATTCTTTATTTTGGTTAATAACTTCAACAAGATTTTCATTATTAGTATTACCTGCATTATTTATTGCTTCTCTGATATTCTTTGTTTTTAAAGCATCTTTCTCAATATCAGTTGCAACCTGCTCTAAATTTTTTGCAAGATTATAGGATGTTACTGCATTTTGTTCTATATTTTCGGCATCAGTAATTAAATCAAAAATTTCTTGTTTCTTTTGTTCAACCTGTGAGTTATCGGTAATGTTTTTAAGCAATTCGGTTTTATTTGATGCAAGTTGACGTTTTTCGTTTGCAAGTTTATTTTGCTCATTTGCAGTTAAATACACTAAATTACTTTCTTTTCGCATTTTAACTGCCTGCTCGTTTACAATTTCTTCATCTTTAGCAACTTCTGTACTAATTTGCTGGGTGGTTACATTTTGCGAATAAGTTATAGGTTTAAATTTATAATTATTTACACTCAATGTATTATTGTTTTGCACATTGTTAGTTTTAATTACATTATTTTCAGTTGTATTATTAGAATTTTCGGCTTTATGAATTTGAGCCAATGTTGAGATTTCGAGTTTAGAAGTATTAATAACATCTTCAATATTATCAAATTCTCGTTTAACAGGCTCTTTATCAACTAAAATTTTATACACCGAAATATTATCGCCATTTGTTTCGCGGTTAGAGGCAAAAAAAGCATATTTTTCTTCTTTATCCGGAATAAATAAATAATCGTCGTAAGGAGTATTTATTGGAAAATCAAGGTTTATAGGTTCCGTCCATTTTTTAGTAACACCATCGTATTCCGACTTAAAAATATCGTAACCACCCATGCTGTTATGTCCTTTTGAACTAAAATACAATGTTCTTCCATCAGTTGAGAAAAATGGAAAATCTTCGTCGTAAGGTGTGTTTATTATAGTTCCTAAATTTTCGGCTTTTCCCCATTTACCATCGGGCAATTTCGATATTTTATAAATTTCTTTACCGTTTGCTTTGTTATCACCATAACTGCCAAAATATGCTTCGGTACCGGAATTAGGTAAAAACACAACTGTATTTGCCGGTTCTAATTTTTTATCAATTTTCGACTTAAATTCGGGTGGCTTAATAATTAATTTTCCGCCGTAATCGTTTAGCTCATAAGAATAAAAATAATTTTCGCTTTTAATTTTTTTATTATCAACAACAGTTAAATCGCTTATATACTGAATAAGTTTTTTACCATTATTGCACATTGCTATCCTGCTATCTAACAGATACTTCTTTTTATCGGCAGGGGTTGCTTTTTGTGCATAAAGGTCGTATTGAACGAGGGCTTCATCAAATTTATAGCTTAAATGATATGCTCTTCCGAGATAATATTTTATTAATGGATTCTGACTTTTACTATCGGCAAAATTTAAATATTTTATTGATTTTTCGATTTGTTGATTTGTTTCGATTAAACAAACAGAATAACCATAATTATAATTCGGTTCTTTAGGAAACAAGCTTAACAATTGGGAAAATAATGGCAAAGCTTCAGAATAATTTTCTTCTTTAAATAATGCATAAGCTTTCTGCTCTAATTGGTTATCTTGAGCCGATTTAACATTTTCCTGTGCAATAACATTTCCACTATAAATCGAAAATGTAAGAAAAAATATTATTAATATTTTGTTAATCATTTCTTTTTTGTGTTTTGTTCTTATTAAACACAAATTGGTTACGAAAATAAGTATTTTTTATTAAACAATAACCAAACATATTTTTATTAGTTTAATAACAACGTTCAGAATATAATATATTGCATTATAAATATGTGACTTATAATTATGTTAATAAAATTATTTTATAATAAAAATTGTACCAAATATTTTTGTGCCATTTTTTTCTTATGATTTATTATGGAAACTTCAAAATAATTATTATTTGTAAAAATGTCCTTCGACAAGTTTAAAACGACAGCACAATATAATGCATTCGGTAGTTACGAAGCTTCGGGATAGGATTTTTTATAATTTGGTTTATAAAAAAATTGCATTTAGAGTTGAATCTACGTTTTAAAATATTTTTTTATAAAGCAACTTATTAAAAAAATTATCGTCTTCTTAAAAATTAAAATAATAAAACCATGAAACTAACATTGTCGGTATTTTCTTTTTTACTGTTTTTTGGAAATTCAGTAAATGCAAATAATTATTACTGGGTAAACGGTCCCGGAAACTGGTCAGATTTTGCAAACCACTGGGCTACAACGTCCGGAGGTGCTATATTTCATGTCAGCGTACCCGCACAGGGAGATGATGTGTTTTTCGATGCAAATTCATTTCCTCTGCCTTTAGGGGTTGTTACAGTTGATGTTGCTTCGATTTGCCGAAATATGAACTGGACGGGAGCTACAAATAACCCGAATTTTGCCGGTAATAGCAGTCTGAATATTTACGGTTCCATAATATTCATACCCGGTATGACCGCAACATATAACGGAATGCTGACTTTTAGTGCAACCGGTGCGGGAAATATAATTGATTTTTCGACCGTAGTTTTAAATATTAATAATTTTCAGTTTAATGGAACTGGGGAGTGGACTTTAAATTCTGATGTTGACTGCTCTCTTTTACCATTTTCGATGTTTACTGTTATTAAAGGAACTCTTAATACAAACGATAAGACTGTTTCAGTAAGCCAGTTTCAATCCTGGCCGATGGAACAACGTATAATTAATCTCGGAAATTCAACTATTAACTGCAGCCAGAATTTTCAGTTAATGGATGCTAATACCCTCACACTTAATGCAGGAACTTCTACAATTAATATTGGACAAACATTTTTTAATGTACAGGGATTCACTTTTTATGACGTGAATTTTATTCCTCAATTTCCAGAAGAAGTAAATTTTATGGGAGCTAATAATTTCCATACTCTCGGTCTGAATGATCCGAATGTTTATGGCATAGTTTTTTCTTCAAATGAATTATACCAACTTTATGATATTAATTTCGGAGCAACCTGCGCTTTAAGAAAAAATGTAAGATCAAATATTGCAGGTCAGGCGGCAATAATTAAAAAAATATCCGGAACTGTTCAGGAAGATTACCTCAATATTCGTGACATTTCAATAATAGGTGGAGCTTCTTTTATAACTGATAACGGAATAAATCTTGGAAATGTAACTAACTGGACAATAAATTCGTCAATAGCAAATACTTTATATTGGGTTGGCGGAACCGGAAACTGGAACGATCCTGATCATTGGTCAACATTGAGCGGAGGTCCGTATCCTTCTGGGAATACTTGCCTTCCTACCGATGTTTGTAATGTGTTTTTTGATGCAAATTCATTTACAGCAGCAGGACAAACGATTACAGTAAACACATTTGCCTCTTGCAATAATATGAACTGGACAGGAGTGACTAATAATCCAACCTTTGCAAACACTTTTCCATCTGAATTGAATATTTTTGGTTCTCTGACTTTGGCAGCAGGAATGACTTATAATTTTACATCATCTGTTTATTTCAGAACTGCTAATCCGGGAAATACTATCACTACTGCTGGAAAATCACTGAACAGTTCAATTTATTTTGAAGGATCCGGAGGATGGACGCTGCAGGATAATTTTACAGGCAGTTGGGTATATCATAATAAGGGTAATCTTAATACTAATAATAAAAATGTTACTATTTCTTCATATTATTCCGGAACGGATGATACCCGGCAGATAAGTCTCGGCAGCAGTACAGTTACCTGTAACGGGAACTGGAGTATTAATAATAGTGCCAATATGACTTTGATTAGTGGAATATCACTTATCAGCGTAAACGGGTCCTTTTATGGAGGCGGTTTTACCTATAATAATGTAACACTAACCAATACGGGAAGTTCTTCTGTTTATAACTCCAATATTTTTAACAACTTTACTCATAGCGGTGGCAGTAATTTGTATTTTGAGGCTGGTACTACTCAGACTTTTAACAGCTTTGTTACCGGTGGAACATGCTCCGGACTTGTCTTTATCAGGTCAACTACAAGTGGCACAACAACTACATTGTCCATGGCAGCAGGAGTAGTAACAGTCAATTATGTTTCAATAAAAGACATGGATGCTGTTGGTGGTGCAACATTTAATGCTAACAACAGTATTAATGAAGGGAATGTTTCGGGATGGAATTTTGTTGCATTGCCTTCAACCAATTATTACTGGATCGGTGGCGCCGGCAACTGGAATGATCCTCTGAACTGGTCGCTGGCAAGCGGTGGTGCTGCAAATCCCGGCGGCTGTATTCCAACCCAGGCTGATAATGTTTTCTTTGATGCCAATTCAGGTTTGCTAAACCAAACAGTTACCGTTAATGTTACCGCGTATTGTAAAAACATGAACTGGACAGGTGTTTCCAACAATGGAAGATTAGCAGGAACTCAATACATTTATGTATATGGTTCTTATACTCTGGCAGCTAATATGATAATGGCTCATACCGGAAATTTATTTTTCAGTTCATCTGTTGCAGGAAATACTATCAATACAGCAGGAAAATCTATTCTGGGAAATGTCTATTTTTCAGGCGCCGGAAACTGGACACTCCAAGGAAGTTTTACCGTTATTAATTCAAAATACATTTATTTGTATCAGGGAACCCTTACTACAAATAATTTCAATATTACTGCGCCTTATTTTTATGGACAGACGACTGCTATCAAGCAACTGAATCTTGGTTCTTCGACAGTAGCTGTAAACTATTGGAGTATTTACGATGGTTCCAACCTGACGATTGTTCCGGGAACTTCAACGTTAAATGTTTCAGCCGGAACTTCCTTTTCTGGTGGTAGTGCTACATACAATAATGTTAATATCAATGTAGCCGGAGGTGTTAATATTTCAGGTTCCAACAGTTTTAATATCCTGAATATTCCAAACTGTACAAGTCTGAGTTTTCAGGGCGAATCAACGACTACCTTTAATACACTCACCATTCCTAACGGAACAAATTGCAATACTTATTTCAATATAGGTTCTTACACTACAGGACAGGTTGCACATCTCTCAATGTCTGCCGGTGTTTTCAATGGAAGCTGGCTGAGGATTTCCGATTTGACAGCAGGCGGAGGAGCTACATTTAATGCACTTAGCAGCCAGGGAATAGGCGATGTTACCGGATGGAATATATTTTCTCCTGCCGGAATTGACCTTTACTGGATTGGAAATACTGGCAACTGGAACGATCCCAACCACTGGTCACTTGCTTCTGGCGGCGCTCCTTATGGCTGTATTCCTACAATTAATGATAATGTTTTCTTTGATGCAGGTTCATTCTCTTTAGCTGGTCAGATTGTAACTGTTAATGTACCATCTTCCTGTAAAAATATGGACTGGACAGGGGTTACCAATAATCCTGAATTTGCAGGATGGTCTTTAAGTATAAATGGTTCATTGACATTTGTACCTGCAATGACACAAACCTACAGCGGAACTTTAAACTTTATTTCCATAGTACCTGGAAATACAGTTTTTACTGCTGGTCTTCCTATGAGTAGTATGAACTTTGCCGGAGATTATTCCCTTCTGGATAATATCAACATGAATTTTGGAACTATAACTTTTAACAATGGTATATTAAATACCAATAATAAAGATATTATCAATCCTGGCGGTTCCTTTGTTTCCAATTCAACAAATCCAAGGGTACTTAATCTTGGTTCTTCTTATATGGAATTTAATTGGTGGCAGATTCAGGACAACACTGGTCTTGTAATTAATGCCGGTACTTCACAAATATTGCTTACCAATAACCCATGGGAATTCCGTGGTGGTGATATGACCTATAATAACGTTACCATTGAACCACAAACTTTTGGTGGCTGGACTACTATTTATGGTTCCAATACTTTTAACAGACTAAGATTTGAAATTGGCACTAAAATCCGTTTTGAGAGCGGAAAAACTCAGATTACATCAAATCTTGAAGCTGTCGGAGATCCGGGGAACATGATTTCCCTGAGTTCTGCAACAGCGGGCAGCTTTTCATCAATCAGCCAGATAACGCAGCCTTTCTGCGGCGATTACCTCGACATACAAGATTTACATGTTGCAGGTACTACGTTCTATGCCGGAGACAACGGTAATGACCTTGGCGGCAACCTCGGCTGGACATGGTCGGGGATGAAAGCCATTGACCAGTATCCACCGGCTATGTGCGAGGATGTTGCTGGCGGTGGTACCGTTGCAGGTATTGACCTTACTTCCTATAACGCAGCAATAGATGGCGGTACCGGGAGTACTCATACATGGTACTCTGATGCAGCTCTCACCATCCTGGTACCTGTTCCTACCAATGTTACTGTCAGCGATGGACTGATTTTCTGGGACCTCGTGGATAATGGTACTTGTACCGAAGTGGCAGAAATCACTTTTACTGTAACTCCCCTGCCAGTACTCAGCTTTGCAGTTACCAACGTATCCTGCTTCGGTGGAAATAACGGAGCAATTGATCTCACCGTTACCGATGGAACACCTCCCTTTTCTTATCTCTGGGGTGGGGGCGAAATATTCGAAGACCTGATTAATCTTTCTAACGGAATTTATAATGTTACTGTAACTGATATTAATTTATGTACTGCAACAGCTTCAGTAACAATTACCCAGCCGGCAGTTGCATTAACAGCAGCAATTACAAGTCAGA
>MENF01000201.1:0-29401 GCA_001769035.1 Bacteroidetes bacterium GWA2_32_17
TCGATTAAACGATCTTCAATATCAAACTTTCTTTCTTCTTTTATCATTTTTACTTTTTTTTATTTGCTCATTGTAAATTGAACATTTGGCATTGTTCGTTTTTTAATCTTAATCTTCTTTCATTGGCTGCTGAGCAGTCACAAAAAGTTTCGAGTTTCGAGTTTCATGTTTTTGGTTTGGGATTTGTATCCAAAAGTCCTGAAGCTTCAGGATTGGATTGAAATTTGGAATTTGTATCTTGGAATTTGTATTTAGGAATCAGGAATTTGTATTTTGTTAATATGCCCGTTGATTTCGTCCTTCTATATAATTAATAAACGAATTATTTACAACCATGTTTCCTCCTGGGGTAGGATAATCGCCTGTAAAATACCAATCGCCTGTATGATTTGGAATTGCTTTATGCAAATTTTCGATTGAATTATAAATAATTTTAATATCGGCTTTAATATCTTTTGGTTTTAAAAGTTGTGTAATTTTTTCTGAAATTTCTTCGGCTGTAAATGGTTTGTAAATAAGTTTAACATAATTCACAATTTCTTCTTTAGGTTTATTTTGTTGTGCTTTGGAAATATTATAAACTTCGTTTATTACACTTTGTTTTCCGTTTTCTTTTAGTAGTTCTATTGCCGCTTGAAATGCCACAAAATCATTAAGCTTAGCCATATCTATACCATAGCAATCGGGGTAACGGATTTGCGGTGCCGATGAAACAACAATTATTTTTTTAGGATTTAACCTGTCTAACATTCGCAAAATACTTTCTTTAAGCGTAGTGCCACGAACAATTGAGTCATCAATAATTACAAGGGTGTCTTTAAAATCGCGAACTATTCCATAAGTAACATCATACACATGTTCAACTAAATCTTTACGAACAGCATCCTGAGTAATAAATGTTCGTAATTTAATATCTTTAACTGCAAGACTTTCGATGCGTGGAATCAAATTAATAAATTTTTCAAGTGCTTCTTGAGTTATGTTATTTCCAAGTGCAAAAATTTTCTCTTTTTTAATTTTAATATAATGTTTATTTATTGCATCTGTTAATCCATAAAACGCTACTGCGGCTGTGTTTGGTATATAAGAAAAAACAGTGTTTTCAACATCGTAGTCAATTGATTTTAATATTGTTGGTGCAATTAATCTACCTAATTCTTTTCGTTCGTTATAAATATCCCTATCTGTTCCTCTCGAAAAATATATTCTTTCGAAAGAGCAACTTGATTTTTTATAAGGTTCAATTATTTTTTCCTCTGTTATTGTATTATCTTTTTTAATTATTACTGCATAACCGTGTTTAACTTCTTTTATTTTGTCAATTGGAACGTTAAAAACTGTTTGAATAACAGGACGTTCGCTTGTAACAACAGCAATTTCGTCGTTGTAATAATAAAATGCAGGACGAATTCCCCAGGGGTCGCGCATTACAAACGAATCGCCATGTCCAACCATTCCGGCAACAACAAAACCTCCATCCCAACGCCACGATGCTTCATTTAGTATTTTTTTAATATTAAGATTTTTAGCTATATATTCAGAAATTTGAACACTAGAAAGTCCTTCGTACTTTTTTTGTTCAAAAACCCGTTCAACTTCTTTATCAAGAAAATGTCCGATTTTTTCGAGCACAGTAACAGTATCTGAATAATCTTTAGGATGTTGACCAAGTTCTTTTAAGTGTTCGAAAAGTTCATTAACATTTGTGAGATTAAAATTTCCGGCAGCAACAAGATTACGCGATTTCCAGTTATTTTCGCGCATAACAGGGTGCACGTTTTCTATATTGTTTTTACCAAAAGTGCCGTATCTTAAATGTCCCAGAAACAACTCACCTGCAAACGGCAAATTTTCTTTAGCCCAGTGAGGGTCGTTAAGAAGATTTGGGTTGCGTAATTCTACTTTTTCAAATTCGCTATGTATTTGACTAAATACATCTTGTATAGATTGCTGTGAATTTGACCTAAAACGATGAATGTATTTTTTTCCAGGTTGTAAATCAAGTTTTATACAAGCTGCACCAGCTCCATCCTGTCCGCGGTTATGTTGCTTTTCCATAAGCAAATACAGCTTATTTATTCCCCACATCCAAGTACCGTATTTAAGTTTGTAATACTCAAGTGGCTTACGTAATCGCAATAATGCTACACCACATTCATGTTTTAGTTCGTCGGACATTTACTTTTCGAATTTTATAATACGCAAAGTTATTATTTATTCATAATATCGAATATTATTACAAATAAAAAAGTTTTCAGCTTGTAGTTTTTTGTTAAGCAATGAACAACTAATAATGAACAATTATCTTAAAGATTAGCTTTAAATACTGATATTATTTAGCCCACATAATTATTTTATCGTTATTTTCGAAACGACTGATATCTTTAGAAAAACAAATTACAAATAAATCAATTATTGGTAAAACAAATACACAACCTAAAGTGCAAGTATAAAAAATGGGAACAATTGGTTTTGTGCCTAAAT
This sequence comes from Bacteroidetes bacterium GWA2_32_17, assembly GCA_001769035.1. Taxonomy (GTDB): domain Bacteria; phylum Bacteroidota; class Bacteroidia; order Bacteroidales; family GWA2-32-17; genus GWA2-32-17. Next base: position 2,485 of record MENF01000201.1, read on the forward strand.
AAAGTCTGTGCCCACCTATGGGTCCTGTAAGTATTGTTAAAACAATTACCGTTGCTTTATCTTTTCCAACAACATCTTCGGCAATAACGTAAACAGGATTTTTTATATGATGTTTTCCTAATTTAATATATTGAGGCCATTCTTTTTGAATCTCTAATGTATCAATGTTTACAGAATCAGCAACAACCACATAAATTGTATCAGCCGAATTAAAATCGCTTGCATTTGTTTTTGCGAAAAACGATAATAACAAAGTGCATGTAAATATTATTTTTACTGCTTTTATCATCTAAATTTTATCTTTTAAGATATTGATTTTGGTAATATTTTTCGTAGTCGCCTGAAAGTACATTTTGCAACCATTTTTCATTTTCTAAATACCAATTTACTGTTTTTTCCAAGCCTTCATCAAATGAAACTAATGGAGTCCAACCTAAATCATTTTGCAATTTACTGCTGTCTATAGCATAGCGTAAATCATGCCCAGCACGGTCTTTAACATAAGTAATAAGTTTTGCGGAAGTTCCTTTTTCGCGATTTAACTTTACATCCATTATTTCGCATAACTTATTAACTAATTTAATGTTAGTCCATTCGTTACTTCCACCAATATTATACGTTTCACCATTTTTGCCTTTATGAAAAATTAAATCTATTGCGTGTGCATGGTCTTCGACATACAGCCAGTCGCGAATATTTTCGCCTTTCCCATATACTGGAAGTGGTTTGTTACATTTTATGTTGTTAATTATTAACGGTAAAAGTTTTTCGGGAAATTGATTTGGACCATAATTATTTGAGCAATTTGAAATAACAATTGGGAAACCATAAGTGTGATAATAAGCTCTAACTAAATGGTCGCTACTAGCTTTGGATGCAGAATAAGGGCTACGTGGACTATACGAAGTATTTTCGGTAAAATAACCTTCGGAACCAAGCGTACCATATACCTCATCGGTACTAATATGATAAAAACGATGTTCGTTATAATTTTCTTTCCATGCAGTTTTTGCAGCGTTTAAAAGTGTAATTGTGCCAATAATGTTTGTTCGTATAAATGACATTGGGTCTGAAATAGAACGGTCAACATGCGATTCGGCTGCAAGATGTATTATCCCATAAAAATCATATTTTCGAAAAAGTTCAGTAAGAAAATTTTTGTCGCAAATATCTCCTTTTACAAAAGTGTAATTTGATTTGGTCTCAATGTCAGCAATATTTTCGAGATTTCCGGCATAAGTAAGCAAATCGAGATTAACAATATTATATTGTGGATATTTATTTACGAGATTCCGTATAACATGAGAGCCAATAAAACCTGCTCCGCCTGTAATAAGTATATTTTTCATATTTAAAAAAGTTTAAAAAGTTCTTTGTTCTATGTTCAAAAATGTTCAAAAAGTTCAAAAAGTTCATTGTTCTACGTTCACTGCTTACTATTTACTGTTCATTGTTATTCATAGTCATACAGTTGTCATACATAGTCATACAGTTGTCATACATAGTCATACAATTGTTCACTGCCGACTGCTGACTGCTGACTGCCGACTGCTTACTGTTCACTGCCTACTGCTTACTTATTATTCTTCGTTTATTAAATTCCTCTATATTTTTTTTCCCAGTTCCAAGCCGAGAGCATTGTTTCTTCTAAACCAATTTCTGCTTTCCAACCTAATACTTTATTTGCTTTAGTTGCATCTGCCCATACTTGCTCAACATCACCAGAACGACGTTCAGTAAAAGCATAATTTAATTTTTTTTTTGAAACTTTTTCAAATGCCTTTATAACATCAAGCACAGAATATCCTTTTCCAGTTCCTAAATTAAAAACTTCGAAATTCTCTTTTGTTTTGTTTTCCAATAATCTATTTACTGCAACTACGTGAGCTTTAGCCAAATCAACTACGTTTATATAGTCTCTAATACACGTGCCATCTGAGGTATTGTAATCGTTACCATAAACTTTTAGTTGTTGGCGTATTCCAGCGGCAGTTTGTGTAACATAAGGCACTAAATTATTTGGAATTCCTAATGGCAACTCTCCAATAAGCGAAGATGGGTGCGAACCAATTGGATTAAAGTAACGTAAAGAAATTGCTTTTATAAAATCGTTAGCATTTATAGTATCCAAAATAATCTCTTCGGCAATTTGTTTTGTGTTTCCATAAGGCGATAATGGTGTTTTTTTCGGTGCTTCTTCGTTTACTGGAAGTCTATCTGGTTGACCATAAATAGTGCAAGATGACGAAAAAACCAAATAATTTAATTTTAACGAAATCATATTACTTAATAAGTTAATAAGCGAACCAAGATTATTTTGATAATATTTTAAAGGTTCGGCAACCGACTCATTAACAGATTTTAGTGCGGCAAAATGTATTACAGCATCAATATCGTGATGTTTGGTAAAATATTGTTCTACTGCAAGTTTATTAACTAAATCGAGTTTTGTAAAATGTGGTTTTTTTCCAGTAATTTTCTCAATACCTTCGAGTACAGATATATGTGAATTAGAGAGATTGTCAACAATAAACACTTCAAAATTTTGCTGAAGTAATTCAACAACAGTATGAGAACCAATATAACCAATTCCGCCAGTTACAAGAATTTTTTTTGACATTTGTTATAAGCTCCAATATTTAAAATTTTTAATTTTCCCTCTATAAATTCCTTTAACGTCAACTATTATAGCATCTTTTGTAATAATATTTTTGAAATAGGATTCTTTTAAATTTACATATTCTTTGTGTGATACAGCCACTATTACAGCATCATAGTCGTTACGAATCTTTGTAGTAAGCCCAAAACCATATTCGCGTTTAAGTTCTTCGCTATTTGCCTGTGGGTCAATAACATCTACTTTAACTCCATACGAGACTAATTCGGTTACAACATCGGCAACTCTCGAATTTCTTAAATCGCTAACATCTTCTTTAAATGTAATTCCCATTACCAGAACTTTAGCGTGAAGCACATTTTTTCCAACTGCAATAAGTTTTTTTACAGTTTGTTTTGCAATATAAAATCCCATTGAATCGTTAACAAATCTGCCTGCATTTATAACTTGCGAATGATAACGAAATTCCTGAGCTTTATATGTTAAGTAATATGGGTCAACTCCTATGCAATGTCCGCCAACTAAACCAGGATAAAATTTTAAGAAATTCCATTTTGTTCCGGCTGCTTCGAGCACCTCGAAAGTATTAATTCCCATTCGATTAAAAATTATTGATAATTCGTTCATTAATGCAATATTAACATCGCGTTGAGTATTTTCAATAATTTTTGCAGCTTCTGCAACTTTAATTGTTGATGCTCTGTGAACACCAGCTTTAACAACCAACTCATAAACTTTTGCAATATTTTCCAACGACTCTTTATCGCATCCCGAAACTATTTTTTTAATTGTTGTAAGTGAATGTTCCTTATCGCCTGGATTAATTCTTTCGGGCGAATATCCAACTTTAAAATCTTTAAGAAATTTAAGCCCTGATAGTTTTTCTAAAACAGGAATGCAATCTTCTTCGGTACAACCAGGGTACACGGTTGATTCATAAACAACATAATCGCCCTTTTTTAATATTTTACCAACAGAAGATGTTGCACCAATAACCGGAGTTAAATCGGGTAAATTATGACTATCAATAGGAGTTGGTACTGCAACAATATGAAAAGATGCATTCTTTAAATCGTCAGGATTGCTTGTAAATGTAATGTTGCAACCTTTAAAAGCCGAAGCTGATAATTCGTTACTTGGGTCAATTCCCTTTTTCATTTTTTCAACCCTATCCTGACGTATATCGAAACCAATTACCGAAACATGTTTTGCAAATTCGAGTGCAATTGGTAAACCAACATAACCCAATCCGATTACGGATAATTTCGTTTTTTTATCAACAAGTTTTTTATACATAACTAATTAAATTTCAAATAACAATGTTCAAATAACAAATAATTAACAATTAACCATAAACTAAAAACCCAAAACCAGAAACCATAATCCAAAAACTAAGAATGTTAAACTACAAACTTTTAACTTTTTTACAAAATGGATGATAATTACCAGTTAATCCAATAGGTTGTGCATTTCTGATATTATATGCTATATCTACAGATTTACGAGCATCTGTTAAACGGAATCCTTTACTGTTGAGAATTGACTGATAACTAAGAGTATGCAAATCAGTAAATCCACCACTAAATTCTATTTCCTTTCCTTCAACCAAAATTGAACGATAAGTGCGTTGATTTTTCTTTTTTATTTCAGTAGGAATATCATTGAAATCGATACTTAAAAACCATCGTACTCTTGCTTTTTCTAATTGCAGAAAACCTGCCACTTTGTTTTTAGCTGACAAGTGCAATTTGTTTTCTTTTACATCTCCAAAAATCCAGATAAGCATATCAAAAAAGTGTATTCCAATGTTTGTTGCTATTCCACCCGATTTATGAGCGTCGCCTTTCCACGAAAAATCATACCAGTTTCCACGACTTGTAATATACGATAAGTCAACATCGTAAATTTTATCTTTAGGCGATTCTTCAATTTGTTTTTTTAATGCAATAATTGATGGGTGAAGGCGTAACTGCAATATTGTATTTACCTTATGACCTGTTTCTTTTTCTATTTCGGCAAGTGCATCAATATTCCATGGGTTTAATACGAGAGGTTTTTCGCAAATAGCATCGGAGCCGCTTCGTAAAGCAAAACGGATATGCGAATCGTGCAAATAATTTGGCGAACAAATACTTACAAAATCTATTTTTGTGCCACATCTACGAAGTTTTTCGGTATGCCTGTCGAAACGTTCAAATTCAGAAAAAAAATCGGCTTCAGGAAAATAACTATCAAGAAAACCTACACTATCGAATTTATCTAAAGTTGCAACTAATTTATTTCCTGTTTCTTTTATTGCTTTTACATGTCGAATTGCGATATAACCGGCAACACCTATTAGTGAAAAGTTTTTTGATATATTGCTCATTGTTATTTGATTTTTGAAACTAAATTATTTTCGAGGCGATATTTTTCTTTGCTTTCGGGACAAACCGCAACACCATCGTCATTAAAATTTAAACGATGTCCAAATTCGCTCATCCAGCCACTTTGGCGAGCAGGATTCCCAACAACTAGTGCAAAAGGTTTCACATCTTTTGTAACAACAGCACCAGCACCTATAAAACAATATTCGCCAAGAGTAACACCACACACAATAGTTGAATTTGCACCGATACTTGCACCTTTTTTAACAAGGGTTCTTTTATATTCATCACGTCGAATAACTGCACTTCTTGGGTTTATTACATTTGTAAAAACCATTGAGGGTCCAAGAAAAACATCATCTTCGCAAATAACACCGGTATAAATACTTACATTGTTTTGAATTTTTACATTGTTTCCTAAAACAACTTCTGGCGAAACAACTACATTTTGGCCAATATTACATTTCTCGCCAATTTTACAATTAGACATTATATGACTAAAATGCCATATTTTTGTTCCATTTCCAATAATACATTCATTATCAATTACTGCCGTTTCGTGAGCAAAATATAATAAATTTTGTTTATCCATTTTTAATTAAATATTTTGTAAAGATACGATTGAAAATAGTTTTTGCAAAATGATAATTATTTGCAAATAATATTATGATACCAAGTTATACTTTGGAGTAGGATAAATTAGTGCTTATATAAAAGCTCCAAGTCCCAACCCTGAAACAAGTTCAGAGTCAAGAACCAAGATCTTTGCTACATTTTCTCTTGGAATCCGATAGCTATTGGATATTGGAGATAAATAAACAAGGGCTTGGATTTTTGGCTAAAGCCAATTCTCTTCTAATTCAACCCACGACCTTCCTTCGACTTCGCTCAGGATGACAGGTCGTGGCAATAAATGGTTGTGGCAATTAAAAATTTAATTGGAAAGATGTCTGTTATTCGTTTTAGTAAATATTGTCAATTTAGGGTGTACTATTCAACGGGGTGAATTATTCGTTATTTTTTTAAATATTTAGTGTCTGTCCATAATGTCCGATTTTTTCGTTATACTCGTTTTGAAAACAGTCATTTACTACAGTAAACTCCTTGGTTTTCAAAACTTCGCATGCCTCAAACTCGAACATTATGAATCAGACACTGACTTTATAAACAGACACTATTTAGAACTTCCTATAAAACTATTGTTGGTTACCAATATTAAAAAAATAAACGGGAAGAACTAAAAAGAACTTCCCGTTTAAAAAAATTAACTTTAATTATAAGTCCCGTTTACTTAAACAGTGTAACATGAACGTTTACATTTGTTACAGCATAAGCGCCTGAGCATATTTTAATAATAGCATCACCCTCGCCGGCTGCCATAAGCAAGCCATCTGAATCAACACTTACAACCATAATATTGTCGGAGCAAAATACTAAACCCGGATTTGCTACTGTTCCACCAACTGCGTCGAGGGCTGTAACGTTAAGTTGAACTTGCGTACCTAAAATCATGTTGATAGTATTTCCGTTTGAAACCTGAATGCTGCTAACATCTGCATTTCCGGCACCACAATTACAATCGTCGGCAACTGCAACCATAATAGTTCCTACACTTCCAACATAAGGATTGTTATGGTCATAAGCCATTACAAATGTGCTCATACCAGCAAAAGCATTCGATTTTAATGTTACTAACCCAGTTGCATTAACTGTAGCAATATCAAACATATCAAAACCATAAGTAGGTATTAACCAATCAAATGTAACTCCGGTGTAAGGGGTTGCACTTGTACGGGTTATGTGATAAGCTTCGGCGGTAAATTGTTTTGTTCCGCCAGCCGGGATAGATGTGTAAAATGGTGTAATCCAAACAAGTGTATCGGAGTTAACCATTATTTCTGCCTGACCAATTATCCCGTCGGCTTTTGCCTGAATGTAAGTTGTTCCTGTTTTAACTGGTGTTACAAGTCCTGCATTATTAACGGTAGCAATAGATTCGTCGAGAGAATTCCATGTAAAAGAAATTCCAACAGCTTCTGAGCCATCACCTTTATATGCTTTTGCTGTAAGTTGCTGGGTTTCATTTTTGAATAAATCTTTTGATGGAGGATTTACTTCGATACGAATAATTGGAATAGCAACTTCCGGAATTCCAACAACAAGAACAGGAACTGTTACAACAGGATTACCTTGAATGCTTGTAGCAGTTACAGTTATGTAACATTCTCCAACTTCAACAAAGGTTACTAAACCTGTAGGGGAAACAGTTGCAATAGCAGTATTACTTGAAGTATAAGTACAAGTAGGATTTGTTACACCGCTTGTTGAAAGATAAACAGATTCTAATTGTAAATTATCGCCTTTGTTCCATATTATTGCTGAAGGCGAAACTGTAAATGCAGATGGCACATAAATACCAAGTGGAACTGATGCATAATAAGTTACATTGTCTTTTGTAACTGAAGCTGTAATTTTTACTTCACCTAAAGCAACTCCAGAAACAACACCAGATGAATTAATTGTTGCTACCGAAGTAACAGATGATGTCCATGAAACTCCGGTTGCAGGGCTTGCAGTTCCATTTGCATCAACAAGTATGGCAGAATAAGTAATATGACCATCGGGCGACATTGTTTGTGCACCATTTTCGATAATCATTACATATTTCTTTGATGTGTCGGCAGGGTCTTCTTTTTTATCCTTTTTACATGAGTTAAAAATTACTACCGTGCTGGCAAATAAAATAATAGCTAAAAATTTGAAATTTGTGTTCATAAATATTTTTTTTTTAAAATTATTCGACAAAAGTAGCCCAGATTAAATGAGTAATTGCAATTTTATATCTATATTCCATCTCTACAAGTGCTAAAAAATAGACATAAAAATATCTACATCTATAATCTTAATATGCACATATTAAGACATATAGTTAAGCAATTACTATACGGGACTTCTAAAAATTGCTTTTTCTTTGTTGGACTTCAATTTTAAAATTACTCACATATTAATTGTTTTTTAAAAGTGTTCGTGAGATCGCTTCGCTAAGTTCTCATTTACAATAGTAAACTCCGGTTTTAAAATCTCGTCCGCCTCGAAAAATCTAATTTTTAGAATCCCTCTATACTAAATTGCATTTAAAAAATCTACAATATTTTCATCGTTTATAAGGTTTAATTTTTTTCTAAGTCTATAACGACTCATGTCAACGCTTGAAGGAGATATATTATAAATAGATGCTATATCCTTAGATGTTAGATTGATACGCAATAAAGCTGAAAGTTTTTTCTCGTTTTCGGTAATATTTGGGAATCTTTCGGTTAATTTTTTAAAAAAGGTTTGATTTGTTTTATCAACATTTAGTTGAAATTCAGTACGTACCTTATCAATTTTTACATTAGTTGAAATAAGTAGGGAAAGCTTGTTAACAATATCAGCTTTAGCAACCGATGAATCTTTTTGTAATATTTTTAGCTCGTTATTTAATAATTCTATAAAATCTATTTTTTGAACAATATATAAAGCCATGTTAACCAATTCTTTTTCTTTAAATTCGAGTTCTTGTTTAAGGTTTTGCTGCTCGAGTTTAGAAACAGCAAGTTTTTCTTCCATAATAGATTGCTGATATTCTGAACTTTGCTTGTTTCTAATTGTTTTATTTCGTTGCCAAAGAAATATAAGAATTCCGATAATTATTAATAATAATGCCAATCCTAAAAGTAAAAGTTGAGTTATTTTTGCAAATGCTTTTTCTTGTTCAAGTTTATTTATTTGTTGCTCTTTTTTTTCCGACCCGTAACGATTTTTCATTTCTTCAACTAATCTGTTATTTTGAAGTAAATCAAGCGAATCGTTAAAGTCGGAATATGCTTTGTAATAATCGTACCCTTTTTTAAAATTGTTCACTTTTATATATGCCTTGGCAAGTGCATATAAAGCAGTAACTTTTTCATCGGGAGCATTAATAGTGTTAGCCATAAGCAAACTTTTATTAAGACAATCAATTGCTTCGTCAAATTTTCCAATTTCCAACAATGCATCACTCATATTTTTCAAATATTTGCTAGTTGATAAGCGGTCAGAAGTTTTTTCGGATAATTGAAATGCTTTTCTAAAATATTCAAGTGCCGAAGTATAATCTTTTGCATCATATCTTAATGAGCCAATGTTATTTAACGAAATACCTACTCCCTTCAAGTCGTTCATTTGCTGCTTTATTTCGGCAGCCAGCATATAATATTTTAATGCAAGTCGTGAATTTTTTAAAGCTTGATATGTCATTCCTATATTGTTATAAGCATTAGCCAGATTAATGCTATCGCCCAAAGTTTTGGAAATTTCTTCAACTTCAAAAAACAATTTAAGGGCTTCATTGTTTTTACCCATATCCTGATATAAAACACTCAAATTATTGAGACAAAGACACTTGATATATTCGTCGCCAATTAATTCTGCTGTTTTTATTCCATCCAATAACACACTTACAGCTTTTGATCTTTCGCCAATGTCTTTATAAACATTACTAATATTTATTTGACTTTTTATAATTCCAACAGTATCGTTAATTGCCAAAAACGCTTCTTTGCACTTTGTGTAATACTTAATACTTTCGGAATAATTACTTAATCTTTCATTTGCGATACCAATACTACCAAGGCAAACAGGAATATAGTTTTTTTGTTCGTTTACTTGAGAATATTTTAATGTTGATAAAAAATATCTTTTTGCAATCACATAATTATTAGAATTCATATAAACCTGTCCCATGTAAAGCATTCCTTTTATATAGCCAGTTTTATAATTAAGCGATTGCGATAATGAAATGGCTTTATTGCCATAATTAATTGCTAATGCCGGATTTGAAACAGTATATTTTTTTTCAAGATTTAGAAATTCTATAACAGCATTTGTATCATTATTTGGTGATGTGTTGATTGTAGAATTACTTTCATTATTTTGGCATGAGCAAAATATAATTACTACAAAAAGTAAAAGCTTATATATTATACCATTGCTTATTATCATTTATGAGTCTAATATAAAAATGTAACAGGCAAAATTAAAGGTTTATTTTCACATTCCTAATTGTTAATAAAGTATGTTTTCAACACGTAAAATAACAATTATACTAAAAACGCAATAAAATACACATTTTTTTAAGGAAAATAAGGTATAAAGTACAGAAATATAGCATACAGCCCGCTTTATTCCCTTATACCATATACCTTTTTGGACGAAATGTACAAATATAACCCTTGCAAAGTATAATTGCAGCGATTATCAACATCATTGCAAGTTGCTTATAATCAGGCGTTATAATGTTTCATATAAAACATATCAATATGTTAATCAATATAATAATACTTGTTTTTGTTTTTATAAAATAAACGAGTCAAGTTTAAAAAGCAATCAAAGTCGTGAAATTCTGAAAATCAGTTTTACCCCAACCCTGAAGGGAGTCTGATTTTTAGCAATTTCCCTTTAGGGATTAAGGGTAAAAAATTGCTGCAAAATGAAAAATGACTTTTTAGAACTGACTCATAAACGCAAGAAAACATGTTTAAATTAAACATCCACCCAAAATTATTCAGTTTTGAAACTTATATATATTATTTGTTATTGCAATGTACAGAAAATGTAATTTTTACTCCTCATCTCTATTTTTAATAATCAAAAATATACCTTTTAAATCAATTAATTTTAACACAAAAGCAGTAAGTATTCCAACTATACCTATTAACACAAATCCATATACCCAATTACTAAAAGCAAACTTAACCAAAAACCCTAATCCTGTAATTGCTGAAATAAAAATTAACAACAAAAAAACAAATTTATAATTAATACTGAATTTGAATATTCGATTGGCTATAAGTATTTGAATTACTGCGGTTAGCGATTGTGTTATTAAACTCGACATTGCAGAGCCAAAGGCTTTAAATTGTGGAATTAAAATAAGATTTAATATAATATTTGTAAGCATTGCAAGTGCTGCCATTATGTTTAATTGTTTTAAGCTTCCATTAGCTGTTAATAATGTCCCATAAATATATGTTGTTGAAATTGCAATTAACCCTGGTATTATACATGAAAATATTTTAGCCGAATAATAAATATTGTTCCCATGGTACAATAAACGCATCACATCTTGTGAGTAAAAAATTGCAGCAATAACAAATATCACAACTGGAATAAGAATGAGCTTATATGATAATTGGACTAACTGTTTTACAGATTCTCTTTGTTTTAACATTTTAGAAAATATTGGCAATAGTAAACCTGCAAAAAGAAATGCTATCATCGAAGCTGCATCTAATATTCGATACGATTGAGCATAAATACCAGCTTCTTCGTTACCGTTTGGTAAAATTCGCTCAAGCATTACTGAATCAATCCTGTTATAAAAAGCCATAAGTAAAATAAGTAATGCGAATGGATAACTCTGTTTTAAAAATACAACAAAAAAGTGCCAATCGAAATGTAACTGCAAAAAACCTGCTTTTCGCAAAACAATAAAAAAAGTAATAAAGGCAGTTAATCCATAAGCAATAGTTTGTGAATAAATAAACCATTCGATTTTAAAAGGTGTTGAAGTTACATTTCCCCATAACAATGCGCTACAAATAATTATCATCAATAATCTGTCGAGTACCGACACCATGCTGTCGGTTTTAAATAAGTGTAATCCGCTTAAATTAGAACGTAAGTATAGAATAAAAGATAATAAAAACTGATTTGCAATTAAGAATAAAAGCATTTGCATTTGTCTGAAATCATACTTTATAATAAATGCTATTGACAGACAAACAACAGTATATAAAATAGCAAGTAAAAATTTTAATACAATTACATTAGATAAGTGCTTGCCTAACAACTGATTGTTTTGAGCAATATTTTTATTGTTATAATTAGTAATTCCAAAATCAAGTAAAATATTTAATATCAAACTAAAATTAAAAAGTGCAAAATAAAATCCATAGTCACCCGAACCAACTGTGTTTTGAACAGTTCGGTCTATTCCAAAAATCCAGAATGGCTTAACCAAAAGGTTAAGAAACAAAACAAGTCCAAGATTTGTTACAAATAATCGTTTCAAAATGTTGATTATTAATGGGCGACAAAAATAAAAAAATAAAACAGTATATATTATGATGTTAGACTATTTTTTTATAAAATAGGTTGTTTGCTTATATTATTTTTTATTTAACATTTATTATTTTAATTTTGACAAATTTTATTGACAGAAAATATAAGTGGAACAAAACAGTTTAAATTCTATAAAAATTTACGATTTCGTTTTACGTAATCTTAAACCATTAATATTTATTGCAATATTGGCTTTTACTGTGTCCCTTATTATTGCAATACTGCTACCATCAAAATATCGTGCAACTGTAATTTTGTTTCCGGCAACTTCCGAGTCGGTTTCTAAATCACTTATTTCAGAAAATCAAACTACAAAAGGATTACTTAACTTTGGTACAGCCGAAGAAGTTGAACAATTTTTACAAGTATTATATTCCGACGAAATACGAAAAAGATTAACAACAAAATACAATCTTTTTGAACATTATGATATTGACTCAACTCAAAAATACCCATTTACACGATTAAATAAAAAATATCAGGAAAATATCTCTTTTAGGCGAACAGAGTTTCTTTCGATAGAAATAGAAGTTTTTGACAAAGAACCAAAATTTGCATCGGATATGGCAAACGACATTGCCGATTTTGCCGATAGTACAATTAATAAAATGCAACGTGAACGCGCTAAACAAGCATTTGCATTGGTTAGTAACGAATACTTTAGAGCCATAGCAGATTTAAATTTTATTCAGGATTCGCTTGGCAAATTACGCGATTTGGGAGTTTTTAATTACGAGGCACAAAGCGAAGTTTATAGCGATGCTTATGCACAGGCAATAGCAAAAGGAAATAAAGAAGGAGTTCGCGAATTAGAAGAAAAGTTTAAAATACTTGCTAAATATGGTGGTGCTTACCAAAATTTTAACGAAATGGTTACTAACGAAACTAAACGTATTAGTCTTCTAAAGCAAAAATATACCGAAGCTAAAATTGATGCAGTGCAAAATATTCCTCACAAATTTGTTGTGAGCAAAGCCGAAGTTCCTGAAAAAGAATATTATCCGATTCGCTGGCTTGTTGTGTTATCGGGAGTTTTATCTGCACTTTTGTTTGGTATTATAATATTGGCTTTTGCAGAGTCATTAAAAAAAAAACGCTATTCGATAGTTACAGGAACTTAAAATTTGATTTCAAATTAAAAGATATAGAAAATAAAATAATATTATTTAATTACGATAATATGGAAACATTTTTCAGAAATAAAAAAATAATTAACTTATTAAATAAATGGAAAATTCATTTAATTATTATAACTATTGTAGCAATTGCAATTGGTGCTTTTATTTCCTCTCCAATTGTTATAACGCCAAAATTTAAATCGTTAGCAATTATCTATCCTGTTAATACTTATACTTATTCAAAAGAATCAACAACCGAACAAATGTTGCAAGTATTAAACTCTAACGACATTAATGAAAAAATGTTAAAAGCTTTCGATTTAGAAAAACATTATAAAATAGATACTTTGGAGTCACAACATTACACTTATTTTTTAGATGAATACAATAGTAACGTAAATATTAGTAAAACAGAATATGAATCTGTAGAGATTACGGTGTTAGACAAAAACCCAAAAATTGCCTGCCAAATGGTTGATAGTATTGTTAAATTTTACGATGATAAAATTGCTTCACTCCATAAAAGAAAACAAAAAGAAGTAATTGAAATTTCACGTGTTGAATATGAGAAGAAAAAAAAGGAGTTAGATAGTTTGGAAGGTATAGTTAAAAATTATCGTCAGAATTATGGGATAATGAATTATAACTCACAGGTGTTAGAAGCAACTAAGGGAGAATTTACAGGTAATGCTTCAGCTAAAAAACTTTTTAAAAATTTACAAGATTACGGTGTTGATTATCAGCGATTAGACTCTATGTTATATAATGTTAGAAAAGAAGTGATTTATGATAAATACATGCTTGAAGTGGCTTATAGAGAATACAATAAACATATTTCATATTCTCAGGTAATTTCAACCCCTTATCCTGCCGATAAAAAATCTTATCCTGCCAGATGGTTAGTAGTTGCTGTTACAGTAATTGCTTCATTAATTTTTTCTATAATTGTTGTTGCCGTAATTGAAAGTAAACAAAAAGCATAAATTGCATTGCCCGAACGTAAAAGCATATTATGGGTTTATGGTTTATCGGCAACTTTTATTGCTTTAAATGCTTATTTTGTTGCTACCGAACAATACCTGTTTTCTCTTGTACCCATTGCATTATTGGTTTTATTAATAGCAATTTTTGCATTAGATAAATTACTGTTAGGCATTGTTTTATTAACTCCGCTTTCCTTACCTCTTTACGAATTGGTTCATGGACTTGATTTTAATATGTTTTTACCAACCGAACCATTACTTTTTGGGTTATTAATTATTTTTATTTTAAAACTAATTATTGACAAGTCATTCGATAAAAAAAATCTATATCATCCTCTTTCAATAATAATTGCAATAAATTTATTGTGGATTTTAATAACAAGCCTTACCAGTACAATGCCTATTGTTTCTATAAAATTCTTTCTTTCAAGGTTATGGTTTGTAGTTGGATTTTACTTTTTTGCTATACAGTTATTTAAAAACAAGAAAAACATTGGAACTTATTTTTGGCTTTATACATTTTCGCTGTTAATTGTTGTTGTTTATGCACTTATAAGACAAGCTCATTATGGTTTTTTTGACCAGGAAGCTGCAAACTTTGCTGTTAGTCCGCTTTATAACGACCATACTGCTTATGGAGCAGCATTAACAATGATTATTCCAGTTATGATTGGACTTCTGTTTTTAAAACAGTATTCTTTCAAACAACGCATTGCGGCTTTTATTGTATTATCGGTACTTTTTGTTGCGTTAATTTTCTCATATACCCGCGCCGCTTGGCTTAGTTTATTTGCTGCAACAATAGTGTTTGTAGTTATTGTTTTGAAAATAAAGTTCAGAACATTTATCCTGTTATCTGTTGGAACTGTTGTGTTGCTTTTATTATTCTGGACTCAAATTTACATGAAACTCGAAAAAAACCGACAGGATACTTCATCAAATTTTAGCGAGCAGTTACAATCAATAACCAATGTTTCTACCGATGCATCAAACCTTGAGCGATTAAATCGTTGGGATTGTGCTATAAGAATGTTTAAAGAAAAACCCATTTTTGGTTGGGGACCGGGAACTTATATGTTTAAATATGCTCCGTTTCAATTATCTTACGAAAGAACCATTATTAGTACTAACTCCGGCGATTTGGGGAATGCCCACAGCGAATATTTAGGACCACTTTCTGAATCAGGAATATTAGGTACTTTAACTTTTTTAGCTGTTGTTATTGCTTCAATTTATTATGCAATGAGAGTGTATAGAAAAACTAAAGATAAAAATGTAAAAATAATTGTGCTATCTGTTACAATTGGACTAATAACATATTACACACATGGCATTTTAAATAATTTTCTTGATACCGATAAACTTTCTGCTTTGTTCTGGGGATATACTGCAATTATTGTAGCACTCGATATTGCCGAAAACGAAAAGAAAAATGAGCTAATGCCAAAACAGGAAATAACTAAATGACAGTCGAAGAATTTTTTAATTTACTTATAGAAGAATTAAAAATTAATGAAAATTTAAAAGGTTATTACCGATTCCTTAATAATCCTAAACTTTACAATTTTCGGAAAGCATATTTTTGCCAACGGTTGCAATATGTTATTGATAATTTACCAGAAAACAAAAACATAAATATTTTTGATATTGGCTGCGGTTATGGAACTACTGCAATATTTTTAGCAATAAATGGTTACAAAGTTAGTGGCAGCACTTTAGAATATTATTTTGAGCAAATTAATAATCGTTTAAAATATTGGTCGGCTTATGGTAGTATTTCAAATGTTGAGTTACATTACGAAAATTTATTTGATAACCCGTTACCACAAAACACATTCGACGTTATTATAACAATGGATACTCTTCATCACCTCGAACCAATAGACCAAGCATTAAACATTATACACAACAGTTTAAAAACTAACGGAAAATTAATTGCCTGCGAAGAAAATGGCAACAATATTGTTAATTCTGCACGGCTGTTTGTTAAACGTGGTAATAATAGAGTAATAGAGTTTTATGATGAAAAATTGGGCAAAAACATTAAAATGGGAAACGAAAATATAAGAAACTTTAAAAAATGGAATAATGTATTGCAAAAAACAGGTCTTAAAATTAATACTTCTTCTGTTAACTACATTAGGTTTTACCTGCCTTTTAAATACAAGCAATTTTCAATAAATGAAGTTATAACAAAGGAACAAAACATTTCGAAATCGAACAATTTTTTAAAAGAATATTTTTTTCATGGATTAAATTTTACTGCTTCAAAATAAATGAAAGAAGCTTTAACATCACCCGTTTTAAGTATAACAGTTGTAAATGTTATAATTACGGCTTTGTTTAATCTTTAAATTTATAGGATGTGCTCCGAATAGTATATAGGTAGTATCTGTCCATAATATCAGCATTTTTAATTTATAGGGTATAGTGGTATAAGGAAACAGGGAATGACGGCTAGTTGCTTATACCATATACCTTTATGCCTTATCTTTATAAGTTCAGAATTAAAAATATAACATAAATTTGCATTTTTCTCTACTTTATAGACAATCACTAGGTAGATGTCAAAAACAGGTATGTTCTATCCAAGTCTTACAACACATTTTTCAATTAACTAACACATTATTAAACAAATATGAGGACATAAAAAAAGGAAACCCGACAATATTGACGAATTTCCTTATTCAGTAGCGGGGACAGGGTTCGAACCTATGACCTCCGGGTTATGAGCCCGACGAGCTACCACTGCTCTACCCCGCAATGTGGGTGCAAAGATAGTATAATAATTTACAATAGAAAAATTATAAAATTATTTATTTTTTATTTTATTAAACAATTCCCAAACAACTATTCCGGCCGTTACCGAAACGTTAAAAGAATGTTTAGTTCCAAACTGCGGAATTTCTAAGCAAAAATCAGAAATATCTATAACAGATTGCTCAACTCCGTTAATCTCGTTTCCAAAAATAATAGCGTATTTCTTGTTTTTTTCTGGAATAAAATCAAGCAAATTTGTGCTATTTGTTACTTGTTCTATCGAGGCTATTATAAAACCGTCAGCTTTAAGAGATTTAATAATTTCTGCGGTGTTTTTAATATATTCCCAACAAACCGATTCGGTTGCACCTAAAGCAGTTTTTTGAATTTCGCGACTTGGTGGGAAAGCTGTTATTCCGCATAAATATATTTTTTCAATTCTAAACGCATCGGCAGTTCTAAAAATTGATCCAATATTATGTTGACTTCTTACATTGTTGAGAATAATAACAATTGGGTTTTTCTCAGATTTTTTAAAATCGTTAACCGAAATTCTATTTAGCTCATTTAAAGAAAGTTTTTTCATTTTTTAAAAAATATTTACAAAGTAATGCAACATTTATTTAAAAAAAATTAATTTTGCTTCAAATAATTTTAATATGAATTTACACGAATATCAAGGAAAAAGCATTTTAAAAAAATTCGGAGTTTCAGTTCCCGAAGGTGGAGTTGCCATAAACAGCGACCAGGCAATAGAAATTGCAAAATCTATAAAAGAAAAAACTGGTACCGAATCATGGGCTGTTAAAGCACAGATACATGCAGGCGGCAGAGGAAAAGGTGGTGGAGTAAAAATTGCAAAAAATTTAGAGCAGGTTAAAGAGTTCGCTAATGCAATATTAGGAATGACTTTGGTTACTCACCAAACTGGTCCTGCTGGAAAAGTTGTTCACAAAATTTTAATTGAACAGGGAATATATTATCCCGGCGAAAGTCCAGTTAAAGAATTTTATATGAGTGTGTTATTAAACCGTGTAACATGCCGTAACATTATTATGTATTCGACCGAAGGCGGAATGAATATCGAAGAAGTTGCAGCAAAAACACCTCATCTTATTTTTAAAGAAGAAATAGATTCACTTACAGGTGTTGCCGATTTTCAGGCACGAAAAATTGCTTTTAATCTCGGTTTATCGGGTAAAGCGTTTAAAGAAATGTTGAAATTCGTTCCTGCATTATATACAGCTTTTGTAAATGCCGACGCCTCGCTATTTGAAATAAATCCTGTATTTAAAACTTCCGATGACCGCATTTTTGCTGCCGACGCAAAAGTTGTTATTGACGATAGTGCGTTATTTCGTCATCCCGATTTTAATGAAATGCGCGATTTAACCGAAGAAAATCCTGTAGAAATTGAAGCAGGAAAATATGATTTGAATTTTGTGAAACTCGAAGGTAATGTTGGTTGTATGGTTAACGGTGCCGGTTTGGCAATGGCAACAATGGATATTATTAAACTTTCGGGTGGCGACCCTGCAAACTTCCTCGATGTAGGCGGTGGTGCAAATGCAGAAACTGTTGAAGCCGGGTTTAGAATTATTTTAAAAGACACAGCCGTAAAAGCTATTCTTATTAATATTTTTGGTGGAATTGTTAGATGCGACCGCGTAGCAAAAGGTGTTGTAGAAGCTTACAAATCAATTGGAAATATTCCTGTTCCTGTTATTGTTCGTTTACAGGGCACCAATGCTGTTGAAGCTAAACAAATGATTGACGAATCGGGACTTAAAGTTTATTCTGCAATAACTTTACAAGAAGCTGCCGAAAAACTTAAAGAATTAGTATAAAACATTGGGTTTTTGGTTTATAGTTTCGGATTTCAAGTTTCGGATTTCGGGTTTTTTAACAACCTCCAACTATACAGCAAACGGGATAAATTTCCGCATTTTATTTCGCACAAGCGGGACAAAAAAGGTATAGAGGTATAAGATATAAAGGCATAAGGAAGAGCGGGTTATACCCTATACCTTTATACCCTTAAACTCAAATGTAATAATTTAAACCGTTCAAAGTATAATATGGTTGGCATACGAATTGCTTTTTCAACACTCATGCAAAAGAAATTTACTTTAATATTTTTCTTCTTAATATCTGATTTGTTATATGCCCAAGAACAAGTGCAACAACCTGTTAATGGTTTTTTAGTTTACACAAAAGTTATTAATGGCGATACTTTACCTTTTATTAATTTACGTGAAATAATTGTACTCCCTCCACACGAATTTCATTCAAAACGCGATCTTCAAAAATATGCAAAGCTTGTAAAAAACGTTAAAAAAGTTTTACCTTATGCTAAAATTGTTCGGACTAAACTTTTAATTATTCAAAATGAGTTAGAAAAACTTCCAACCGAAAGTTTAAAAAGGGAGTATATTAGACGAGCCGAAAAAATTCTTAAAGATGATTTTCAAGACGAGATTACAAATCTTACTATGACGCAAGGAAGAATTCTAATAAAACTTATTGACCGTGAAACAGGAAATACTTCTTATGCTCTTATTAAAGAATTAAAAGGAGCGTTTAATGCTTTTTTATATCAATCAATTGCCCGGTTATTTGGTGAAAATTTAAAAGACGAATACGACCCCAAAGGCGACGATAAACTTGTAGAGGAAATTGTTATTAGAATTGAAAATGGTGAATATTAAAAAAAATCGCCACAGATTACATAAATTTTATAGATTAAAGCAGTATTCTAAAGTGTGTGAACTTAAAAAAAGTTTTTAGTTTAGAGTTTTTAGTTTATTGTCATACAGTTGTCATACATAGTCATACAGTTGTTTAACGCTAACTGCCTACTGCTGACAGTGGACTGCCTACTGTTTACTGTTTTTTCTCAATCTTGTCTTCCCAATCTTATCAATCTTGTTTTATCAATCCTTTCAATCTTGTCTTCCCAATCTTATCAATCTTGTTTTACCAATCCTTTCAATCTTGTCTTCCCAATCTTATCAATCTTGTTTTACCAATCCTTTCAATCTTGTCTTCCCAAACTTATCAATCTTGTTTTATCAACCCTTTCAATCTTGTCTTCCCAATCTTATCAATCTTGTTTTATCAATCCTTTCAATCTTGTCTTCCCAAACTTATCAATCTTGTTTTATCAATCCTTTCAATCTTGTCTTCCCAAACTTATCAATCTTGTTTTATCAATCTTTCTCAATAACTCATGTTACGCAAGTAAAAAATTTGTCTCGCAAAGCCGTTTACCCCGTTAGATAATTGCTCTTTATATAGTTCGCTCTTTTTTTTAACTATTTAACGGGGCAGGGTTCGCAAAGTTAAAAAAAAATAATTTACCCCATTAGATAAAAACTTATGGAGAGGATTATTTTTATTTATAAGCAAATATCTAACGAGGTGAATTATTTTTTCTTGGCGTACTTAGCGCCGGAGTTTATGCTGACGAAGGAAGTACGAGAAATAATCATTGTGAGAAACTCTTTTACGTAACATCAGATAGTAATTATCTAACGGGGTAAATAATTTATATTTACTTTTGTTGCTGAGTAATTACTATAATTTTAAAAGATGTTTTTTATTCTTTCAAAAATATTGCAATTTGTTATTTCGCCAATTGTTTGGTTGTTTTGTCTTTTAATATGGTCGTTATTAACAAAAAAACCTAAGCGTCGCCGAAATTTACTTTTAACTTCAGTTTTACTATTATACTTGTTTTCAAATGCTTTTATTTTAGATGAGGTAATGAGAGTTTGGGAAATGCCACAATCAAAAATCGAAAATAATAACAAAGTTTACGATTATGCAATTGTTTTAGGTGGTTTAACTACTTATTACGATAAAAAAATTGACCAAATCGGTTTTAATCGCAGTGTTGATAGGTTAATGCAAGCTTTTAAATTGTATAAAACCGGAAAAGTTAAAAAAATTATTTTTACAGGTGGTGATGGTAGCATACTAAAAGAAATTGGTAGCGAAGGCGAATTATTGCAAAAGTATATTAATAAAACAGGAATAATTTTATCCAACGATTTTATTGTCGAAAATAATTCGCGAAACACTCACGAAAATGCTCAATTTGTTGCAAAATTATTTATATCGGATAGTTTAAAGGGCAATGTAATTATTATAACTTCAGCATTTCATATTAGGCGAGCTTTAGGATGCTTTAAAAAAGAAGGAATGGCAGTTGATTATTATGTTGCCGACCGCTATTCGGGTAAACGAAAGTATGTTCCCGATCATTTACTACTTCCACAAACCGATACATTTAATGAATGGAATATGCTATTACATGAGATGACAGGCTATGTGGTTTATAAAGCCCTGGGATACAGCGAGTAAAACAAAATCTCAAAAAATTATTTGAAAACGAATTTATTTTTCTTTCAAACATTTTTTTATAAAACAATCAAGCGCAGCAGTAATGGAAGGTGATTCGGGCGTAGGTGCCTGCACATCAATTTTTAAACCTGCATCTAATGCTGCTTTTGCAGTTGTTGGTCCGAATGTGGCTATGCAAAGCTCTTTTTGTTTAAAATCAGGAAAATTTTCGAATAACGATTTTATTCCTAAAGGACTGAAAAACACCACTATATCATACTCGCTTAAATTTACATTTTTCATGTCGCTGCTTACAGTTCTGTAAAAACAACCAATAGAATGTTTAATTTCCTGTTTACTAAGAATATGGGAAATATCTGAATTATAATTTTCGGTTAAAGGAATAAGATAATTATCTTCTTTGTGTTTTAAGATGTACTCCATTAAATCATTAATATTGCTGTTGCCATAAAATATTTTACGCTTACGGTAAACAACATATTTTTGCAAATAAAATGCTATTGATTCGGTTACACAAAAATACTTTATTGTATCGGGAATTGTAAATCTCATTTCTTCGTTAATTCTGAAAAAATGGTCAACTGCAATTCGGCTTGTAAAAATTAATGCAGTAAATTCAGGAATATTTATTTTTTGTTGCCTAAATTCTCTAACCGAAATTCCTTCAACATGAATAAATGGTTTAAAGTCAATCTTTAGATTGAATTTATTACACAAATCGAAATATGGCGATTTTTCGGTTTGCGGTTCAGGTTGAGAAATTAAAATCTTTCGTATTTTCAAAGCGATGCGATTTTAACGTACATTATACTGATATTTATACATTACCAAATTTTTTTATATAATAATATACATATATTAGTGGTAAAATTTCCAGCGTGCAAAAATACAAAAAAGAATAAAACAAAGAAAGTTTATTTTGAAAACTTAAAATAAATCCCCTGAATATTCTTAAAATAAACGAAATAGCAAACATTAAAAATCCGATGTATATAAGGATTTGAGCTATGTAATTTGTTACATAAGGAATTGCAAAAACAATTGGTAATATTATTATTCCTGCTGAACGTAAAAAAATATTACAATTACTTCTAAAATCAGCAATATATTTCTCCGTATTAAATAAAACACCTGATAACCAATATAATATATTCTTTGTTATAAAAAATACTGCAAAACCTATCAAGCAAATCAAAAATAATTTAAACCCCGAAAAATTTATTAAATTAATGTTATAAAAATTAATAATTTCAAAAATAAAAATTGCCGATGTGAAAATATATATTACAGTTAAAAATACTGATGCTTTTTGAAGTAAATTACTTTTTTCGGCAATAAGTTTACGGGCTGATTGTTGATTTATTGTTGATGCAAATGTCTGATTTATAGCTTTGTTATACGATATTTTTACCCACGTTAGGACAATTATCAATAAAATTAGTGTTATTAATAACCAATCGTAATTTCCTTTAAAGTAATTTTTAGAAGTATTAAAGTCGCTTTTTGGTGTTAAAGTTTTTACCGATTTATAATTTCCTCTGTTTAATTCAACATTTATTATTGGTTGGCAATGATTTATGTTAAATTGCATAATACTTTGTGAAATGCTGTTATTTGGAGAAGTTGCAATAATCGCAGGGTCAATTACCGAACGTGTTGTTGAATCGTGTTTAGTAATAATTGACTCACTTTTAAAAAAATGATTGTTTTGTAAAAAAAAATTATTATTAATAGACATCTTTCCAAATTTTTAATTGCCATGACCATTTATTGCCACGACCTGTCATCCTGAGCGAAGTCGAAGAGAGGTCGTGGGTTGAATTGTGATGAGGAGAAACGGCTTTAGCCAAAATATTTTTACAAAATCGGTGTAATTTCAAAATCTCATTATATTCCTGCATAAATATTTTCTTTGATGTATAGCATAATATTGTTTTGGCTAAAGCCATATTATTTATTTTAATATTCCACGACCTAAAGGTCGTGGCAATATATAGATTATTTTTAACCTAAAGGTCGTGGCAATAAACATATTAATTTTGCAACAATTTATTTGGAAAGATGTCTAATATATAAATTTAATATTTCCACCATGTTTAAATATTCTGCAAATTTCGGAATTTTTATTGTATATTTTTTATTTTATACTTTGCACGGGGTTCACCACGTTGGATAATCTGTTGGATAACGATATATGAACTTATAAAATATATCCCACGTGGTAAATTATTACATTTGGGTTTCAGATAAAGGGTAAAAAGGCAAAGGGTACAACCTGCAGAATCCAAGCCCCAAATTCCAAGCTCCAAATCTCAAGCCCAAAATTTGGTATTTGAGATTTTGGGCAACTTCTTCCATCTCCTTGGTTCGTGTCCTCACGAAACAAGAGGTTTTTTGATTTGTGGTAGGCAACCTCACCTAAATCCTCTCCAAAGGAGAGGACTTTAAAAGAGTGGGGTGTTTTGATAATTGTTATTTGTTCGATATTCAATATTCGTTATTTTTTTAGACACTGATTTGTTATTAGTTGAAAAGTTTAAAGTTTGAAGTTTTTGGATGTTGCGAGAAGATTGGTTCGTGAGGACACGAACCAAGGAATAAGAGTGGGGTGTTTTGATAATTGTTATTTGTTCGATATTCAATATTCGTTATTTTTTTTAGACACTGATTTACAAAATATTAAATAGGGTACAACCTGCAGAACCCAAGTTCCAAATACCAAGTTCCAAATACCAAACTCCAAATATCAAGCCCCAAGCCCCAAACTTGGTATTTGGTATTTGAGATTTTGGGCTATACCTTATACCTCTATACCTTAGTTTATATACATGAAATGCTATAATTGAGCCCTTTAGCAGTATAATATAAGGTAGTATTGAATTATTGGAATTACCAAATAATCTGCAACATGCAACATTTTTTGTTATTTAATTTCTTAATTCAAAAAAAACATGTAAGTTTGCCTAATAAATAATGCAAATGAAGTAGCAAGAAAATAATTATTTTATCAATAAAAATGAATATTATAGCGTATTTCAGTTGCAAAAATTAATAAAATTTAAAAAATAAACATAATGAAAAAAAATTACCTTTCTATTTTATTTGTATTAACATTCTCACAAATTTTTTCCCAAAATAACAGATGGGATAGTATATTTACCATTAACAACTCTGCTGATGATACCATATTTGCAACATCAGCAAACGGAAACAATATTTTTATTGGTGGCTCTTTCGATACTGTTGCAAATATTGCTGCAAGTAATGTTGCATATTATAACGGAACAGCTTGGGATTCAATGGGAACGGGTGTAAACGGCAATGTTTATACTATTGTAGCAAATGGTTCATCAGCAATTGTTGGCGGCAATTTTACTTTAGCAGGCGGCTTAACCGCAACAAACTTAGCTACCTGGAACGGGACTGTTTGGAGTGTTATTGGTACAGGTTGCAACGGAACAATCAGAGCATTAGAATCGCACAATCAATA
The DNA here is from genome assembly GCA_001769035.1 of Bacteroidetes bacterium GWA2_32_17. Lineage (GTDB taxonomy): Bacteria > Bacteroidota > Bacteroidia > Bacteroidales > GWA2-32-17 > GWA2-32-17. The sequence continues at coordinate 27,327 of MENF01000201.1, forward strand.
TTTATATGTTGGTGGCGACTTTACAACAATTGGTGGAATTTCTGCTAATCATATTGCTCGATATGATGGAACTATTTGGGAAGCTTTAGGAAGTGGAACAGATAGTTCGGTATTTGCAATTAATTATGGAAATACATTAACAGTTGGAGGTAACTTTACTAATGCCGGTGGCGTATTGTGTAATAATATTGCTAATTGGGATGGTTCTAACTGGTCGGCTTTGGCTGATGGTTTCGATGGTCCTGTTTATTCTATTGATGGCATTTCGGGACTTGGCGCACCAATAATAGCTGCAGGAAATTTTGTAAATTCCGGCTCTACATTAGTTAGATACATTTCGCTATGGAATGGCTCATCATGGACTACTACTTTAGGTGGAACTAATGGCATTGTTTATAGCATTAAACTTGTTGGAACATCAATTTTTGCCACAGGAAATTTTACTACTGCAGGTTCTCAAAATGTTAATAATATTGCCCAATGGGATGGCTCTAACTGGTTAACTCTTGGCGATGGGCTTAACAATACAGGATATTGCATTAATAACAATTATTACGATATAATTTGTGGCGGAATTTTTACAACTGCAGGATTAAATCAAAGTTATTATTTTGGGAGATATTACTCGCCACCTGTTATTAGCCAACAATCAACCAGTATGTTTAAATGCGAGGGTGAAAACGTATCAATTTTTGTGAGTTCTTATAGCGAATTGCCCCTTACTTTTCAATGGGAAAAAGACGGAACACCTATTGGTACAAATAATGATAGCATATTAATAAATTCAGTAACAACAGCAGATTCAGGCGTTTATATTTGTACAGTTACAAATTCGATTGGAAGTACAGTTAGTTTACCAATTACACTTACTGTTAATCAACCTCCACTGTATTCTGTAGTACCAAGTTCAATATTTTGTGCAGGAATTAATGATAGTATTACAGCAACATTATCAGGAAGTTTGCCAATTTCATATCAATGGTATAAAAATGCAATTTTAATTCCCGGAGAAACAAATGAAAATTTGAATTTTCTTCCTGCGGCACTTTCCGATAGCGGAAACTATTATTGTATAGCACAAAATATGTGTGGAGCAGATACTACAAATATTATAAAAGTATCAGTTTTTTCGTTGCCAAATGTTACATTTTCGGGATTGCAAAATGTGTATTGCGAAAACGCCATTTCTGATACATTAATTGGTATCCCTTCGGGTGGTATTTTTACAGGAAATGGCATTACAGATTCAATTTTTACACCAGACGGATTTTCCAACGAGCAAATAATTACATATACATATACCGATATTAATGGTTGTCCTAATTCTTTTAATGATACAACATTTATTAATTCTTTGCCTTATGTTTCGTTTACTGGTATAAATCCGAATTACTGCTTTAACGCACCAAATGATACTTTATCTGTAAATATTTTAGGTGGAGTTTTTAGCGGTGCTGGATTAACCGACAGTATATTCTCTCCATCGGTTGCGGGAGCCGGTAACCATTTTGTTTATTACGCTTATACCGACTTAAATGGTTGTGTAAATACAGTGAGTCAAACAACATTTATTTACAGTCCAACAATATTCACATATTTTGCTTTAGATACAACTTTTTGTGATGGCGATGCTGATTATACTTTTAGCCCTTATCCTAGTGGTGGTGTGTTTTCGGGTACAATAATTGCCGACAGCACTTTTTCGCCACAAATTGCAGGTTTAGGTATTCATAATGTTTTTTATACTTATTCCGATACTTATGGATGTTTAAATATTGATACAATAACTATGTCGGTTCATGCAATTCCTGTTGTACAAATTACTAATTTGAATACATTTTATTGTCAAAACGAAACTTCGGTAACACTTACTGGTAATCCATCGGGAGGAACTTTTACAGGAAACGGGATATTCAATAACATTTTAAACCCTTCATTACTTGCTATTGATACCTTTGATGTTTATTACGATTATACCGATGTGTATGGTTGTTATAGCTCTGATACTGCATCATACTCAACATTGGCTGTTGCGGATGTTTATTTTACCGGGCTTTCAAACTTTTATTGTCCTT
>MENF01000201.1:29411-61053 GCA_001769035.1 Bacteroidetes bacterium GWA2_32_17
CGACACTTTAACGGGGAACCCGTCAGGCGGAACATTTTCGGGACAAGGAATTAGCGGAGATATTTTTTCTCCGGTAATTGCCGGAAGCGGTAGTTTTTATGTGTCATATTTTTACAATAATTTGAATGGTTGTATCTCATCCGATTCATCAAATGTAACAGTTGCAACTTTGCCTAATGTTCAGTTGCCACAAGATACAACAACTTGCTCGGGCGATTCTGTTATAATTAACTCAACTGGCGATATTGGAATATATTTGTGGAGTAATTTAGATACTACTCTTTCAATAGTAGTGGCACCAATTGTTACAACAAATTATTCGGTTACAGTTTTTGATGCAACATGTCACAATTCCGACACAATAACAATAAATGTTAATCCAAAACCTGACATTAATTTAGGGCAGGATACCTCGGCTTGCTTGCCTTTTAACCTTGATGCCGGCAGTGGTTATACATCATATTTATGGTCCGATGGAACAACAAATAGCAGTATTACAGTTAATTCAGAAGGTGGCTATATGCTTACTGTAACAAATAGTTTTAGTTGTTCAATAACCGATAGTGTTTATGTAAATGCTAATCCAGTACCAACTTTTAATTTAGGAAGCGATATAAACATGCAAACAACACAAACTATTATTGTTGGTGCCTCATCTTCATTTAGCAGTTATTTGTGGAATACAGGAAGCATTCAAAATTTTATAGTGATTTCGGGCGATACAGTTGGATTTGGAGTTCATAATTATTGGCTAACTGTTTTTAATGATTACGGCTGTACATATACCGATACTATTGTTGTAAATGTTACCAGCGTTGGTATTTCTGATATTTCAAAAACTGAAAATATTTTAATTTACCCTAACCCTGTTCAAGATAACTTGTTTATAAAATTGCCTGAAAATTTTTCGGAATCTGTAATTGTAACAATATATAACGAAAAAGGTAAAGAAATGTTTAAATCTGATAAACATATTGCAAATGAAATTAAAATTGATTTCATGCAGTATGCTAAAGGCGTTTATTTTGTAGCTATTGAAAGCAATAATAAAAAAGAAATAAACAAGATTATTAAAAATTAATAGTTGTTTTTAAATGTTTATAAATGATTAGTGTCGGATAAGGTGTGCTTATGCACTATTTATGCCCAATGCTAAAAGATGACAGAACATTATTAACTTTGCAACCAAAATAAAAGTGCGATGTCAGCACGATAAACACTGACAAAAATAAAATGAAAAAAAAAATCCTAATCCTTATTATCGTGTTTGCTTGCTGTAGCAAGGGAATATCGCAGCCCGATACAAACTTGTATCAAACAACTACTTCGCAGAATGTAGCCACGTGGTTAAAAAACTTACCGCTTCCTACTGGAGCAGGACACATTTCCGTTCTTGACCCTCAGATGGGCGCACTGCTCATCAGTCCAAATGGACGTAATTATGTGAACAACAACAGTATGGCTGCATACTATCTCTCTGGCATTTTGTTCAACACTGATTTGAATCTTGCAGGACAAGAACTCCGTAGTGATTTCAGAAATATGCAAAGGGCGGGCGTTTTCATGGCTCGCAGTCCTACCCTGATGCCATGGGGAGTTATTGAGCCGACACAGGGTAGTTCATATCACTATGAATTTGTCGACTCCACAGTGAAAATTGCTGGCATTTACGGAGTACCTATCGTGGGAACTGTTCTTCCTTATGCCGATTGGTCACAAACATGCAATCCGGTAAACTCCAACTGTCCTCTTTTTATCCAAGGAGATTTCTTTTTTCTTAACAACAATAAAACTGGACCAATTTGTTCTGCCGATACTACTTATTTTTATCAATTCGTTCAGAATCTTGTAGAACGTTATGATGGAGACGGAGTGAATGATATGCCTGGATTAACTCTTCCGATTACTATCTGGGAATTTGGCAATGAGCCTGAAACACCCTGCGGACAATATTCGGCAACTACTTATTCTACTGACCAGAATATTTTTAAAAGAGCAATGAAATCCGCTTGCCCATCGTGCAAGTTGATTAACGGAGGATATGCCGGATTTCTTCCCGATTCTGTCTTTTGGAATGATGTAATACTTAATAGTTATGCCGATTTAGACATAGGTAATATTCATTCCAACAACGGAAGAAATAAGTATCCTTTCAGTTTTACAAACATGCTTTACGGGCAGGCGCAGGTTTTTCAGCAGCAAATCAATCAACTGTCGCTTAACTGGAATATTTGGATGACCGAATGGGGTATTTATTGTGGCTCGCCGGGTGGTAGTTTGCCCACCCGCACAGAAGAGGAGCAGGCATCGCTTTATACAAAACTTTACTGCTGGTCGGCGGCAAATAATATTACCAATTATTTTTACGACCTTAAAGGACTCAATGACAGTATTGGCGGCTCTTCGGCATTGATACAGATACAGGGTCCCCCCAATGATACGCTTGCTGCACGATTATTTTTTTACACACAAAAACTTTACGAATATAAATTCAGGGATTATGATTCCGTGAAAGTAGTTCAGTTTGATACTTCCACAGCCTTTGCAACAGGAGACATCCGCTTTTACAAATCAGGAAACACGCATTATGTTCTTTGGGGATTAAGTTCGCTTCCTCCGGGATTAAGCGGAGTTAGAAACATGACAGACATTTACGGAAATGTAACCACTCAAAATGTTTCTTCTCTCACGCTCCCGCTTGGCTCAAAACCAATTATTATTGAAGACACGCTTGTAACAATTTCCGTGAATGAATTGTCTTTGCAAAATAAATTTTCTGTTTATCCAAATCCCTTTTCAGTTGAAACAACTTTGAAAATAAATAGAAATTTCAAAAACGCTACCTTGACAGTTTACAATTCCTTCGGGCAGGCAGTTAAGCAAATAGACAATCTCGCGGGACAGACAATCATTTTCAACCGAGACAATTTACCAAGCGGACTGCATTTCATTCGGTTGACACAAGAGAATAAAGTAATCGCTACTGACAAAATAATAATCACGGACTGACAACAGCACAGGGCATAATCGAGTAGACTGCCCCACCAGCCAATGCTGATGAGGAGAGTAAAAGGTGTTCCCCGCATGCGAGGCAAGCTGTGAGAGCGTGGAGTTTACAATGAGTTTTACTAATGTGCTAAGTTCTACGTTATTCTCGTATTTCAGTTTCAATAAAGTCGTCAATTATTATTTTATCACCTTTCTCGGCTTGTGGAAATAGCATTATAATATCAATTTTACGTCCAGTTTTAAGATGATATGTGAATTTTTTTGCTTTTATTGAAGTCATAAAATATTTTCTTGAAGTATAAATTGCAAATAACCCAACCTTTTGTCCACTACCTTTTTTTATTAGCTTGATATTGTCAAAATTTGTTTTAAAACTTAACGAACACCCTTTTTTAATATTAAAAGTTAACCATACTCCAGTTAAATTTTTTAAACTATCTATATGCTCACATTTATCTTCTTTCCATTCACTGTGAATTGCAAAAACCCTATCCGCTAAATATATTGAGTCTGGAATCACGCAAAAACTATTTGGGTTCCAAATTTTACATTCAATTTCTGTTTTATTCTGTGCTAAAGTCAAAAATGACATTAATATCACGAATAAAATAATGCACGTTGTTTTCATAATTGTGAATTTTAAATTTTTATTATAATTGTTAAACACAAATCCAATTGGTTACAGGCAATCAAAATATTAATATTTTCTTAGAAAGAATCTTCATAAAAAAACAATAACAGATTTAAAAATAAAATAATGAATTTTTAATTAAATACCATTAATCGTTAACATATTAAAATCATGTATTAATCAGTTGATAAAGTTGATTAATTCCTTCAGCATCTTCGAGAAGTACAAGTTTAATCTGAGGAATGCCAAGATTAGAAATTTCATTGAATAATATTGGATTAACGATTCCGATTTTACCATCCCAGGTTAAAATCCACATAATGTTTTTTGAACCCTTTTTATATCTCACATTTTCACCTTCGGCATAAGCACCTAAAAGATTTTTTGATTTATCGGCAATATAAAGCATTTTATATTTTATATTTTTCCCAATATTATCTACAAACTGCGGTGTAAAAGTATTTGGGAATTGAGGTAAAGGATAGTCACAATTATATATTCCTAAACTTGTTATAGAAACCGAACGAATAGAAGAAGGTAAAAATCCTTTTTTGCCGACAATTTCATTTACCATTCCCTGAGTGCTAAACAATGCTTGCTTATTGCGAATATTTTGCTCGTTATTTGCTTTATTTTTATTTAATTCTTTCTGGTAAATGTTAATGGCTTGCTGATAATTTTTGTTTTCGAACACAGGTATAACTTTTAAATGAACAGAAGTGTCTTTTCTTGTTAGATATAAGTTATAAAGTCCCTTTTGACTTGAAGGTTTAAGGTTAATTTGTTCCCATCTGACTGAATATAACATTTTATCGTATTTATTTCCTCGGTCATCAATCTGAAATAAGATGTTACTATACTTTGCAAATTCAGGAAATTTCTCTTTATTAATATCAATCTTGAACAAGTATTTGTCTTTTGTTGCAAGAACAGGAATAATAGGTTCTATTATTTTAACTTGGTTGTCGTTATATTCATCGCTTATTTTATCCTCAACATATTCTATTATTACTGTATTGGTTTTTGGAAATACCGCAACTTCTTCATTGTTAGTAATTGAATTGCTTGCAGTAATGAAATTATCATTTAAAGTGTTTTCTGTTAAGGGTAATTTATTATATTGTTTTATTTTATCTTTCCCAACATAATCCCATTTCCCTTTTGTTGTATCGAAAGCATAAAAATTAAAGCGACTTTCATTATTCTCAGAAAGCATGTCAATATCAATTGCTTTGTTGTTTGCAAGTAACAAATTCATACCATCTTTTTCGGCACTAATTTCGAACATCCCGGCAGATTCAAAAAGGTATTCAGTTTTACAGGAATCGTAATTCATTGGTATTCCAGCCCTGAAAAAGTCAACAGGATTCCGAAATTCGCGAAACTTTATTTTTACAGGTGGAGCAATTGTATTTCCAGCCGAATTTACAAAAGCATTTTCAGGTATATGAAGAATTGTTCCTGATTGTGTAACAATATCCACTTTATTATTATTCCCCAGAGTATAATATTCCCATGGTATATCTTTATCCTTTATTGGAGGACTTACTTTTATTACAGTATCAGTGGTGAAGGCAGATGTAATATTTGTTATAGCATTGTTCTTTATGTTATTCTGATGAAGAATAATTGTAACAATGGCAGCAATTATTATTACTGATGAGCTACCAGCTATAAATTTAGCAGATTTAAAAAATGGTTTACCTGTTTTTACCATTTTTAATACATTATCGAAATTTTTATGCTTAAAGATGTTTTCATCCGGCATTTCAGGTGCATTGAGTTTAATTTTAATTTTTTCCATGACTTACATTAAATTAGTTTTGATTTCATTTTCTGAATAACCCTGTGCAGTCTTACTTTGGCATTGCCTTCAGAAATATTTAATATTTCAGCAATTTCCTTGTGTGGTCTGTTCTCAAAATACCTCATTTCAACTATCTCAAGTTCTTCCGGCTCAATTTTCATTAATGTCTGCATCATAATGGCAATTTGTTCTTCTTTCTCTTCTATGCCTGTTTCTTCTGCAATTAACATTAGCTGTTCGGTCTGAACATAAACAGTTCGCTTTACCCGACTACTACGCATCTCCATATTTATTTCATTACGTGCAATCCGGAAAAGCCATGAAGAAAACGGTAAACCTTTAAACCCGTATCCTTTAAGGTTCTTCATAGCTTTATAAAAAACCTGTTGGGTTAAATCGGCAGTGAGTTCTTCCGAATCAATACGTTTAAGAATGAAACGAAAGATCTGTAAATAATAACGGTCATAGAGAATAGAAAATTTTAATAAGTCTTTTTGTGCATCTCTAATCTCATCAGATTCAATCATGATTTGCCCGGGTGTTACGTGATATGAACTGATAGTTTTTTCCATTTTTTAGGGTTATTTCTGAACTAATAATGTAAAGAGTTCATAAAAGTTACAATATTTTTAATTTTTATAGTCCAATTAGTTCCATTATCTGTCCAACAGTGCAAAGACTCTTAGGAATAATTTGCACCATCAAACTTATTTTACTGCTTTGTTGTGAATTTTTATTTATTAGTTGGTCAGGTTGTACAATACCAATGTCACCATTTCTTAATACAGCTACAATACGTATATTTTCGCGGTTGCATAGCATAAGTATTTGTTGTCCCAGTCCAATGGTTCCAGGAACCGAATAAAAAAAGTTGTTTTCTTTATCAATTACAAATACTGATATAACCGGGAGGTTATTTTTAGCTTTATCTTCAAATGAAACATTGATTATATCAGTACAATTATTCTGACCAATCCAATCACTTTGGTTAAGTAATTCGAATTGATTTAGAATAAGACTGCGTTTTAAATTCGATTCGTCGGCAGTAGCAGCATAAAGTGTTTTCTTTTCATGTGCAATTACTTTATCATAGTATTTAAGCCACTCTTCAGGTGTCATCTTTTTTTCTTCCGGGCTCATATACATATCTCTGAAAGCAGTCCATAATCTTTCTTTGTTTTTTTTGTAGTTTTTATCTACAATCATTTTATTACTGAATAAATTTTTATGAAAACGTTTTCTTCTCCTGTCCAAAGCTTTACAATAACTGGCATATAATCTTGGAAATTTTTGCTGAAAGGTTTCTCGTGAAACAGTAGAACTTAAATTTGCCGGTGTAGCTGTAAATTGTTTAAAGCTATTCATGTCTTTCAGTTCAATGGTAAATAATTTATTTGCATCATCGTAGTAAAACCGTATGTCTCTCCAATATTTTTGTTGCTTTCTTCCTGATTTAATATATATTTTCTTGAATTTTTTTAATGACAATTCACCCGAATAAATCCATGGTACTTTATTAAAAGCATTTACTTCTATATTTTGTTCACCAACATTAAATTTAAACCAGATTTCTTTCTTGGATTGTGGTTTAACAAGTTCAATATTTAAGTAGTTGTATGTTTCTGAATTTTGTTGTAATTGATTTCTGTTTATTTTAGTAATGTTACAATAATTTGTATCACTATATCTTTCATCGAATAATAGAGAATCAAACTCGACCTTTAGTAATTGATTTTTTAAAAGAGCAGGATAATGTAAATATGCAGTTGATAAAGCTGCATAATCCGATTGTTCTAACTGAAAAATCCCATAATTAGAATCATTTGTTACAGATATCTTACTGTTAATTTTAATATCTGGTATATTAAGACTATTATCCGATTTCAAAGTGTTATTACTTCCCTTGTTTGATGTTACAGATACATTTGTTTCTTTGATTCTACAATTTGGAAAGATTGTCTTTATTCGATTCATTTCATCAGCAGTAAGTCCTATGTCAAGGGATATATATTTTATATCCAGCCCTTTCATTTTTTCTGTAGTTGTAATTGGATCAACCAGATTATTGCCTTCCAATCTGATTTGAATAAGACTGCTCATTCCTGCAATGCTATCTGGCAAATCTGTTAAGTAATTATTACTTAAGTCAAGAACCTTAATCTGTTTTAATAATCCGATATTATCAGGCAGTTCTGTAATGTCATTTACTGGCAGGGCTAATTCAGTAAGTGAAAGTGATAGTTTAAGTGTTTCTACAGTTTCACTTAAAAGGAGATTTTCATTATTGGTAATTCTGAAGGTTTTAAGTTTTTGTAAATTGTTGATTTCTTCGGGAATTTCACGAATATCATTTCCTTCCATCTCAATGTATGTTAATGATGGTAGTTTAGATAAATTTTTAAATAAAAGCCGGAAGTTTACTTTGGGACAGTCAGAAATAATAATTGAATCAATTCCTTTTAGGTTATAAAATGCAGGAGGAAAATCTTTTTGTTCAAAATTAACAATAGTCAATGAATGAAGTTTAGTAAAAGACCCGATTTTTTCATTAAAAACAGATTCTTCTTCAATATTAAAATCAACATATAAGCTTTTAACAAGTCCTGAATCGGCAATAGCTTCATCCAGATTATTATAAAAGCCATATTTAATACGTTGCCCATAGTTCAACAGTACAATAGAAAGAAAAAATAGTATTAATGTGAGTTTCAAATTCAAAATACCTATTTTTTTATATAATGCTTAAGAATGAAAAAGTTACAGAAAAAAAATAAAATCTTAATTTGATTGTTATAAGATATTTTGTAAAAATACCTAAAATATACTTAAACGGATTGAGTTTGCGAAAAAAATATTGAAAAGGCGAAGGAATGAAACGGAAAAATGGAGAAACGGAGATGAAGTGAAACGGAGAACTAACTTCGATTCCCCGATTCCCCGATTCTCTTCTCCGGTTCAGTAAAATATTTTTACAAATCCCGAAAAATCGGAACAAGCTCTGATTTCATTCAGTATAAAAGGAATAATGGCAAGGAGTCAAAAAACGAAAAACTCAACAAAAAAAGATATCCATCTATTAATCAGATGGATACCAACTACTTAAGCGGTGCGGACGGGACTCGAACCCGCGACCCTCGGCGTGACAGGCCGATATTCTAACCAACTGAACTACCGCACCCTTTTATTTAAGAGAATGCAAAATTAGATAAAAAAACTTGTTTAAACAAAATGTTCTTTTATTTTATTTCGAAAAGAATGAAAAATGGACACTCCCATATTGTCTAACTTCATTAAAATATGCATGTTCGGAGAAATTGTATTTTTTTGAATGTTCTAAAATTAATATTCCATTCGGCAATAAAACTTCGTTTTTGTAAATGATATCGGGTATTTGTTCTATTCCGGCAATATCATAAGGTGGGTCGCAAAAAATAATATCAAAATTTAATTTTGTTTTTTTTAAGTAATAAAAAGCATTTGCATGGACAACTTTTATATTCAAGTTTAATTTCTTGCTTTCATTACGAATAAATGCAACATGTCTCGAATTAATTTCAATAGCAATTACCAATTTTGCACCACGCGAAGCAAATTCATAGCTAATGCTACCTGTGCCACTAAAAACATCGAGTGCTAAAATATTTTCAAAGTCAATTTTATTATTTAATATGTTAAATAAACTCTCTTTAGCAAAATCGGTTGTGGGACGAGCTTTTAAATCTTTTGGAGGAATTATTTTCCGTCCTTTGTTAGTACCGCTTATTATCCTCATAAGGCATTATAAAAAGGTTAGAAAAATGATGCTGAGGGATTTCGTTAAATCTATAACTATAAATATATTGAGTATTTGATTTAGAATATTGAATTTTCTTAAAAAATTGTTCAGCTTTTGAAATTCGGCTGTCATTCTTCTTTGTAATTCCTGAAAAAATAATTGGAACTTTTTCTTTGTCAAACTTAAATAATTCGAATAAATAATTCAAATAATAACAAAAGTCATCGTCGTTTTGATATTGGAATACATTAAAAAGTTGAAGTTCATTATTTTTAATTGCAACGATTTCAATAAATTTATGCAATACACAAACAAACAAGCTATTAATAATATTTTTTTGTAAACTGACAATTTGAGCTTCTTTTAAAATTGAAATTGCATGTGGGTAAAGTGTTTTATATTTAATAGTTGCAAGCAAATCATTAATTTCTTTAGAAATACTATAATTTATTATTGTATCGAAAGATGATTTGCAGAAAAAACTTTTAGAATTATTTTCGTTAAAATTAAAATTAGCGTAATCGTTGTTTTTATCCTGATTTGAGAATGACGACGGAATAATTACAATGTTATTGGTAAAAACAAAAATTCTAAAATCATCAAAATTCGATTTTAAAATTTCATTATCAGATATTAGAGGTTTTAATACATCATTAAAATTTTCAGAATTTTCTAATTGATAATGATTTAACAAGATATGTTTTTTCCTAACAGAATCAAAAATTGTAAACGAAAAACTATCGAATAAAATCTGAAGTGTAATTTTATAATGCTCAGAGTTTAGTAAATTAAATGTTTCGTCTATGAGCGAAATTTGTTGCATATTTTATTTTACTCAAAAATTTAATTTGAGTCTGTCCATAAAGTCAAAGATTTTCAAAAATGAAAGCCCAAAACCTCAAGACCCAAGTCTCAAATCTCAAGCCCCAAACTTGGAATTTGGGATTTGGAATTTGGAGCTTTATACTATTATTACGATATTATAGACAGACACTAATTACTTACTACGAACATTTTTTTGTTATAAAATATAATTTTTACTTTCATCGCAAAGTTAATTTTTTTTGAAAAATATTCTACTTTCGTAAATAATTATTTATGCTTTCTAAACATATTAACAATATTATTGTCCGAAATATTGGTTACGAGCCTACAAACGACCAATCGAAAGTTGTTGATATTTTAAGTAAATTTATTTTACCAATGTCCGAAAATCAAATTCTTATTGTTGATGGACATGCAGGTACAGGTAAAACAACTTTAATTAAAGCATTAGTTTTTTCGCTCGAAGAAATGAAAATTTCTTACGAATTAATGGCTCCAACTGGTAGAGCGGCTAAAGTAATTTCTAATTATTGTAACAGACCTGCATTTACAATACATAAAAAAATTTATCGCAAAAAAGATAAATCATTGGGCTTTGGCAGCTTTGTTTTAAATTTTAATACTCGTAATAATGCAATTTTTATTGTTGATGAAGCATCAATGATTTCAAATCAGACTTATGAAAACTCTAATTTTGGCTCTGGAAATTTATTAAACGATTTAATTAGTTTCGTATTTAGTAAACCTAATTGTAAACTAATTTTAATTGGCGACACTGCACAATTACCTCCTGTTGGTACAATATTAAGTCCGGCATTAAATATTAAAGAAGTAGAAAGTTTTTCTTATAACACCATAAAAGTATCTTTGAAACAAGTAGTTAGGCAAGAAGAAAATTCGGGGATTTTAAAAAATGCTACAAGTATTCGTAACAATATTGAAAATAAAAATAATAATCTAAATATAATTGAATATATTGATGTTGAGAGAATTACTGGTGTTGATTTAATTGAAAAATTAAATGAATCGTACGATAAAAAAGGAATTCAGGAAAGTATAGTTATTTGCAGAACAAATAAGCAAGCAAACCAATATAATCAAGGTATAAGAAATAGAATATTGTATCGCGAAGAAGAAATCTCGCAAGGCGATTTATTAATGGTAGTAAAAAACAGTTATAATTGGCTGCCCGAAAATTCGCCAACAAGTTTTATAGCAAATGGCGATATTATAAAAATATGCAGAATTCACAAGTTCGAAGAAATGCATGGCTTTCGGTTTTGCGAGGCAACAATAAAACTGATTGATTTTTCGGATTTTGAAATAAGAGTTTATTTGATGTTGGATTCGATAAGTGCCGAAGGACCAACTATTTCTAAAGAGCAAGCTAACAATTTGTACAATAGTGTTTTAAACGATTATTCTGATGAAAAATCTTTTGCAAAACGTTACGAAAAATTAAAAAACGACAAATATTTTAATGCACTTCAGGTAAAATTTGCTTATGCAATAACATGTCACAAAGCACAAGGTGGTCAATGGGAACATGTATATCTCGACTCAAGTTTTTTCTCAAATATGCAAATTGACATAGAATATTTACGATGGCTATATACTGCATTTACACGAAGCTCTAAAAATATTTTTTTAGTTAACTTTCCCGACAATTTTTTCAAAACAGATAAAAATTAAATATAAATATGTTTGAGCATTGCTTTTTAAATACAAGCCACAGATTACACAAACATCACAGATTATTACCGATAGGTATTGGTAAAAAAATTACCATTAGTAGTTTAAAATCTGCGAAAATTTGTGTAATCTGTGGCAAGATAAACTATATAACAATTAAGTAGTTACAAAAATTAAATTTAATATTATGCGTATTGTTTTTATGGGTACCCCCCAGTTTGCAGTTGAATCGTTAAAAGAATTAATTAATTCCGGAAACGATATTTGTGCTATTATTACAAGTCCTGATAAACCAGCAGGAAGAGGTTTAAAACTCAAAGAAAGTGAAGTTAAACAATTTGCAAATAATATAAACATTCCTGTTTTACAGCCAATTAGCTTAAAAGATAACAATTTTATTGAACAATTAAAAAGTTTCGATGCAGATATATTTGTGGTTGTGGCATTTAGGATGTTACCCGAAACTGTTTGGCAAATTCCTCCTAAAGGAACAATAAACCTGCATGCTTCATTGTTACCGAATTACAGAGGTGCTGCACCAATAAATTGGGCGATTATTAACGGCGAAAAAATAACAGGCGTAACAACATTTTTCATCGAAAAGGAAATTGATACAGGCAATATTCTTGATTTTGAAGAAGTAGAAATTTTAGAAAAAGATAATGCCGGAAACCTTCACGATAAATTAATGATTACAGGAGCTAAATTACTTACAAAAACAATTAACTCAATCGAAAACAGCAATGTAGAATCTATGTCTCAAAAGCAATTTATTATTTCTGAAAAAACTTTAAAAACTGCACCAAAATTATCTCGTGAAATATGTGAAATAAATTGGAATAACGATGTTAAAACAATCTACAATCTTATTCGTGGTTTAAGCCCCTATCCTGCTTCGTGGACTATTTTTGAAAATAAGTTAACAAAAGAAAATATTATTATAAAAATATATTCTGCTGAAATAATAGAAGGGGAACATAAATCTGAAATTGGAACAATTATTTCGGATAAAAAAAATCACTTGTATATTTCTGCAATAAACGGGTTAATAAGCATTATGGAAATTCAACCCGAAGGTCGAAAAAAAATGAATATCAAAGATTTTTTAATTGGGTTTAGAGAAATTGAAAATTGGAAAGTAAAAAGTAAAAAGTTATTGTTCAAAAAAGTTTCGAGTTCATAGCCATACAATAGTGAAACATGGTTATAATTTGTCATTCAATTGTTATTCAAAAGTTATTCTATATTTAATATTTTTGTGTTTTTACAATTAATTTCTATGTATTTCTATTTTTAAGTTCATTGTTAGAAACTGAAAGATTATTTTATTTTAATTGCGACTTCTGCATTAATTTGATTGTTACTATTTTTATCCCAAATTCTTGTTTTCCAACTATAAGTTCCACCTTTTATCATTGACTCTCCGGTTTCTAAAAAAACACCAATTCGTTCTTCTACTAGTTTTGAATCAAATCCTTTAGTATCATAATCTATAAAAGTATCGTCATTTCGAAATAACAAAGTACCTGTAGAATCGCTAATCAGCATTTATGCACCTATATATACTTTGTTGTTTTTTAAATTAAATCCTTTTGTTCCAATAAATTGCATTTCAACTGTTGAGTCTAATGTTACCAAATTATCATTTAAAGTATCATTCAATTGAATTAATAACACTTTATTATATTTTAATCCTTTTTCGGTATAATTAATTATTAACTTTTTATTAGCATTATTACAGCTTAATATAACAAATATTAAAAGAAAAAACTTTATAAAATTACTTGTTCTGAAATTTGTTATTATAATGTTACATCCATGGTCTATGGCTCACAGATCAAATGTGAATATAATCTGTACATTAATATAACATAACGCAGTTATCAATAAGATGCAAACACTCTATATTATTAACAAATTTAAAAATACTCAATGTTGTGAATTGTTTTTTATTTTAGCAATATTTCATAAAAATTATTTTTTTCTCTCGTTTAATCGCCTTATATTTGATTAAAATTTTAAAAAATGGGTTTTTAGACAGACTGACGTTATATCGCATTTTAAAATGATATACCGAAAAAAAATAGCATCCATAATTTTTGCTTTCCTTATTTCATCCTTTGCACATGGACAAGAGGAAAATATTTCATTCGGTGCAATTGTTTCTCCAGATATATATAATTATAAATTCAACGATAACGCTTTGTATTTTGTTGAACATAATTATAAAGTGAGGCATAATTATAGTGTAGGTTTGTGTCTTCGATATAACCTTAATGCAAAATTCGGAATAAAAAGCGCTTTATGTTATTCGACAAAAGGCTATATAGCCAATTATTACTGGATGGTGATGAATCCTAATGACCCAAGCGTTATAGAAAAATCTGAATTGAAAGCACCATGTCTGGATGTGCCAATAATGTTTTTATATAATTTTCTGCATCGAAAAATAATTTCAACATACATATCCGCAGGTGCAATAACCAGTTTTCTTTTAAGCGACAAAGAAATAACGACAATGGCTGATGGAACTGTTAAAAAAGAAAAATCAGGGTTCTTAAAGGGGGTCTATAAGCAAGATGCAACGAACATTTTATTTGCTGGAGAAATATTATTTGGAGCAAGTTTTAATCTTACTAAAAGCCTATTCATAACTATTGAACCTTATTTTCGATATGGAATTAATACGATTTATAGTAATGCATTAAATGCACATCCAACATCTTATGGGGCAGTAATAGGATTTAATTATAGAATGAAGTAAAACGCGATATAACAAGTCACAACGACAAAAACCTACTGATCCAGGTTTGCGGGCGAGAGAACTTTTTTCATCGAAATTTTTGCCAGTCAAATGTTTTTAAATTAAATTTACACCGGTCTGGCTTGCGAGCTGAATACCTCTGAATCCGGTTTCAGTAGCTGTGCCAATCCGTTACCATACCGCATTTTGGTATATCCTAAATGTTCTATACATTTGCGATTAAATTTGAAGAACCCTAAGGTATAATCTATAACCTGCCCCGATAGCGAAAAAATATCGGGAATTGTTTTATAAGAATGCAGGAATTAAATACTTTCGTGTGATTCGATTAAGTATTGTTTGTCAATAAAGTCAGTGTTTGATTCAGAACTTAGCAAAGTTTACCCTATTGAACTTGTTCTTTAGGGCGATCTCACGAATACCTTAAAAATATAAAAAAGGTATGAGTAAATCGGACATTATGGACAAACACTAAGTAGTGTTTGTCCATAAAGTCAAGAGTCTGGGGTATAAAGTTCGATGACAAGGCTTGCGAAGTTTTGAAAACCAAGGAGTTTACTAATGTAAATGACTGTTTTCAAAACGAGCATAACGAAAAAATCGGACATTATAGACAGACACTAAGTAGAATTTAGGCATAAAATATATGAATATTCTGTTAATAAATTTACCTTTTATATTTGAGAAAAAATCTGATATTATTTTGTCTCATTGTCTTGGCATTTTTCAAATCGCATCGTTTTTAAGAGAAAATAATTGTAAAGTTTCCGTATTGGATGCCCTTCAGGAAGGAATTGATAAATCAAAAAAGTACAAAAATAATTATTATCGGGTGGGATTAAGTGATGAGGAAATTATTGCAAAAATTTCTCCGGATACAGATTTAATTGGAATTTCAATCCCTTTTTCACATTTGGCAAAATTAGCACATGAGCTTATTGCTCAAATAAAAGCAAAATATAGCAGCATCCCCATAGCTATAGGTGGTGTATATCCGAGTTCTCAGCCCGAACTTGCAGTTACATCAAACGCTGACTTTATAATATTGGGAGAAGGTGAAGAACCTATGTTGGAACTTGTAAATTACTTATTAAAAAGAACTGAAAAATTACCTGATAGCATTATTCAAAGAAATTCAGATTTAAAAAAAATAAAAAATCATTTTACTAAAGATATTAATCGTTTCCCTTTGCCCGCTCGCGATTTAGTCGTTTTTAATAAATATCTTGCACGTTCTCCCCGAAATGTCCGGGGATGGAAAAGTGCCAGTATTATAACTTCAAAAGGATGTCCTTTTGATTGTGAGTTTTGTGCTGTTCATCCTGTATGTGGCTATAAGTGGCGACCTTTTTCAACCCAAAGAGTATTAGAAGAAATTAATTATCTGGTAGATAATTATCATGTTAACAATATCGAAATCGAAGACGATAACTTTACAATCAACCAACAACGTGTAGAAGAAATATTAAACGGGATTATTGAAATAAATAAAAACAAACAGTATTTATCATGGCAGGCATTAAATGGTTTGCGGATTGACACTTTAAATGAAGATTTAATAAAACTGTTTAAAGAATCGAATTGTCGTCATTTGAATATTGCATTGGAACATGGTGATGCAGATATGCTCAATATTATTCAGAAAAAATTGAATTTAGAAAAAGTGCTTGAGGTCGTTGGATTATTAAAAAAATACGAAATAGCATCACACGTGTTTACAATATATGGTTATCCGGGTGAGACTAAAGAACGGTTCGTTAATGCGTTAAATTTTTATTCCAAAATAAAAAAAATAGCACCCAATATTGTTTTTAAGTTCTTTATTGCCCAACCATACCCAAATACCCGATTGTTCCATAGATGTGTCAGGGATGGCTATTTGCCTCATGATTTATTTTCAGATGTGTCTAAAATAAGTAATTTTTCTACTGCCAATAAAATTTGGATAACAACTCCTGATTTTGATAAAGCAGAAATTATGAGACGTAGAAAAATATTACGAAAAACATTATTTACACCAAAAGAATATTTAATGCAGGTAGTTCGTGAAAAACTTCCTGATGTAATTGTAGATAAACTTTATTCGTTCTATCATAAATTAGCCAAAGGAAAAGTAAATGCTATATAGTATCTGTCCATAAAGTCAAAGATTTTCAAAAATGAAAGCCCAAAACCTCAAGCCCCAAGTCTCAAATCCCAAGCCCCAAACTTGGAATTTGGAATTTGGAATTTGGAGCTTTTTACTATATTATAGTTCAACATAGAAGTTCATAAGGCGGTTCATTATTTAAAATTGTTTAACAAGTGAAAAATGAAAAACAAAATCAAGATTTGAGTTGGCAACACCCTGGTGGCAAGCTTGTTGAACTCGGTGCCGACAAACTTTCCGATGCCGAATTACTTTCCATTATAATTGGCACTGGGACAAAAGGAAAATCTGCCGAACAAATTGCCAATGAAATTATTCGTAAATTTGGCGGATATAAAGGAATGACAAATCAGCCATTAGAAAATTTTTTAGAGTTTAAAGGTTTAGGAGATGTAAAAATTATCCGTATTGCTGCGGCTTTTGAAATTGCAAGAAGGATTGTAAAACAAGTTTTAGAAAAAAATGAGTAGGATAAAAAATAAAAAATCAAATTTGCCCGACGCTTTTGATTCCGAATCGCACAAAACCGAATGGACTTGTGCCGCTAAATTAGCCGGATGGATAAATGAAATCGCAAAAGAAAAAGATATTCCGATTGGAGTAGCAGAGGTTGAAACAAAAACAAAGGACAGTGGTAAACGTTCCGACATTATTATTTATAAAACTCCAAAAAATTTAGATGCCCTCTGTGTCATTGAATGTAAACAACCATTCTGGGATGTGTTCAATGAAGAATTAAAAGAAGATGCAAGAAACAAAGGTAACAAAAGAAAGGCTCCCTACTTTGCCACTTGTAATTTTAAAAAACTTATATGGTGGAATACAGAACGGGCAAACAATCCTGTGCTTACCGAAGAACAACAGATTCTTGAAAAATATAATTTTTCCGAAATTGAAAATCTTGACGAGATTGAAAATATCCGTTATCGTGAACCAATCTGCAGGGAACTGGGAAAATTTATTTCTAAACTTTATGCAGTTCACACAGGAAAAGAACCTGAACCCAAACAGGCAATAGATGAACACCTTATTGACCGCATTCATGAAAAAATTCGTGTACTTTCTTATTTCTATACTGATATCATTCGCGATAAATTTCACAAAGATGCCAATTTTGCCAAATCATTACAGAATTGGTTTTTTGAGCAGATGTGGGAATTTTCAGGACAGCAAAATGATTTTGATAAAGCCGCTCGTCAAACCGCTTATCTTCTTGTTAATAAAATTCTTTTCTATGATGTGCTTCAGTCAAAGCAACCAAAGGAACTTGATCCGTTAATAATTCCTGATAGTTTGATGAAGGGTTCAATGATGCAAAAAACATTGCAGTTGTATTTTGAAGAAGTGCTTAAAATTGATTACGAAACGCTTTATACCCATGATTTTATTGACAGCATTGCCTTCACGGATGATGATGATTTAGTAAAACAAATTAAAGAAATTATTTCCGTTCTCAATCGTTATAATTTCGGAACCCTCGGCTACGATATTCTCGGAAGGGTTTTTGAACGATTGATTCCGCCAGGTGAGCGCCACACTCTCGGACAATATTTTACCAGTGCCGATGTAGTTGATTTAATACTCCATTTCTGCTCGCAGAATGAAGATGACAAATTGCTTGACCCCTCGTGCGGTGCAGGAACTTTTCTGGTGCGTGGCTATCAACAAAAAAAACTGATGAATCAGTTTAAAAAGCATGAAGAAATTCTTGATAAGCTATGGGGAAATGATATTGCAAAATTTCCTGCTCATCTTTCCACGATTAATCTTGCCATTAAAGATTTAGGCGTGCTGAAAAATTATCCCAACATTTTGCAGAGTGATTTTTTTGCATTGCAAGTTGGACCACACGGATTCGACAATGATATTTGGAGAAAACGCAGAGCAAAAACTTTAGGTATTGATGAACGCGAAATTACTTACCCACGTTATTTTGATGCTATTGTTGGTAATCCGCCTTATACAAGACAGGAAGAAATTAAAGATACGGGAGTTGA
This sequence comes from Bacteroidetes bacterium GWA2_32_17, assembly GCA_001769035.1. Lineage (GTDB taxonomy): Bacteria > Bacteroidota > Bacteroidia > Bacteroidales > GWA2-32-17 > GWA2-32-17. The sequence continues at coordinate 48,061 of MENF01000201.1, forward strand.
TAAACAACAACTCATTGCTAATGCTGTGATGTTCGGAAATAAAAAGATAGCCAACATCAGTAAGCGTGCAGGAATTCACGCATATTTTTTTGTGCATGGATGGAAATTTCTGAAAGAAGGCGGGCATTTCGGTTTTATTGTTTCCAACTCGTGGCTTGATGTTGATTATGGAAAGGGATTGCAGGAATTTTTTCTTCGTAATTATAAAATTGTTGCTATTATTGATTCAAAAGTGGAGCCATGGTTTGTCGATGCTGATGTAAACACCTGCATTGTGATTTTACAAAAATGTTCCGATGAAAAAGAACGGATGAATAATCTCGCCCGCTTTGTGCTTCTGAAAAAGCCATTGCGGAATTTTATTCCCGCTGCTGAAAACGAATGGGGCAAACAGGTGGAACGCAAAGATGAAATTGACAAACTCATTACTACTATTCTTTCGCACAGCAAATATTATGAGAACGATGACTTGCGAGTGTTTCCCGTTTTGCAAAAAGATTTATGGAAAGACGGAACAGAGGAAGAAATTATTATTCCAAACACTCTTCAAGAGCCGAAAGAAAAATACGGCAGTACTTATAAAGGAGCGAAGTGGGGTAAGTATTTAAGAGCACCTAAAATATTTTTTAAAATTTTGGAGAAAGGAAAAGACAAATTAATATTTCTAAAAAAAATTGCAGATGTACAAAGAGGATTCACAACAGGTGCTAATGAATTTTTCTATCTCACCGAAGAAGAAATTATAAAGCGAAAGATTGAAAAAGAATTTTGGATGCACAAAGATGAAAATGGAAAGTGGGTGCCGAATTATTTAATCTGTAGTGGTCGTGAAGCCAAGAGAATAAAAAATAAAGCGGAAAATTTTAAACATCGTGTTTTATTTATTGATAGAGATAGAAAGAAACTGAAAGGCAAAAATATTTTGCAGCATATTCTCAAAGGAGAAAAGGAATCTGTTAACGAAAAACCTACATTGCAAGTCAGAGAGAGATGGTATGAGTTGTCCAAAATAAAACCAGGCGACTATTTATTTTTTTATCAAATGGGAGAAAGATTTTTGGTTTTAGATAATTCGTCAAAAGTGTTTACTGATTGCAATTTGTTTAATATTTATATCAAAGATGAAAACAAAAAAGAGTTGATGGGGAGTATTCTAAATTCAACTTTATTCAGGTTATTACTTGAAATACAAGGAAGACAATTAACTGGTGCACTTACAGTAATTAAAGTTCAGGTTTACGAATTACTTTCTTGCAGGATAGTTAACCCAATGGCAATTTCTAAAAAGCAGGAAAAAAAATTACAATGCGTGTATAATAAAATCGCAAATAGAGAGATGGAATCCATCTTTGATGAAATTGGTGCCAACAATCCTTCCGAAGTTTCGCTTGATAAAATAAAATCTGACCGCAGAGAATTGGATAAAATCATTATGGGCGAAATACTGGGATTGAGCGATGAGGAGCAGTTGGAAGTATATCGTGCCGTAGTGGATTTGATAAAATCAAGAATTGACAAAACAAAAAGTGTTGAGAAAAAAACTAAATTTGTAGAGGGAATTGATGTGATGATGGCAAAGGTGGATGCAATAAATGAATTAAAAAAAAGAAATAAATAAATGGAACTTCTCGGAGAATATCACCGCGATAAAGTAATGTGTCTTCCCAAAAACAATCGCAAACAGATGGATTTACCATGCTGGCGCAATGATGTGGAAATTATTAATGAACTTTTTGGCTGGATATTAAAATGTGGCAAAGAAAAAATTGAGTGTCGCTCCGAAGACGAGGCGCGTTATATCCTAGCACTATGGAGTTTTGAATGGACGGATTTTTGGGTTCCAACAGATGATAAATACCTTGCTGAAATTCTTCCTCGCTTGCTTGTACTCAAAGAAGGACACGATGAAGTAGTAGAAGAAAAAACATTCTTTTATTCTAATCGTAAAATCCGTGAAGAAATTAAACGACAAATCTATCTTGGCGCTACACTCCGCGATGAGGACGAAAGTGAAGAAATGGAAAGTGAAAAATAAGATTTTTAAAATTATGACAGACATTAATACATTAACATCAATAGCGGCACAGGTTCGCCGCGACATAGTAAGAATGGTTCATGGCGCTGCTTCAGGTCATCCTGGCGGTTCGCTTGGTTGTGCCGATTTTTTAACAGCATTGTATTTCGATACAATAAAAATTGAACCGAAAAATTTTACAATGGATGCGATAAACGAAGATTTGTTTTTTCTTTCGAATGGTCATATTTCGCCTGTTTGGTATAGTATTTTAGCTCGTAGAGGATATTTTCCAATAAGCGAACTTTCAACATTTCGAAAATTAGGTACACGTTTGCAAGGCCACCCAACAAATGCAGAAGATTTACCAGGTGTTAGAATTTCAAGTGGTTCACTCGGGCAAGGTTTATCAGTTGCATGTGGTGCAGCTTTAGCAAAAAAAATGAATAATGATAATTGCTTGGTTTATAGTCTTCATGGAGATGGCGAGTTGCAGGAAGGACAAAATTGGGAAGCTGCAATGTTTGCCGCAGCAAAAGGAATTGATAATTTAATTTCAACTATCGATTTTAATGGGAAACAAATTGATGGACCAACCGATAAAGTGTTATCATTAGGAAATTTACATGCGAAATGGGAGAGTTTTGGTTGGCAAGTTCTTGAAATGAATGGTAACGATATGCAAAATGTAGTTGATATATTAAAAATCGCAAAAGAAAATACTGGAAAAGGAAAACCAATCGTTATTCTTATGAAAACAGAAATGGGTATGGGTGTCGATTTTATGATGGGAACACATAAATGGCATGGTAATTCACCTAACGATGAACAATGCCAAAAAGCTCTTGCTCAATTACCTGTAACAATTGGAGATTATTAAAATGAATTTTTAAAGAATAGAAATAATGGTTTTTATATTGCCACAGATTACACAAATATTCACAGAAAGAAATTAAGAAATTTATGTTTAAAGTTGAAGAACCTGAAATGTTTTATGCTAATAAAGAAGATTTTCTTCTTAAAGATGAAACATATAAAATTATTGGTTTTGCAATGGAGGTTCATAAAACTTTAGGAAAAGGATTTTTGGAAATTGTTTATAAAGATGCTCTTGAATTAGAATTTAAATGGGCTGGTATTCCTTACGTTAGAGAGCAACAATTTAAAATTAATTATAAAGGGACAATTCTAAAAAGATTTTATACAGCTGATTTTGTAACTTATAATAACATAATTATTGAGGTTAAATCGCAATTAGAAGTAATTGGAGAAAATTATAAACAAACGATTAACTATCTTGCAGTTTCAAAATTGAAAGTAGGATTAATTTTAAATTTTGGTGAAGATTCACTAAAATTTAAAAGAGTAATATTAACTTAATAATTAATTAGTGTAATCTGTGGCAAATAGTTTAAAATAACAAATCTCAAATGAGTTATATAAAAATAAATTTCATCTTTTTGATTTTGGCTTTTTGTACTAATATTTCTTTTGCTCAACAAGTAACTCAAACTGACCAAAATATTAAACTTACCCGAATACTTTTTGTGTTCGATGCCTCGCAGAGCATGCTTGCAAAATGGGAAACAGACAGCAAAATGAATATTGCTAAAAAAATGCTTAACACTTTGCTTGATAGTTTGGCTAAAGTTGATGATATCGAACTTGCTTTACGTGTATATGGACACCAGTATTCTGTGCCACCCCAACGTTGCGACGATACTCGTTTAGAAGTACCATTTTCAAAAAATAATGTAAATAAAATAAAAGGAACTATAAATAAACTTCAAGCTCAGGGTACAACTCCTATTGCAAAATCTTTAGAAAGCGCTGCACTCGATTTTCCAAAAAGTACAAAAAGCAGAAATATTATTATTTTAATTACTGACGGCATCGAAGCATGCGATGGTGACCCTTGTGCAGTTTCGCTTGCATTACAAAAACAAGGAATTATTTTAAAACCCTTTGTTATTGGTGTTGGGCTCGATTTAGAATTTAAAAAAACTTTTGAGTGTGTTGGACAATATTTCGATGCAGCAAATGAAACCCAATTTAAAGAAGTTTTGGGTATTGTTATTTCACAGGCACTTAATAATACAAGCATGCAAGTAAATTTGCTTGATAAAACAGGCAATCCTACTGAAACTGACGTTAATATGACTTTTTATGATCGCGAGTCGGGAAAAATAAAATATAATTTTATTCACACATTAAATAATCGAGGGGTTCCTGATACACTAATTTTAGATCCATTGCCCTCATATCGAATGGTTGCCCATACAATACCACCTGTTTTTATTGACAGTATAAAATTAACTCCCGGTAAACATACTGTAGTTGCAACTGATGCACCACAAGGTTATTTAATAGTAAAAGCTAATATTCAACAATATAAAGAACTCGATTTTATTGTTCGTCAGAAAGGCAAAATGCTTACTCTTAACATGCAAAATGTTAATTATACCGAAAAATATATTGTTGGCAGTTACGATATTGAAGTGTTAACATTGCCTCGATTACTAATAAATGATATTGATATTGCTCAAAGTCACACTACAACCGTTAGGATTCCAGACCCTGGAATGATAACTTTTATGACCGATGCACCAGGTTATGGAAGTGTTTTACTCGAAAAAGATAATAAATTAGAATGGGTTATAAACCTTGACATCGAATCAACAAAACAAACTTTTACATTATTGCCGGGTAATTATCAGGTTGTTTGGAGGGGCAAAAATGTTAAACGTTCAATGAATTCAATTACTAAATCATTTAAAATAGTTAGTGGAAGTTCTATCCCTTTGTATATTAAATAAACATTATGCAGAAATATATTGTAAAAGAAAAAAAAGATACCCGTTCCGGTTTTGGTGAAGGACTTTTAGAAGTAGGAAAAACGAATAAAAATGTTATCGCATTATGTGCCGATTTAACCGGCTCTTTAAAAATGGATGCTTTTGCTAAAGAATTTCCTGAAAGATTTATTCAATGCGGTATTGCTGAGGCAAATATGATTGGTGTTGCTGCTGGACTTACTATCGGCGGTAAAATTCCTTTTGTCGGTTCATTTGCTGCTTTTGCTACTGGCAGAGTTTACGACCAAATTCGCCAATGTGTGGCATATTCAAATAAAAACGTAAAAATTTGCGCATCACATGCAGGTATTACTTTAGGTGAAGATGGTGCCACTCACCAAATTATGGAAGATATTGGATTAATGAAAATGTTGCCTAATATGGTTGTAATTAATCCTTGCGATTTTAATCAAACAAAAGCTGCCACTATTGAAATTAGCAAATATGTTGGACCTGTTTATTTAAGGTTTGGACGACCATCAGTTCCTGTTTATACTCCTGCAAACCAAACTTTTGAAATTGGTAAGGCAATTGTTTTTGAAGAAGGAAAAGATGTTTCGATTTTTGCTACTGGTCATTTGTTATGGAAAGCACTCGAAGCAAAAGAAATGCTAGAAGAAAAAGGCATATCTGCTGAAGTTATTAATATTCATACAATTAAACCGTTAGATGAACAAGCAGTTTTAAAATCGGTATTAAAAACAAAATGCGTTGTTACTGCCGAAGAGCATTTTCGTAATGGTGGATTAGGTGATAGTATTGCCCAGTTTTTATCATTATATTTTCCTGTAAATATCGAAATGGTTGCGGTTAACGACAAATTTGGACAAAGTGGCAAACCCTACGATTTACTTGAACTTTATGGATTAAATGCTAAAGCAATTGTTGAAGCTTCAGAAAAAGTTATTGCTCGAAAAAATGCATAAGTAAAGAATGTTTCGAGTTTCGAGTTTCGAGTTTGGTGTTTACTTTGTAATAATACTTTGTTCATTGTTTCGGGTTTATAGTTTTGAGTTTAAACTCACATAAATCCTCTCCAAAGGATAGGATTTTAAAAAGGGTTTGTATCTTTTTGGAACTTGGAATTTGGTATTTTTAATTTGGGATTTGATTGTTTATTGTAATTTGTTATTTTATAATTGAATGGCAGAACGCGACGATAAAGAAATTTTAAATGATTTTGAAAACCCTTCATTGTCAAATGCAGCATTTAACGAAATTATTAATAAATATAAAGTAAGGTTATATTGGCATATTCGTAAACTTGTTATTAATCATAACGATGCCGATGATTTATTACAGAATACATTTATTAAGGCATGGAAAGGGCTTTCGAGTTTTCAGAAAGAATCGAAATTATATACATGGCTATACCGTATTGCTACTAACGAATGTTTAACTTTTTTACATCAAAAAAAGAAACGTTTATTTATAAATGTAGATGATGTAAATATAGATTTGGAGTCCGATGCATATTTTGACGGTAACAAAGCTCAACTCAAACTTCAGCAAGCAATTCAAACTTTGCCTGTTAAACAGAAATTAGTTTTTAATATGCGCTATTTCGATGAAATGCCTTACGAAGAAATGTCTAAAATATTAGGTACTTCGGAAAGTGCATTAAAAGCATCGTATCATTTTGCAATAAAAAAAATAGAAGAATTTTTAAAACACGATTAAACTTTTTTAACATTTAATTGTCAAAACAAACATGATTGAAGAAAACTTAAATAAAGAGCTTTTTAATAAAAACAATCCATTTAAAATACCTGAAGGATATTTTGAAGATTTTAATTCCAACTTGTTTCACAAAATTGAAAATGAATCGGAAATTGTTAAAGTAACATTTTGGCATTCATGGAAATATAAAGTTGCTGTTGCTGCTTCTATAGCAGTATTAGCAGTATTTAGTTTTAGTGTTTACCAATTTAATTATAAACAAAATTTAATAAATAAAAATATTGCTGTTGTTATTGATAATAATACCGAAACAGAACTTTCTTTTTTTGATGAAAATCATATAATTGACGAAATTGCAACTTCTGATATTGAGCAAAAAATTGAAGGTAATGATATTATTGATTTTTTAGTTAACGAGAATATTGACGAAAACGCTATAGCTGAAGCTTATTAAAATATATTTAAAATGAAAAAATTAAATTTATTGTTTATTGTTATTGTAACTTTTTATTACAATAGTTATGCACAGTGTGATGAAAATTGCAAGCGAATGGAACAAATAAAATCTCAAAAAGTTGCATTTATTACAAATAAACTTCAGCTTACTGTTGAAGAATCGCAACAATTTTGGCCTCTTTATAACGAAAAAAATAAAAAAGCAGAAGATTTAGACAAACAGGAAAAAATTGTTATGCGGAATTATAAAAAAAACAAAGAAAATCTCACTAGTAATGAACTCGAATTATTGTCCGATAAACTTATGGAAATTGAGCTAACTTGCGCAAAATTAGACGCTGAATATTATCAGAAATACAAAAAAGTTTTACCTGTAAATAAAATTTTAGAACTTAATGTAGCCGAACGTCAATTTAAACACGAATTATTAAAACAACTTAAAGGTTGTAATGTAGCAAAAGAATAAAATTCTTTACTAATCAGCATTACAAAAAATTATTTCAATACACCAATGCTAATTCCAGCAGTAGGTAATACACCTGAATAATCAATATTATTCCACTTTTTGTATTTTGTAAAATGAGATTCTCTGTAATATTTGCTTAGTCTCAAAACACCACCAATATGTATATCAATAGATAAAACATCAAAAACAGGAAAACTATACCCTAAAATAACACCGGCAGAACCTATATCTAAATTTTGCTTGATTTCATTTTCTTTTGTTACCCCAAGACTATCATTTATATAGTTCATCCCGAAAATTGTAATTTTTCTATACATCAGATATGGCGAAGCATATAAACCAAAAGGTGCTTTATATTTTGGATTTATTCTATGCAATAAATAGTTTCTTGTTTGTATTACAGCACCGTAACCTGTCATCATTTCTCCTGTATAGGGTATATAAGAACTGGTAATATCAGAATAAGAGTTTAACTCTTGTTTACTAAAATATTCTCCACCAAGACTATTTTTAGTAACATAAGTAGCGAAAGCGGTAAAATCAATAGAAAAATTATCTTTTATTGCTCGTTCAAAAGATAATTGAAGAGTTCCTTCAAAAATGCGGGTTGGACTAATTTTTATTAATGTTTTACAGGGTTTTATACTTTTTATTGAGTCTGTTGGCAGTTTTTGAGTAAAAGAATCAACTTTCTGTTTGTCAATCATTATATAAACATGTTTATAAATTGAATCAATATGTAAAAGAAAAATGGAGTCTATTCGGTTAAACTTCTGATTTAATTGATTTGGAGTAGATTCTAATAATTTTAATTTAGTTTCTAATAATTGGAGTTTTGTATCTAATAGTTGTGTTTTTAAATCTAATGTTTCAAGATTTTTTTTTATAGTGTCTTGTGCAGAAATTTTATTATTTATAAAAATAATAATAAATATTATAAGTACACTAAAGATTTTAAATATTTTTGTTTTCATAAGTAAATATTTGATTTTAATACAAAATTAATAAAATAAACGAGTAATTGTCATTTTTATTATTCGTTTTTCATTTTGTGATTATTAAAATGAACGATTTTCCAGTTTCATTTATAATTTTGGCATAGTATTTACTATTTTTGCTAAAATTATTTTATGAACAAGTTTATTATTCTGCACATTGTTTATTCTATTTTTTCTTTTACTTTATATGCTCAGGACGACTATTTTACTAATAATACATTTCGCTACGATAATTATATATACAAAGAAAATATTAAAACACCGTTAACTTACCGCGAGGGTTTTGAGTTATCGTATCCATTTGTAGAACTTAATAATACAGATACTATTACCTTTACTTTTGATGAAATCTCAGATAATATCGAAAATTATAATTATACTTTTATTCATTGCAATAGCAACTGGCAGCCATCTAATTTATCTGAAAATGAATTTATTGACGGATTTTATGAAAATCCTGTAACAAATTACAAACAATCTTTCAATACTTTATGCAATTATATTCATTATAAAATTTCGCTCCCAAATGAAAATATTAAATTAAAGTTATCGGGAAATTATTTGCTCTTTGTTTACGAAAATGGCGATAAAGAAAAACCCGTTTTAACCCGAAGATTTTATGTAGTAGAAACAAAAACCGAAATAGTTGCAAGCGTAAAACACGCTACTCAAATTGATTTAATGAAAAGCCATCAGGAAATTGATTTTACATTGCATAATGTTTTTACTTGTAACGACCCGTTTAGCGATATTAAAATTGTACTTAGCCAAAATGGACGTTTCGATAATGTAATTTCAAATTTGAAACCCCTGTTCATCAAAGATAACGAATTGATATACAACTATGAAGATGGAAATATTTTTCCTGCTACAAGTGAATTTAGAAATGTTGATGCTAAAAGTGTAAAATATCAAACCGAACACGTACAATATATTGAATACGAAAAACCATTTTATCACTTTTATTTATACCCCGACGAAAAACGAACATTTAAAGTTTACTTTCAATCTCAGGACATTAACGGCAAGTATCTTGTAAAAAACTCGTTAGGAATAAATAGTGAAATTGAAGCCGATTATTTATTCGTTACTTTCTCGTTACCTTTTGATGCACCAATGGTTGATGGAAATATTTATGTTTTTGGAGCTTTAAGCGATTGGCAGTGCAAAAAAGAAAATATGCTGAAATATAATTTCAAGAAAAAATCTTATGAACTTACACTATTTTTAAAACAAGGGTTTTATGATTATCAATATGCTTACATGAAAGATGGAATAAATGAAGCTGATGTAGGATTTATAGAAGGCAACCACTATCAAACCGAAAACGATTATTTAATTTTTGTTTACTGGCACGATATTACATCAAAATATGATAAACTTGTTGGTTTAAAGGTGATTAATTCAATTAATCCAAAGTAAATTTTAATAATTCCTGATTATTCGTTATTTTTGTATTATATTTTCTAAAAATAAAATTATGAACACATTAGAATTAAGAAGAAATTTTCATTTACTAATTGATAGCATTGATAATGAAAATATTTTGATTAAATTTTACGAATTAATTCTAAACAAAAAAAGTGAAAAAGAAAATGTTTTGTGGAATAATTTAACAAATGAACAAAGAAGGGAATTAAATCTTGCTTTTGAAGAATCTGAAGAATCGAAAAATTTAATCAGTAACGATGAATTGAAAAAAAAACATAAAAAATGGCTTTAAAAGTTTTTTGGACAATAAGAGCTGAATTAAATTTTAATAACATTATAGAATATTTACAAACAGAATGGAATGAAAATGTTACTAAAGGATTTGTTATAAAAGTTTATGAAACAATTGAATTAATATCTGAATTTCATGAAATTGGTTCAATTGAAAATCACAAAAAAGGTATTAGAGGATTTGTGATTTTAAAGCAAATAACTTTATTCTATAGAATAAAAAATGAGACTGTTATTATACTTTCCTTATTTGATAATAGGAAAAACCCTAAAAAGAAACATTTATAACCTTTCTAAACATTGTTTCATTACATTTAATTTATGTTTTATAAACCTTTTGGGTTAATTATTATTTGCATTTTCTTTTTTCATGTATATTGTATTTCTCAAATTTCAGAGGAAAATTTAATATATATAGAAAATTTCGGCTCAAACCCAGGCAATTTAAAAATGTTTAATTATTTAAACAATAAGTACAATAAAAATGAACCCGAGCCTTTAGTTGTAGTTTTACACGGATGTAGTCAGAATGCCAATGATGTTGCAGAGTTAACCGGTTGGAATAAATTGGCCGAATTAAATAATTTTATTGTTTTATATCCGCAACAAAAATTTTCGAACAATTCGAATTTGTGTTTCAATTGGTTTAAAAGTAAAGATATTGACAAGGGAAAAGGAGAGTGCGAATCAATTTATCAAATGATTAAGTATGTAACTGAAAATTACAATATTGCTCAAAATAAAATTTATATAACTGGACTTTCAGCAGGAGCTGCAATGAGTATGGCTTTATTGGCAACACATCCTGAAACATTTTCGGCAGGTGCTGTTTTTGCTGGAACTGCTTATAGAATTGCAAATAATCCAGTTACAGCAATGCATGTTATGTTTGGGAATAGACATGTTTCAAATTTTGAACTTGCTCATAAAGTTGTTATGCAAAATGTGGAATATAAAGGGACGTATCCCAAACTTATTATTTATCAAGGCTTAAGCGACCCCATTGTAAATCACAAAAATGCTGGCTTTATTATTTCACAATGGTCAACAATATGCAAAATGGATACAGTTCCCGATAAAATTGAAACTAATTTTAATAATATAAAAGACATTACTCGCTTCGAATACCTAAATAGCGATTCGGTAACAAATATAATTTATTACGAAATAAAAGATTTAGGTCATCGTTTATTAATAAATCCAGGTAAAAATAACAACGAAGGTGGCAAAACAGGTTTGTTTGGAATAAATAAAGGTTTTCATTCAACATACCAAACCGCTGTTGATTTTGGATTAGTAAAATAATTTATATAATTTTACAAAATTAAAGATGCATAAGAATTTGATTTGTTGATTATTGTTAAATTATGAACAAGTTACTATTATATATTTTTATTTCCTTCATAATTGCAACATCGTGCACAACTTATCAAAACAATTCAGGTTCACGAAACATGAATGTTTCATTTATTTATAACCCAAGTAGTTCAGTACTTCATTCTAAATTTATTGTATATAACGAAACTGATACAACTTCGCGTATTTATTTCAAAATTAAAAATAAAGGCATAATGTACGTGTCTAATGGCGAAACCTCTCAAGCAATTATTAAACTTCATTATTTATTGTACAATTCTTCTAAAACAATGCTTTTGGTTGATAGTGGCACTTTTTATTATCATTTTAAACAAATTAATTCTGATGACATAATAAAATCTTTTGAAGTAAAAACAAAAGATACAATTTCATACTTTTTAGATTTAACGGTTTATGATGCTAATCAGAATGCAGGAAATCAGATGTTTTTATCAATTGATAGAAGCCAAAGAATTAATAAAGACGATGCTTTAATAGTTGATAAGAATAATAATCCTTATTTTGAACCATTACATTCAGATACAGATACTTTTAAAATTGTTTTACGCAAAAAATTACCTTTGAAATGGGATGTTTCTTGGTTTCAAAATAAATTTATACTTCGTCCCGCACCATATTCTTTAGGGAATTATAATCGTTTTATGCCACCAAAGCCAGATAGTACAAGAGTTGTTTGGCTTACCGATACGTCAATATTTACTTTGAAAAACGATGGGATAATTCATTTTTACCAAGATACATTAAAACTTGGTTTTTCTGTTTTAGAATTTTATCAGTCGTTTCCAGAAATCACAACGCCAGTATGCCTTCTTCAACCATTAAGAATGTTAACTACACAAAAGGAATTTAACGACATGAATTTGCTTGCCAATAAAAAAGAATCGGTAGATAAATTTTGGTTAAATGCCGGCGGAAATGTAAATAGAGCACGTGAATTAATTCGAGTTTTTTATACACGTGTAATGTTAGCAAATAAGTATTTTACAAGTTATACCGAAGGTTGGAAAACAGATAGAGGTTTAATTTATATTGTTTTCGGATTACCTGTAACAATATACAAAGCTGATGGTGTAGAAAGGTGGATTTATGGAACTTCTCAAAGTAATAAAACTTTAGTTTTTAATTTTATGCGTCAGCAAAATCCGTTTACTAATAACGATTATACATTAGTTCGTGAAGAAATGTATAAAATTTCGTGGACACAAGCTGTTGATACATGGCGGAATGGTAGAGTTTATTCGGTTGCATATTAAAAGAAGTTAGAAGTTAGAGGTTAGAAAATAGAAATCAGATGTTATACTCAAAACGGTTAGAGTTTTAACTTTACATTTAAACTCCCCTCTCTTTTGGAGCTTGTCTATGCACACATCTTTTTTAGCAATTTCATATCCTTCATAAGTGGCGTCAAATCTATCTAATCCCCAT